>CAYJLR010000322.1:0-1000 GCA_964370895.1 uncultured Akkermansia sp. | reverse complement strand
TTGTTACCTCCGGAGCGGTGGGCTCTTACCCCACCTTTTCACCCTTACCCCGAGGGGCGGTATACTTTCTGTGGCACTTTCCGTCCACCCAGCCTTGGAGCTAGGCGTCTCTTGCTTTCACAAGACGCGCTGCCTTATGATGTCCAGACTTTCCTCTAGCGATGCATGCATCACCAGCGACTGCCCAGACCCATGGGACGCAGACAGTGTACAGGGACATCCCCGTACAAGCAAGCTTAATAAGCTCGGCTAGCATTATTCGCACGATTCTCTAGCGCAGCAGCTTCACCACACTAGAGACGACACCGAAGAACTCAGCTCCGAGCTCAGGTGTGATCTCAATGGGGGAAAACTGTGGATTCTCTGGTAGTAAACGTACCTTTCCCTGCAGCATCTCCAGACGCTTCACGGTGAACTCCCCGTGTACAGAAGCGATGACGATATCGCCATTTCTCGCTTGCAGAGCCCTATCGACGACGAGCACATCGCCATCTGAGATGCCTGCCCCTATCATGCTCTCACCGCGTGCTCGGATGAAGAAAGTCGCCTGTGGATGCTTCACGCACAGGTCCATAAGATTCAGTGAATGGTTCATTTCACCAGCAGCTGGAGAGGGAAAACCAGCAGCGACAGCCTCTTCAAAAAAAGGGATGGATGTCTCGCTTTTCTCAGATTCGGGAAAAAAACTATTCATATTCTGGAGACTATTTATATCACAGTGGAGAAAATATAGCAAGTCATGACAAAAGTATGCAAGTTTTTTTGCCTTTTTTGACATTTTATTGCAGATTAGTCTTGCAATATTTTTCGATTTTGGTATAACTTTGTCACGCAAACGCGGGTATAGTTTAGTGGTAAAACATCAGCCTTCCAAGCTGACTATGCGGGTTCGATTCCCGCTACCCGCTTGTGAAAGAGGAGCTCTCAGAGCTCCTCTTTTTTTGTACTGGGCTGATTCTTTTTTTGTGCTTGTATTAGCATCTGAATCATGAGATATTTT
>CAYJLR010000321.1:0-1014 GCA_964370895.1 uncultured Akkermansia sp. | reverse complement strand
TCGTGCGAGGAGTCATGGCGTTTTCGAACTCTTCTGCGGTGATCTTCCAGCCGTTTTCAGCCTTCGTTTCGACGAATACTGGGATACCACCGCAGATCTGTACCATGGAAGGATAGCTGACCCAGTATGGTGCAGGGATGATGACTTCGTCACCTTCACCGATGGTAGCTGTCAATGCGCTGAATACAGCGTTCTTCGCACCAGAGGTGACGCAGATCTGGTTGATGTTGTAGTCGAGGCCGTTCTCCTTCTTGAGCTTGTCGGAGATAGCTTGACGAAGCTGTGGGAGACCAGCGGATGGGGTGTACTTAGTGACACCATCTTCAAGGGCTTTAATCGCAGCTTGCTTGATGTTGTTTGGAGTGTCCTTATCAGGCTCACCGCCTGCGAGGCCATATACTTGCTCGCCGTTGGCTTTCATCTCTTTTGCACGGTTTGTAACTGCCAGTGTTAAAGATGGTTCGAGCGCGGCTATATTGGGGGTGATGAAGTCCATTAGTGGTGTTCTATGTATATTTAGTTATGAAATAGATAGTGCTCCCGCGTGCGGGTGCGCCCGTATTGTAACTTTTCGAGTTCTGTTTTGCAAGTAATTTTTTTGCTTATAAAATCATAGAAAATGCTTGACAATATTCTGGTATCTGCTATTCTCACCCCCGCACTGCGACGGTAACGCAGTTTTTTATTATGAAGCCTGACTTTCATCCCAAGTACAATCCAGTAGTATTCGTGGACATCACCACGGGTCGCCGTTTCATCACACGCTCCTGCGCTACTTCTAAGAAAACAGAAGAAATCGATGGTGTTGAGCACTACGTGATCTCCTGCGGTATCACTTCCGACTCTCACCCATTCTTCACTGGTAAGAACCAGTTCGTGGATACGGAAGGTCGTATCGACAAATTCCAGAAGCGCTTCGGTGCGGTACGCCGCCAGAAGAAGCCAACTGCGTAAGTTGTCCCTTCAAGCAATTTTTCACCCTCTTGCCTTCATCGGCAAGGGGGATTTTTTTTG
>CAYJLR010000320.1:0-1027 GCA_964370895.1 uncultured Akkermansia sp. | reverse complement strand
GAAGTAATGGTACTCGACGGTGCATTCCAAGGCCAGCGTGGCTTTGTCGAAGAAATCGATTCGGAGCGCGGTAAGCTGCGCGTCGGTGTGATGATCTTCGGTCGCGCTACCCCAGTCGAGCTCGATTACTCACAGGTACAGCTCGTCCCAGAAGATGAGCGCGGTGCGGAAAACGCCTAACTCACATACGGCGACCCAACTAGAAACAACTCCCGCTGAGCGGTGTCTCGGAGAAATCTTCCCCTCGATGCCCTCAGCACAAATAATAAATAACCATGGCAAAAGAAGTAGTTAAAATCATCAAATTGCAGATCCAAGCTGGTGCAGCGAATCCATCGCCCCCAGTAGGTCCTGCACTTGGTCAAGCTGGTGTTAACATCATGGGCTTCTGTAAGGAGTTCAACGCTAAGACTCAGAAGCAGTCCGGCGATGTTCTTCCTGTAGTGATCACAGTTTACAAGGACAAGTCCTTCGACTTCATCACGAAGCAGCCCCCCGCATCCAACCTCCTCAAGAAGGCAGCTGGCCTAAAGTCAGGTTCTTCCGAACCTAACAAGAACAAGGTCGCTAAGATCTCCAAGGAGAAGTTAATGGAAGTTGTCAGCATCAAGATGCCTGACCTTAACACGACCGATCCCGAAGCAGCCGCCCGCATCATCGCAGGTCAGGCACGCCAGATGGGTATCGAAATCGAGGGAATGTAAATCATTCGCCCTCGTTTGAAAAGAATACGTATTCACGTGGCAAATATGCCATAGAATACTTGAAAACCTTCCGCAGGAGGGAAATCAATCAAACCCGAACGAACTGCAAATAATATGTCCAAAAAACGCTCCAAGCGCTATAATGAAGCTGCAAAGCTCGTGCCAGCTGGCAAGAGTTTCGGCGTCGCAGAAGCCGTGGAAGTTCTCAAGAGCTTCCCTGCTCCTAAGTTTGACCCTACGGTCACTGTATCCTTCCACCTCACAGTGGATCCTCGTAAGTCCGACCAGATGGTTCGTGGCTCCGTATCACTCCCTCACGGTAC
>CAYJLR010000319.1:0-1070 GCA_964370895.1 uncultured Akkermansia sp. | reverse complement strand
TGGACTGGAAGAGCGGGGTGAAGAGTGAACTATCCTGCATGCCTGAGAGCGTCTAGCAAATTTCTACTTCTCGTTTTTTCATCTTTTTCAGCCTTTGTTTAAATTTCTCTTGCTTATAACGGAAAAATGTGGTTAAATCTGCGCACATTACCATTTTGTGCGCACGTGGCGGAATTGGTAGACGCGCTAGTTTCAGGTTCTAGTGAGTAACATCGTGAAGGTTCGAGTCCTTTCGTGCGTATCTGAAAAGCGACGGTCATAGTTTTCTGTGACCGTCGCTTTTTTTGTTGAATGATGCAACGGCAGTGTGTACTACTATACCCCCTTATGAACACTCTTATTTTTCTCGCGATGAGCGCGCTAGTAAGCTCCTGTGCTACGATTGAAAACGAAACGACGAAGCCCGAAGCTACCCTCACCGAGACCATGCGCGTGGGAGAATCTAGAATATTCGCTCTCCCCGCTAGCCCTAGTACCGGCTACGGCTGGAATGTCAACAAGAAGCCGTCTTATTGCTCAGTAGACATCAAGGCATCACCCCTAGTAGATAGAGCGCAGATAGACGAAGCCTGTGATGAGTATATCACCATCACAGGTAAAAAAGCAGGCGAAGAAGTCATCGAGCTGCACTACTCTCGCCCAAGGGAGCTCCCCCCTATCGACCCCAATGACAGCTGCACGATACGTGTCACGGTCACAGATTAACTTAAGACTCGATCTTGACAAATCCCTATCCCAACATTAGGATAGGGCATTCCTATGAGCAGACCCCCGAGCAAAAAAGACCGTCTCTTGCGACGAAAGCGTATCATCCTACATACTATCGCTCTCATCCTGCTCTGCGCCATTTGTTATAAGGGCTACACCTACGCTCGTGATCTCACGAAGACCATCTGCTTCCTTCATCAGGCTACCCTCAGCAAGGGCATCGTTATCGATGTGCGCAAGTCCGCGCATGACGGCTTCTTCACCATACTCCCTTCGGGGAAGTTAGCGATGGATGGCGAGAGCTACTATGCGCCCATTGTTCAGTTCACGCCTCAGGATCTTCCCCCGCTCGTGCGCGAGCT
>CAYJLR010000318.1:0-1081 GCA_964370895.1 uncultured Akkermansia sp. | reverse complement strand
ATATTCACAAACTATTCCATGCTGTCCTCTCACTTAGTCGAGCTTCCAATTGGCTCTTAGGTGACACGCTCAATCTCGCAGACCGAACTTGGGGTAATCAGCATACATGCAGCAAATATGAAGAAGCTGAGAAACACACTGGGTTGAGCATCAATACGCTTAAACAAATTGTATGGGTTTGCAAATCCATACCTCTTTCCCGTCGTAGACATGATCTTAGCTTCGCTCATCACATTGCTGTCCTAGGTACTGCCGATACGGCAAAAGAGCAAGATGTGCTTCTCAATGAGGCCAAACAAGAGGGTATGAGCTCCAAGCAATTTAGAAAGCATCTACGCAAAGTCAAGCAAAAGAAGGCACAAGCCACTATGTATCATGAGTCTGGTGAAAACTATGACCGCCCCTTTGGAGTGATGAATCTCCCCGAAGAACGAGTTGCAGATTATCCCCTTTCCATTGAAATCACCCGCATCTCCGCTTGGTTTGAAGGGCGCGACCTACGTAGGCTACCTGCCGCTAAGCGTAAAGAGATGCTTTCAGACCTTGTTCATATTTTTCGAGATGCTTACGCGCTTTTTCAACTGGAACGTAGGTCAAACCCCGATGCAGAGTTCGATTTGCCCTTTGATATACAATCTTTGGAGGCTGCTCCTCCAGAGTTCATGCGGAAGTAATAAGGCACAGGTACTCCCTCCTCCATCTCATCGTCGTAGTGGGGTGGGGGCAATTTTTGCCCCCTCAAAAATAGCTTAATTTAAGCATTTGCTCCCCTCCCAACGCAGGCGTAGCTATTCATTGGAACGCACTTTGCATCATGCCATGAGGCATGCTCGCAGAGCTCTACACTTCTTATGCTCCAAAATAACACGCTGCAAAGGCGATTATTCGCTCTTATAGCAGTTCTATCAAAGGAGGCTGGGCTTAGCATGGGACGAATTCTAAGAAAACTACAAAATAGAACTCATCCCCAGAGACTAAAACAAAAAATATTGGACAAACTTACTATAGTATACAGATTCTTCTAAGGTTGAAGTATCCTGTATAAATCAAATAATAAATACATAGAAAACATAATAATATG
>CAYJLR010000317.1:0-1088 GCA_964370895.1 uncultured Akkermansia sp. | reverse complement strand
TAATCTTATATTAATCATTATTTCATCGTATCGTTCACCCTGCCTGTTTCCGCTGGCTTCTCAAAGAAAGGGGGTATCTTTTATACTCAAAAATTATCAATCACTCTCACCATCTCATGAATAAGAAAACTACTATTGCCATTACGGGCGCAGCTGGTAATTTAGGTAGCATCCTTGCACAGTACATCGTGCATGATGATATCATGCTTCACCTACTCATCCATCGAAAGGATGTCCCCACTTCACTCAAGCAGCTTGACAATGTACAGGTATTTCGCGTTGATTTAAATCAGGTAGATTCACTGCATCAAGCCCTTGATGGTGTGGATACGGTTATTCATTTTGCTGGAGTGCTCTTTCAAGCTTCACCACAGAGTTTCTTGCCTAAAACCAATGTCGAGTATTTCAAAAACCTATTGGATGCAGCGCGTCAAGCTCAGGTGAAGAGAATGATTCTCGTGAGTTTTCCCCATGTGGAGGGTGAAAGCTTCCCCGATTGCCCTGCTAAGGGCTCATTGGAGGGAGAGCCCAGCTCTGTACATGCTTCTACAAGATTAAAGGAGGAGCAATTACTACTGTCTGAACAGGAGATGGAATCCATCATCTTGCGTGTGGGTATGGTGTATGGCAAGGGTATCTTGATGATAGAGGCGGCACGATTCTTTTCTCGCTTTGCCCTGCTAGGAGTGTGGAAGCACCCTACGTACATTCATTTAATTTCAAAAGATGATTTTTTAGCCGCGACTAGGGCGGCTCTCTACCTCCCTCATGCCCGCGGGATTTATCATATAGGAGATGAAGGCGTGCAGACCCTGCAGGAGTTCTTACACGAGGCGACTCGCTACTGGAAAACGCATAGCCCATGGACGATGCCCCTCTGGATGATATACTCGGCCGCTACTATATTCGAGACCTGGTCACGAATAACTGGCTGCCGCAGCCCTCTGACTCGGGATTTTGTCACCATCGGGAGAGCTTCCTACTATGGGGATACAACGCGCATGAAAGAAGACCTCCTTCCTGTACTCGCCTACCCCAGCTTCAGAGATGGTATTCATACTCTCTAGGGAAGTTCTCGCATTTCGTTT
>CAYJLR010000316.1:0-1095 GCA_964370895.1 uncultured Akkermansia sp. | reverse complement strand
GAGACGGCAGTCATGCTCGCCCCAGCGCAGGTCATTAATATTATCAGCTGGGACAAGTCTGATGACAACGACTTCGTCAAAATTGTGTCAGAAACGGGAGACGTGCTCTACGCAGACCCCACGCACCTGCGAGCCCTCCCGAAGAAAAGCACGGAGAAATAGCGGCGGTAGGGAGATGCAGCATCCCCCCACCAGTGCCCATCAAGAGTACTGATTAAAGCTCTGGGATAGGCAGGTGTTCCCATGCGGCTTGGAGCCAGTTTTTCGAGTTCACCTTATTCTGATAATCGACGTAGCACGCCCCATCAGTCTGACATTGGCTCATCAGGCTAGCCATCTTGGTAGCCCAGTAGTTAAAGTTTGTATCGGCCTGCCCCGTGCTGGAGTATGAGTTCGCCTCGTAGAGGAAGACGGGCCTGCGGTTCGAGTCCTTGAAGGCGAGGTAGAGCTGATTGTTACCAGTATCGCGCAGGGTCGCCTCCATGCCTATGCTTCCCTCCGTGAAGCTAGCGGCTACTGTGGCTACTCCTGGAATAGGAGAGAAGAAAGATCCTGCCGTGATTAGACTGCGTAGTACGGGATACTGCGGAGTGAACTTTACCACAGCGAAGTTGAGCTGCATCTGCGCGCCCTTCGGGTTAGTGGTCAGCGTCCAGCCTATGTCGTCAATCTTGTTATGCTTTTCTAGGAAATTGTTAAACTGCTCCTCTATGCGTTCCTTAAACTGGTCTGCCAGTAGAGGGGCGAGCTTCGGGTGATCCTTTGCGATGAGAGATACATCTATAGGAGCGAGATATATACGCACATTTTTCGCGTAAGCGTAGGGATGCTCCCCGTCCCAGAGCCATGAGCCATCGACGGGGTCTTTATAACTATGCTTAAGAGGGACATCGTAGAGACCGCTTTCGGACTTGAGCGTGGAGCTGCAGCTACTCATCGAGAATAGAATAGCAGCTGAGCTGAGTAGGACGTAGACTAATTTTTTCATATGTGTGAAATAAGAAAAATTAGAATAATTCCTACAACATGTTAGATCAAGACCTCATTCTGTCCTTTTTGATTTGTTAGTGTATGCACAGCAAACTTCCCTTTAGG
>CAYJLR010000315.1:0-1096 GCA_964370895.1 uncultured Akkermansia sp. | reverse complement strand
GCGACAGTAGAGAGCTTTACCTTGAATGTTGTTGACGTTGATCGCACGCTTCTTGGCGTTGCGACGGGTGGATATGATCTCGGGCTCGCAGGCACGATTGATGAGGCACTTATCTCTGTCTTCGGCCTCGACGCAGGTCAGTACACACTGGATAACAGCTCAGGCACATGGAAACTCACGGTGAATGCCGACGCGGAGTTCGACTTCGGTGGCTGGGATGCCAACTGGGGCGTGGATGAGATCGTACGCGCACCTCTCGCGCTGGTTGCTGAGGACGGTCTCGTCGGCACCGCTGGTACGATGAATAACTTCTACCTCACAGGTCAGACATCTACAGACGGCGTGGCCTACACGGATGGCAGCACGACCACCGTGACCCTCACAGGTGGCGGTCGCGCGACAGTCACTGCAAACGCCGATGCAGTCTCCGTCTATGGCGGCTCCACAGCGGGTGCATCGACTACGAATAGCTGGATTCAGGTAGAGGGCGGTGAGTTCTACATCATCGGTGGTGGTGGTCTCTCCCAGAGCTTCACGGGGAACTCCCACATCATCCTCAACCAGACAGAAGGCAATGTCAACTACATCGTCGGGGGTAACAACCAAGATAGCGGCTCGCCTACCTTCACAGGTGATAGCTACATCTCTATCTATAGCGATACATTGTTGGGCTCCGTGATCGGTGGCTCTACCAACATGCACAATGCGACCACGACCTTCAATGGAGATACCAATATCTTCATCTACGCCGTCCTGAATGCGACAGCTACTCCTGATATTCATGGTCACGGAGCAGGTAATCTTGGCGAAGACCAGATCATTGGTAGCAACGCCTGGGGGGCAAACTCTGCCGGTACAGGTGTGCATAATGGTGCCTCCAATGTCACCATTGACCTCTCAAATGTCACTCTTGCTGAGGCGGCGAGCTTCGCCAAGCGCATCATCGGCGGCTCCTATGCAGGTCGCGGCTGGACGATGAACCACACAGGGGATACGAACGTCACCATCACAGGCACGGCGAATCTGACCTTCAGTGAAGAGATCCTCGGCGGTAGCTACAGCACCTCGACAGGATCACTGACGCATAGCGGTAGCA
>CAYJLR010000314.1:0-1106 GCA_964370895.1 uncultured Akkermansia sp. | reverse complement strand
TAACTAAAGCTGTCGCTGCGGTTGTTTAACTGGCGAGCTGTGGGGCGACCGATAGTGTCATAGCTGTAGGACTTATTACTCAGTGTGCTGCCGTTCTTGCGGTCGATGATGCTGGTGAGCAGGTTGCGGTTTTCCTCATAGCTGCGCTCGGTGACGATGCCGTTCGGGTGGGCGAGGCTGCTGAGGATGTTTGTGCCTGCGAGGTAGCTGTACCCAAAATCTTTCCAGCCGTCTGCGCGGTGGAGGCCTGCATTCGCGATGCGTCCTGCACTGTCGTAGGCGTAGCGGTTCTGATGGATGGTGCTGCCGTTTCGCTTCAGCTGGTAGCCTGCACTGCGTCCGAGATGGTCGTACTGCTCCACGATGCTGTAGCTGGTGCCGTCTCCGATGTTTCGGATGGTGTCGCTGGCGAGTTCGTTGTACTCATTATAAGTGAGGGTGTGGAGGTCGCCATCGTCATCGACGGTGAGGAGCTGGCCGAGGTGGTTATAGGTATAGCTCTTGTCGTGGGTGGCGTCGTTGTAGTCGATCTTGGTGACTTGGTAGGTGGGCACATCGTAGTAGTAGGTGTGTACCTTTCCGCGTGCGGTGGTGATTTTCCCAAGGAGGCCTAGGTTGTTGTACTCACGTGTTTCTACTGTGCCGTCGGCAAATGTCTTGCTCAGTTGCAGTCCTGTCGCGTCATGGTATGTCCATGTGGTGGTGTCGCCATCGGTGCGTCCTGTCGGGTCGGTGCTGATGTCGCCTTCTGCGACGCGGAATGTCGTCAGTGTGATCATGCGGTTCGCATCATCATAACCGTAGGTGGCGGGCTGGATGCCTGTGCCGTACTCGGCTACCTTGCGGTTGCGGATGTCATAGCTGTAGTTGATGATGTTTCCGAGGGCATCGGTGATGCTGGCGGGCTGGTCACAGCAGCTGGTGTAGGTCGTGGTGGTCTCGTTTCCTTCTCCGTCTGTCTGGATGATGGTGCGCCCTGCGATGTCGGTCTGTGTGCTGCTGGTGATGCTGCGGGGATTGATCTGGGTCGTGAGGATGCCTGTGCTGAGGTACTGGCGTGTGAAGCTCCAGCTGCCGCCCATGTGGTCGCTCTGCGCTGTCGTAAA
>CAYJLR010000313.1:0-1108 GCA_964370895.1 uncultured Akkermansia sp. | reverse complement strand
GACCGAGTGAGGCGCGCTGTTTACTTCATTTTCTACATCCACTTTTGTGGAAAACAAATTGCGAGAACTTACCATCAGGGAACAGATAATCTTTTTAAGATTCTGTACAAATATTGACAGTTCGTTAGTGTGCAGCATTGTTTGTTTCAATTTTCTGGTGATGAGCCCTATACCATATATTTTATCATTGGCTTATTTCCTAATAGAAAAAAAGATGTCTAATCACGAAATGTTGCGTGAATGTAAACTGTTTAGAGATCGTTATCGTTATTATCATCGATTAAAACTTGAACTTTAGCAACGAATAAGCTATACTTCCATCTTTATGATACCTTTCTCTGCCAGTGTGCTTGATGATTATGTAAACTATACAATAACTCTAACAGCACGATGAAGTTACTTATTTTCTCTTTTTTAATGCTTTTTCTTCCTATCTTATCTTGCGAAGAGAGAGGGAAACCTGTATTGAATGAACGAGTGTCTCAGTTAAAACACTTTGATTTTAAAAGATCTTTAGATGATTTAGAAGAGTTATGTATTATTCCAAATGCAAAGGATTGGAAAATTATTTTCGATCTGAATGAAAAAGAGTATTTAGGAAATGAGAGACGGATGAGAGTCTTTCCCGATGAGCTTCTCATACGGCATACCTTAGCAGTTTACGATTGTAAGGAAGCGCCAGTTACCTTACCTAGCAGAGATAAATTAGAGGATATCAAACATGATGATTATTATGATTCAAAGAATATCTTATTGATATGCTCATCGGCCGCCTATAAAGAGCTAAAGTTACCTTTAATCTATAAAGATGACGTTTATCAGATTTACGAAATCAGTTACAGGCTAGAAAGAAATTTATCAATAACGTGTACTTTCTTTATCTTAAATGATAAAAATGCAATAGTTCATGTCAAAAGAACACCAATAGATCTATTGGTCAATAAATTGATAGATGCTAAAAACGAGGCTATTAACAAATCTGATACTCTTAATTTTTTTGCAGAAAAAAACAGTCAATAAATCGCTCATTTGCGATTAAACTAACATAAAACTCATTCGTATTTTAAGAAAATGCCTTTAATACCTGATAGCTGTAACTTGTACTTAA
>CAYJLR010000312.1:0-1126 GCA_964370895.1 uncultured Akkermansia sp. | reverse complement strand
AAGTCAAGCTGGCTGAAATCCTCATTACTATAGCTCAATTCATTGAATTCGGCTGCTTGGAAGGGGTCATTGAGTTCAAGCACATAGCTGTTGCCTGATTGGCTGATGCTGTAGTCGCCTCTGTAGAGTTCTACGCCGTTGACGATGACGGTGTTCATGAGATCGCTGAGTGTGAGGACATTCATTCCATCTTCCCAGCTGAGCAGTGTCCAACTGTTGCCAGATAGACCCGCAACTGTAAGATCCCAGTTCTCCACACTAGTACTTGCTCCGTTTTGTAGGCTGAGGCTGTCGCTCGTGTTGTTGCCAGCGTAACTAAGCTTGAGTGTGTTTGTTGCGATGCTGGCACTGCTATTCACAGCTCCATCGATGCTGAGTGTACCTGTACCAGAAAGCGCTGCAGTGAGTGTGTCTGCACCTATACCATCTGCGTGAAGGGTAAGGCTGCCGCTGAGTGTAACGCTTGTGCTGCTTGCGATGTAATCAGCATCGGCGGCGACATGTCCATTTTCTTTGATGTCGAGCACGCTGTTTTCTAGTAGAGCATGAGCGGCCGGAATGTTACCCGAGCCCGCAAAACTGCCCAATATGAGCTCGCCCGCGTGTACGTTGACAGTTTGGTTCTCTACCTTGTTGTTGAAGTACACGGTGGAGAAGATGGTGGCACTGGGGTCAATGAGGGTGTCTGTACCCGCCATTTCCTGATTGATGTGTAGTATTTGGTTTGCAGGGGCTTTAGGAGTATCATCCCTTCCAGAGATGGAATCATTCAGCACGATGCTGTAGCCCGCATAGGCGTTAAAGTGGATGATTGCGGCATCTGGACCCCCAAACCATGAATTATAAATAGCTTCGAAGTTTTTTGTCGTCCCCCCATCAGTCGTGGTGTAGTTGCCTGAAATGAGGATATTGCTTTTATCGGCGAGAAATTGAATCTTGCCCTCATTATAAATCGCCCCACCTTCTGCAAGGTTTTTGCTGGAGGAGAAATTGTCTATTAAATTGGCACGCAGTGCTTTAATGTCACCCTTGTTGAAAATCGCACCACCGCGGGCATTAGCATTGGCATTGGCATTGGCATTGGCAGTGGCAGTGGCAGAGTTGCTAATAAAGTCGCCTGTGATGC
>CAYJLR010000311.1:0-1159 GCA_964370895.1 uncultured Akkermansia sp. | reverse complement strand
GCTAGCCTGACTCATGGTGAAGAAGTCATGCAGGGAGAAGGGGTACTTCGTGCTGTTACTCGGTGTGTTTTTTCCTGCTTCTTGGATACGCTTAGGGGTGGAGCTGAAGTTCAGGCTGTAGCTTTTTGTCGAGATGTAGCCGACGTACTCGGATAGTGCTTCGTTAATCCAGATGGGCATGGTATTGAGCACCGTGCACTGGTGGGTGAGCTCATGGACGAGGACGTGGGAGTCCACTGTGCGCTCTTCTACCTTACCATCAGGGAGGATGCCCATGGAGGAGAGGGGGACGAGTACTTCATCCCTCTGCAGGCCAGATTCATCCTTCTTGTGCGTGTAGCCAGAGCGGTATACTCCTGCACTACCAGGGCTCGCACCTGCGGCATAGTAGTCTTCCATCGTCTTGAAGAGGATGGCCTTCATTTTCGGACGCTTGGAGATGAAGTTCTCATCGGCTTTCAGTGCTGCCGCTTCTTCTTCAATGGCTTCACCGACGATGTGCATGCGGCGAATGGGGAGAAGCTCGCTGAGAGCTAAGTTCGCAGCAAGACCGCATTCGAAGACGCGAGCGAGGCGCTCACGGGCTTTTCTCTCGAGATGGACTGGTGAGTAAAAGATGAAGTTTTCTGTCTCATAGATGAGCTGCTCGGACTTGTCGTTGCGCTTCGGAGCGGTTTCCAAGTGGGATGACATGGGAACGGTGAAACGAGCCGGCCACTTGACGGGACGCTTTTTCTTAGGGATATCTTCGGACTTGCTTGTTTTTTCGCTCTTGCTGCGAGTGCTCTGAGCGAAGCTCTCAAGCGGGCTGGAAAAGACGATAGCGCTCGCTAGAATGAGGCTTAGAATGCGTGATGGGAAAAGTTTCATAAAAAAGGGGGGTGGAAAATACTTATTAGTTAAAAATAACAGAATGACTTTGAGAAAGCAAGGTGATTTTCTTGTCATTACTCCAACTCGCTTCGGTGCAGGAGCTAAGCTTCACTATTTTCGTTATTTAAGCGTCGCTCTTTTTGTCGTACACAAAGAGGTAGAGTACTCGGAAAAGCCCCCAGACTGGGAGCTGTAGCCAGAGGTAATACCACGGTCCATCTCCTAGGTTATCCAGCATACTTCCCTCCACAGGGCTGAACTGAGTGTATCCATAGTTCGTGTCTAG
>CAYJLR010000310.1:0-1175 GCA_964370895.1 uncultured Akkermansia sp. | reverse complement strand
TGAGGCGGATTACATACGCGATTATGATCAATTCATCAAGGAGGTACGAGCATGATTCATCCTCTTTCAGATGTCCAGACTGCCTCGATAGGTGAAGGCACAAATATATGGCAATTCTGTGTTGTCCTGCCTGATGCCCAGATAGGAGCAGACTGTAATATATGCTCACACTGTTTTATTGAAAATGATGTCATCATCGGTGACCGCGTTACAATCAAATGCGGCGTACAAGTATGGGATAGTATACGCATCGAAGACGATGTCTTTATCGGGCCGAATGTCACCTTCTGCAACGATCGCTACCCGAAGTCTCGTAATAAAGAGCGTCACTACGAGGCTGTGATCGTAAAAAAGGGTGCTATGATTGGCGCGAACTCGACTATCTTACCCGGTGTCACGATAGGTGAAGGGGCAGTCATAGCCGCAGGCAGTGTCGTCTGTAAAGATGTCGCCGCGAACAGCACATACATCAATAAATAATACATATTTCACTATGATTAAGTTCCTCGATCTACATCAGATAAATGAATGCTATCGCACCGATATAGACGCTCGTATCAAGGCTGTGCTCGACCGTGGCTGGTACCTGCAGGGCGAAGATAATGATGTCTTTTCCCAGAACTTCGCTACATACTGCGGTACGAAGTACGCTTGGGGTGTGGCGAATGGTCTCGATGCTCTCATCCTTCTGATTAAGGCATACGGTTTCGGTGAAGGCGATGAGATCATCGTGCCTGCGAATACCTACATCGCATCTATCCTCGCCATCTCTGCAAACGGATGCACACCTGTGCTTGTCGAGCCAGATGAGCAGACGCTGAATATCAATACCGAGCTCATTGAGGCTCATATCACGCCTCGTACGAAGGCCATCATGCCAGTACATCTCTATGGTCAGGCTGTCGAGATGGAGACCATCTGGGCTCTAGCCGAGAAGTATCAGCTCAAGATCATCGAGGATGCAGCACAAGCGCATGGTGCTATCTATCAAGGCAAGCGTGTGGGAAATCTCGGTGATGCCGCAGCCTTCTCCTTCTACCCTGGTAAGAATCTCGGGGCACTCGGCGACGGTGGTGCGATCACGACCAATGATGAAGATCTGTATAAACGCCTAAAGGCACTCGGGAACTATGGATCGAATGTAAAGTATGTGAATATCTTCAAGGGGGTGAACT
>CAYJLR010000309.1:0-1179 GCA_964370895.1 uncultured Akkermansia sp. | reverse complement strand
CGTGCGCTCCGTTGTCACTGGTGAAGATGATGTAGGTGTTCTCGTCTATGTCGAGATCTTGTAACAGGGTGACGAGATCGCCCATGGCTTCGTCGACGCGGGTGATCATGCTGGCGTGTCGTTTCGCGGAGAGTGGCCAGTCGGTGTTCTCATAGCGGGGGTGCATGTAGCTGTCCCATGTGGCGTGGTTAGCGGTGTTGATCATCTGCCCGCTCTTGCCTGTCCACTGCACGCCTCCCTGTAGTCCTCCGCCCTTGGGGTAGGGCATGGCTGGAAGCGCGAGGCGTGCATGGGGGGCGGTGTGGGCTATCATGAGGAAGAAGGGCTTCTCAGGGGATTCCTTCTGGTGGTCGATGATCCACTTCTTCGCTCTTGCGGTGTAGAGGTCGGTGGAGTAGCAGCCTGCGAGCTGTGGGGTGATGAGTTCACTGCCGTCCCAGATGGCGTTGCAGTTATTTTCTGGGTCTTGATAGGGGTCTTCGTAGGGATAGTGCCTGTGTCCCATGCGGTGGTTTCCGTAGCCGAAGAAGTAGTCGAAGCCGCGCTTCGTCGGCCAGGCAGGGCAGGTGCTTGGTGTTCCGCCCATCTGGGTGCCTCCAGCGACGCCCCACTTGCCGACGAGGGCGGTGGAGTAGCCTGCGTCTTGGAGGACGCTGGCTATGGTGGCATTGTCCTCGATGGGGGCATCGAAGTTACTATTACGCACGACAGCGGCTTGTCCTTGATGCATGCCGGTGTAGAGTGAGCCGCGAGCTGGAGCACTGACGGGGGCAGCGGTGTAATGACGTGTGAGTGAGACTCCCTGACGCGCGAGCTCATCGAGGTTTGGCGTGTCGATGCGAGGCCCCTCGAGCTGATGGCGCTCGTGATAGTGATTTAGGTCACCCCAGCCCATGTCATCGACGAGGACGAAGATGATGTTCGCCTGATCCTTCGCGCTGCTGAGCGCGGTACAAGAAAGCAGTGAAAGAGCGGAATAGAGAGAGACTCTGGTGGCATTCATGCTAGTAACTATAACGTTTTTGTTTTCTGTTTCCAAGTTGTAAGTGAGTATTCTTCCATTAAATAACGAAGGCGCAGGAAGATGCTTCCTGCGCCTTGGGATTGAACGAGTGTTTGTGATGCTTAGGCTGCTTTCTGTGTGTCGCGTCCTATCTTCAGGAGGACGAGACCGCAGAG
>CAYJLR010000308.1:0-1185 GCA_964370895.1 uncultured Akkermansia sp. | reverse complement strand
GCTCATACTTCAATCTCAAAATGCAGGTGAGATGATTTTTTTGTCAATGTGATATAGTATTCAAATAGAGACAAGATGAGGAGAATTATGCCGAGGATTCTCAGTGATCCATGTGCTGAGCAGATTGCTGTGCGCGAGAATGATTGTGCGACGGGCGTGGATATCCAGTTTTCTTTATTTTTCTGGATGTTTCAGCCTCTTGCTGATGTAGTCGAGCGCGTCGGCGCAGCCTATGTGGTCGAGCGTCCAGTAGTTTGCTCGGCGTTTGTACAGGCGTTCTATGTCTTTCTCGCGCTTGGCGAGTATGGTCTTGCTGTTCGCTTCTTTTGACGCTTCTTCGGAGGGTAAGGGATTTCCTACAAAGTGGTTCAAGATAAGGAGGTCGTTTTCTGCTTTTCCGCGCCTGAGCCTGTTGTTCATCTGGGTGGCTTTTCTGTTCACCCAGTCGGTCTCGACGGCATGATCCCAGAGCTGGATGAAGTGCTCTGTGCGCCTGTCACAGAGGATGATGAGCCTGCTGTTGTTCTTTCGCAGCTCACCTAGTGTCGGCCATTCTTCCACGATGCCCGTGGGTTTGTAGCGTAGGGGTTCTAGTTTGCTTTCGCGTAGAGCTTCAAGTATAGGAGTGTCTTCTACTTTTGATTCGAGGATGAGGGTGATGATGGCTCGTGGGTGCTCATCTAGGTAGTTCTTCACTTCTTGGAAGGCGATGAGGAGCTCTTTCTTCCCTGTGTCGAAGAAGCGGCCGTTCCCGTGGCGTAGGGTGGCTTTCCCATCGAGCATCCAGATGTCCCACATCTGGGCGTGTATGCCATGCTCCAGCTGCTGGGAGATGCTCCAGATCTGATTTGGCATGATCCAGTTTTCCTCGCGATTGCTCATGGCATTATGCGAGCATATCCAAGTGACGTCGTCGTAGTGTACGCTGTCCTCTAGGGCGAGTACGCGCTTTTCATACTTGCTCTGCTGAGGGTGTGGGAGGATCTCCTTTTCTGCGCAGCTGCTGAGGGGTGAGCAGAGGAGGAGGGCTGCTGCGATAAGCTTCTTTTTCATATCTGAGGTGGGTGTAAATGTAAAAACCGCGCCGATTGTTCGAATCGACGCGGTTGAAAAGTTGCTTTTTGAGGAGTTTAGTGTGCCTTGCAGAACTCTTCGATGCGGTCGAGACCTTCCTTCAGCACGTCG
>CAYJLR010000307.1:0-1186 GCA_964370895.1 uncultured Akkermansia sp. | reverse complement strand
GCATCGAGCTGAACCTCTATGCGCAGATCGGTATGATCATGCTCGTGGGTCTCGCCGCGAAGAATGCTATTCTCATCATTGAATTCGCAGTCCTCCAGATGGAGCGCGGTGACGACGTGATGGAAGCTGCGGTGAAGGCCGCGCGCATGCGTCTACGTCCGATTCTCATGACCTCCTTCGCCTTCATCTTCGGCTGTATTCCTCTGGCTATCGCCGCGGGATCAGGAGCACTCGCTCGTAATGCGATCGGCATCGTGGTGATCGCGGGTATGACCATCGCCACCGTGATCGGTGTGTTCTTCATCCCTCCTTCATTCGTCTTCATCATGAAACTCTTCCGTACACGCATCGGCAAGAAGCATCACGGAGCTGACCCCGATGAAGTGATGGCCTACAAGCTGCTCGAAGAGCAAGAAAAGGCACACGAAGAAGCGAAATAAGCAAGCTTCACCTGTAACACTTCCGCCCCAGTGATCCCGCATCACTGGGGCTTTTTCGCATGTACTTCGGTCTGCTCAGACATCGCCCACCATGGGGGGGGATCATGACAAAGTTTAACACTAACTCACGCACTCTCCTTACTAGACATAGTATTAAAGCTTTGATAGAATAAGAACAATGAAACCACTACTTTCTCTTGCTATCCTCTCTATCGTCAGTACGAGCCTACATGCCTATGAGCAGCCCCTTCGCGAGGTTCCCCCTTTTGCGCGAGAAAGCCTTTCAGTGCAGGCTAATCACGGACTGAAGACAGTCATTATTCCTGTCAACTCGAGTAAAAGCTCAGTGAAGGAGAAAGACTTCGAGCTCCACTATGAAATCAAGAGCGTGGGTGAAAACGCGGAGCTGAGCCTCACCAGCCCTCAATGGGATCATCTCATCGCCTGCCACCTCCTAGATGACAAAGGTAACGTTATAGATATCAAGGATATTGTCCTCACATCCCAATTTGAGAATGGGTACAGCTACAACATTAGTGCCGAGCTTGTTTCACAAGCTAAATCCATCCGCCTGTCCTACCTCGACGAGAGCGCGAGCAGCAAACCAGAGATTTTCGCCCTCACTCCCCCCTACCCACGCGAGGCTCAGACTCTAGACTTTGAGATTATCTCACCTATCCTAGCCTGCACTCCCCATATTCAAGAGGCATCTCATCAGTACTGGGTAGAAGTGCATCCAGATGCCT
>CAYJLR010000306.1:0-1187 GCA_964370895.1 uncultured Akkermansia sp. | reverse complement strand
TTTTAGTTTTTTCTCCTAAATGCTTTTTTAGGCGAGTTTTAACTCGCTTCACATGGTGGTCGAAAGTTTGCTTTACCATTCCAAGGCGCGCAGCATGAATTTCACAGGTGCCTTCGCCGCAGAGGTAGCGTAAAACTGCCCAGTTGAGTTCTGGACGTCTAGTTCCACCAACGAAAGCGGCTATAGCACGTTTATGTCGTGGGGGCATATTTTCTAGCATTTGTGAGAGCGAATGACCGTGATATTCGGCTTCCTCATTGAGAATTTCCTCATCATACGCCATTTCTGTGATGACCTTATCGGATGAGGGGGCGAGTAAGCCAAGTTTTTCGGCATGAACGTATTGTTCGGGCGAAAGTGATTCAATCCAGGCTTTGGCTTCGGACGAGTGGTAGGCATTCTTGTATTCTCGGTATCGTTGCTTGGCATTTTGGTCGTAGGGGTCGTTTCTCATGGCTCTTGGGGCTGTTTGAGATTTCTGAGTTCACGACAACATCTAAAAGCATGTTCTCGTAATTCGCAGCACGAAATAGCGAAGGGATTTTTCGGCGTTTTTCATTTTCGACGGAGTATAATGACTTATTCGACGGGAAAAGGAAAAAATACGTGAAATAGGCTGATCGAGGCGCGCTGTGTGGTTACTTTTCTTAATATTCTTGTTGAAATAAAACGAATTATAAGAATTTAAATTAAGATTGATATGCCCTTGGAATGATCACATGTGATGTCCTGACTGACGTGTGATGCTGCTGTCTGCTGCTGAGGAGGAGTAAGGCTGGAAGTCTGCTGTGTTTATCCATTTATGGTATTTTGTACTCATAATCGTTTGTATTTTTAGTTAGTTATTTACTATATGGGTGCACTACGATCATTATGAACGCATAATGCTTATTTCTCTTTTAGCATGGGTGACGCTTTTTCACAAATGGAAAGGAGCTATGCTCGCTGATTGGTCATCGTGGTTGAGGAAAAGACGAATAGCGCGATCACTGATGCTATATCTTTAATATTAACGTGTAAAATGAGGGTATTAGAATGAGGTGGATATGTAATCTAACAAGTACTTTCCAGTCTCCTTCTCTGATCATATCGACATAAGATTATCAGATATTGTGGTTTTAAATATGATGTCGCATATATTTTTGAAATTGAAGTTTTATATCCGCGCACGAAGCGCGACACTTCTC
>CAYJLR010000305.1:0-1207 GCA_964370895.1 uncultured Akkermansia sp. | reverse complement strand
GACACCTATTTTTCTATTTATTCTAGAATTTATTTCTTCCACTTGCTAGAATAACGCTTTCCTATATATGAAGTTAAATATAAAGGAAGTATTACCGCAGGAGTTTGCAAAGATAAAATTAGAGGTATTATTAGCGTTCTGTCTATTAGTACTTCGTTATTCATAACTATTATTCCTGAAATGCTTCCAATAATACTTAATGGAGATAATATTACATAAGCTAGATGGGGCATTATTTTATCTTTTCTATAACAACGTATACCTATAGTGGTAAAATATCCCCCCAGAAGTAATAAGAATGGTACACCCATAACCATGTATGTCATTCCCCAAAAAAGAAGAAACATACCATCATAAAAACAACATACCAACGTTATCAATATGGTTTCGCATGCTAGCAGGAGTGCAAAAAGTTTTTCTTGCATGTTAAAAATTGTTATGGTTACAAGTTTCCCATTCACAGGCAGCATCTTGCGCGTCTTCAAATGCGCTTTGTCCTCTCACAGAAACAGCTTTATAATAAATACCCGCCATAAAGAAACATTCGAGATCCATCCAAAAATTTGGATTAGCATTTGACGCTTGCAAACATATTTGTCTCATTTCATTACGGAAATCTTTATCACATTTATCTTTGTTTGTTCCGCATGTTGAATAACAAGTGTCATGATTATCGCAAGCTAGTTCAAACTTATAATTTGGTATACCCCAATCTTCTTCTCTACCGCAACCGTTTGGCTCTGATTTATAACCGTTTTTATGTGTAGTCGTTCGGTATTCACAGCAACCCTTTGAATTTCTTCTTGTTCGACTTCCTGAAGGACATTTAAAGTCACAATTATCAAGTCCAGACTGCATTATTTCAAATGCATATTTTTGATTATCGTCAAGCTGATTAAATATATGGCTAGATAAGTCTGGTAGTCCAAGATTAACAACTGCCTGGAATCCTAGACTATCTATGATCCAAACACTATTCCCTACAAAACCATATAGATTCAAGCTTCCCTCAATTCCAATCGGGTCGCGGTTTATCCAACGTCCGTCTGCTGGGTTGTAGTGGCGGTAGTTGTAGTAAGTGAGGGCGAGTTCTTCGTCTGCGATTTCGCTGCTCCATTGGAGTGGGTTGGCGGTGTTGCCTGTGGCTTCTACTGCTCCGAAGGGGCTGTAGGTGTAGCTGCTGGCGATTGCGCCTTCTGCGGTGTAG
>CAYJLR010000304.1:0-1212 GCA_964370895.1 uncultured Akkermansia sp. | reverse complement strand
GCTGAGATGAGGATAGCCCCCACCCCGACTAGGAAGGGAAAAGCTAGCAGGATAAATCCGAGTATTATCTCCGCCAAAGCGAGGATTCCTACCATCCAGTGACAGCGCAAAACGCGCTGTATCCATGAATTAGCTTGAGCTTCAGTATGCATAGCGCTGGATGATGTAGGAGTGGTAAATGAGGTTAAACTGTAGCAGAGAGACCTGCTCGTCTTCTAGGGGAGGCTTTGTATAGTTATCCATGAAAAGAATGACATAATGATAGATCATATCGTTCAATAACAGTCAGATATGCAGCATTCAAAGACAATAAAATTCATTACACTTGATTTCCACGTCGAATATGCTATTTTGATCTGAGATTACATGAAACTCCCTCGCCATATTATCTTAACTATAGCAGCATCAGCGATAGGCTCTCTGATACTGACTGTTGTTTTGATCGGCTATATGCTTTCGCAAGATTTCTATTCGCGACAATCACTCAATACCCGCTTAGCAAACTTCGGGTTCAGTCACCCCATACCGGCTGATCAGCGCTGGCATATTCCAGATCACGCTGAAGCGGTCTACCCTCAGACTATTGTAGGTTATGAGCCCCAGCTATTCCTCTGCGCCAGCCCTAATGGTGGTTATGAAATATACTTCTACGCGAATGCAGAGCATGCCGGTGAGCACTACGATGTATGTGTCAGAGAAATAAGCAGCAAGCAAGCAGTCGAATACAGCGAAGATGGTAAATTACTTGCAAAGCGCCCCCTCTCATCAGCAGAAGCCTACTGGTCATCTGATAACTCGCGACTTCCTTTACAAGAAGCCGAGCCCATTCGTGTACTTCGCGGTAGTAATTCATTTCCCTATGTCGTACGCGTTAGTATAACAGAGAGAGACTCAGGAAAACTGATCGCCAGTGCTGATTATCTCGTCAAGGGCAATAGGCTGAAATAAAAGCATATATTCTAAAAATAGCTATTCTTCTTAGCTTTTCTTATTATTTAGTTCGCCTGTACCTTGACGCATCAGAGAATCAATGTTATGATGTGTTTCCATGATGGGCTTAAAAAAAGTATATGTACTCCTCCTTGCTGGCTTCGTGTGCAGCATGGCCCCCTCCTGTAGTCGTGAAGAAGACCCCAGTCAGATCAATATGGGACACTTCCCGAATGTCACGCACATTCAGGCACTCGTCGCTCGCAACATGAGCCGCACCGG
>CAYJLR010000303.1:0-1217 GCA_964370895.1 uncultured Akkermansia sp. | reverse complement strand
CGATGCAAGTTTAATTAAAGAAATTAATCATATTTTTAATCACCAATTTATGTTTTCGGGAAGAACACTTAATTTCCCAATAGAGCCACTTGCTATACCTTCTATCAAAAAAAACACTGGAGAGGATTATCCACTTGACATATTATTGGAAAAGAATATTACTGAAGTCATTGAATATGCACTTAATCTTAAAATCAACGGTGAAAATGCGAATTTTGGAGATATAGCAATCTTATGTAGAAGAAATTATGATTTAGACAAAATTGCAACTTTATTAAAATCTAAAGGATACCCAATTGAAGTAGTAGGTGGAAAAGGTTTTTACAAAGCAAAAGAGATAATAGATGTTTACAAGCTA
The DNA here is from genome assembly GCA_964370895.1 of uncultured Akkermansia sp. GTDB lineage: Bacteria > Verrucomicrobiota > Verrucomicrobiia > Verrucomicrobiales > Akkermansiaceae > Akkermansia. The sequence goes on along the minus strand of CAYJLR010000303.1, from coordinate 859 downwards.
TTTAATGCTGTGATTAATAAAGCTTCGCAGTATCAAAATGAATTGCTTTTTACGGATTATTACGCTTCAATTAACACCAATGAACTTAGTATTAATTTTGATAACTTCCTCAAAGAATTAGATGTAATTTTTAGAAAAGAAACTGTTGAAGAAATATTATCTTATATATTTGAAAAATCATATATTTTTGATTACTATAGAAAAAACAATGATTATCAAGCAATTGGTAATTTGTATAAATTGAAAGACCTTTCTCGCACTTTAATGAATAAAAATGATATGAAACCTTTACAGTTTCTAGATTACCTACATGTAATGATATCTACTGGACAAGAAGAGGATGAAGCAGATACACCTCAAAGCGATAGAGCTAATGGTGTTATTAGATTGTTTTCAATACATAAAGCCAAAGGATTGGCCTTTCCTATAGTAATTGTTCCCTGTATTGATAATAAACTTAATAGACCGGTTACAAAACCAAAGGTTATTATAGATGTTAAATCTGATGAATTTAAACTTGCATTTGACAATGAAATTGTAAAGGCTAACGCTGCTCCAGATAAAGAATATTTCTCTTTACTCGCCGAAAAAACAAAAGAGCACTTAGAAGAAGAAATACGAATTTTTTATGTTGCTTGTACAAGAGCAAAACATAGACTTATTTTATCTAGTGAAAAAACAGAAACTGAAATTAATAAAACTATAAATTGGAAGGACTATGCAAGTATTGCAAAGTGGATGTACGAGATTCGCCAATCTGGAGGTATCTATGGATAATAAAGCAAAGATTTTGTATCTTTATAGATTACTATATGAAAAAACAGATGAAGAAAACCCAATATCAACTAAAGATATAATA
>CAYJLR010000302.1:0-1234 GCA_964370895.1 uncultured Akkermansia sp. | reverse complement strand
ACGTCTGGGATGAGAATCATCTCTTCGACCGCTACTGTAATCTCGACATGATTGATCTCGATCCTGTCTGTGAGCCAGAAGATGTAGCCCAGCTACGTGGTCTGATCGAAGAGCATGCCGCACTCACAGGCTCGGCACGCGCGAAGGCTATACTCGAAGACTTCGAGCAGCAGCTGCCGAACTTTGTGAAGGTATTCCCCATGGAATATAGACGCGTCCTCGGTCAGATGACAAAGGCCGATGCTGAAGTACAGCGAGCAGAGACGCATAACTAATCAATAAAAAAAGAGCGCAGGGAATCACCCCTGCGCTCTTTTTTATTTCTAATTTAGCGTGCGAAGCCAGCCACCCAATTCATCTGAATAGGGTACAAGGCTGCGATGGATTTACTCAGTTCATTGCTTATAGGGCTATGCACGTGAAAGCCCTCTACCACGGCAGATTGCATGAAGACGCAGCCACAGCGCTCCCATGTTTTTATATGCTCCATGGCAGCGGCATCATTAGCATAGCGCTCTATGATGTGAAAGCGGCGCTCACTTTCTATTTTCCCCATACTATCTTCATCGCACAGTGGCTTCACGGAGCACCAGTGCATGAGAGTACCTTCCTCAGAAGCACTACGACTCGTCATTAACTCTACCGCTTCATGGAAACGCTCAGTATCTGTGATATGTCCCTCCAGCGTCCATATGATATCTTGAGGATCGATAGATTCATCAGCTGGGACATGTTTTATAAAACCTCCGTAGTAGTTATGGTAGCAAGGAGCCAGCGACTCCAGCTTCTCACGTATAGAATCGGGTACTTCCCCATAGACGACACAGCGTTCTATAGTCGCATGCTGCGCGAACTTCTCAGCATAATTAGCCCAGTTACGAAGATGCGTTAGCGCAGCCTCTTCATCTCTGTAGCAGTCCAGATCACTGTACCATTCCCCCGTTTTATCAAGACTCCACCAGTAGCAGAGAGTCCCGTCTTCCTTTCTTGCCTCCGCGACCAGCTCTGCTAATACCTTAAGGAATCCATCATGATCTATGATTTTTCCCTCTATTTTCCAAATAATGACTTGTGGTTTTTCCATACTTTTTGATTAAACATCTACCATAGTAGAAACACAATCTATATAATCTATCTGTTAAAAGCATTGGAAAAGAGCTGTCTGGCTGACTTACTAGATAAAATAGGCATTGACACTTACTCGCCTTTCCTGTACCCTTCAGGCATTATGGCA
>CAYJLR010000301.1:0-1235 GCA_964370895.1 uncultured Akkermansia sp. | reverse complement strand
ATCCTCGGCGGTAGCTACAGCACCTCGACAGGATCACTGACGCATAGCGGTAGCACCTACCTCACTATTAATGGTAATGGTGCGACCTTTGATTCTGAAGCGAATGTCGGCATCATCGGTGCGAACTACTCCTCAGGCGGTGCGACAAGCATCCTCACAGGCAGTACGAACGTCATTATCCACGGTGCTGGCAGTACCTTCAACGATCGCGTTGTCGCGGGTAGCGAGCATGTCGCAGGCACAGGCACGATCACAGGTGGTACGAATCTCACCATCCACGGTGGCACCTACACGAGCCACGTCATGGCAGGGGTGAACCAGCACACTGGTACATTCAATCTCGGAGGCACTAGCCTCACCATCACCGATGGTAGCTTCACAGGCAAGGTATTCGGTGGTAGCGTCCATGCAGGAGGCACGAACAACAACACCGCGGGCACGGTCATCAACATCTCTGGTGGTACATTCACGAACAACGTCCACGGCGGTAGCATCGACATCAACAATGCTGTCACCAATACCACTGCAGGTCTCGTCGAGATGAACCTTACAGGAGGCACGTTCGACACCTACATCACAGGTGGCTCTGTCATCGGTTCCGCCTACACAGGCTCGATTACAGCCGACGGTGGCGTCAGCATCAATATCGATGGTGCTACGATGAATGGTAATATCATCGGCGGTCATATCCGTGCAGAAGGCAGCACCGCTGCCACAGTCAGCATGGGAGACGTCGCGATTAACCTCATCAGTGGTAGCATCGGTGCAGATGTCCACGCTGCTGGTCACCTCACGACAGCCTTCGACGGTGCTACGACCGCATCGACGACCGTCACTGTAGGCTCTGCTGTACAGTTTACTGGTACAAATCAGGTCATCAACGGTGACTTCGGCGGTGCCGCAGCGGACTCTGGCGAGGTCACAGGTGATCGCACACTCGCCTTCAGCGATGCGAGCTACACAAACATTGACAACGTTAGCTTCAGCAACTTCGACATTGTTGAAGTCACCGAAGCCGCTGGTCAGGTCTCCATCTCAGGAGTCGCTGATACCGATGCGCTCACTAAGACAGGAGCAGGTACGCTGAATGTCACAGGCGCGCAGGATGGCATGAGCTGGACAGCCAGCGAAGGCACACTCGCCCTGCAAGCTGACTCCTCCCTGACGAGTCTTTCGATGGCAGGAGGCACGCTCTCGCTGGCGACCGATCCTAGCATCACCGTGACAAGTGAGCT
>CAYJLR010000300.1:0-1249 GCA_964370895.1 uncultured Akkermansia sp. | reverse complement strand
CGGTAGTCAGACTACCGCCGACGCTCAGAGCATTGATGGACTGAGCGTCCGTGCTTGTGAGTGCGAGATCACCCGTGGTAGTCAGCGCCCCAGTCCCAGAGATGGCTACCAAGGTGGTGGCCTCGTTGGTCACGATGGTGGCAGAGCTACCTATGACTGCCAGAGAGCCGCCACTGAGGCTCTCGACGAAGCTATTGCCGCCGAGATTGAGGGTGGCATCTGCTCCCTGAGTGACAACATCGGCTAGCATCTGGTCGAATGTGTTGGCGCTGCCCGCAAGGCTGACATCTCCCACATTGATCATGCCCCCATTGCTGACAGCGGAGGTGAAGCTCAGGTCACCCGCGCTGATGAGCGTGCCCTCATTGGAGAAGGAATCAAGAGTGCCCAGATCGTCGATCGTGACGCCGCCACCCGTGATGGAGAGGCTAGTACCGTCGAAGGTGGTGATATCCGAGCCTCCACCGATGCTGAGGCTATCAGCGGTGACGGTCTCCGCGATCAGTTTTGTGAAGGCATTCTCCCCATCAGCGAGGCTGAGGTTGCCCGTGGTGGTGAGATTGCCACCTGTGGCGACGGTCTCCGTGATCGTGGTGTTCGCCGCGCTGAGGCTCACGTCACCTCCGCTGGTCAGAGACTTGATGGTGAGATCTGTCGTCTGTGTGCTGGTGAGAACACTGTTCACTCCGACGTTGACATCGGCGGTGGTGAGGTCTACGCTGGTGTTAAAGGTCACGTCCGCACCATTCTCGAGAGAGAGAGAGCCTTTGACAGTGATGCTGTTGGTCACGTCACCGGTGAAGGTGTAGAGCGTGTCGGCACCTGTTGCAAACATCTTGTTGACCTCAACGGCTGCGTCCATGGTGATGGTCTGTGCTGTTGTGGTGGTGAAGAAGACGTTGTCCTTTTGCTCGAAGTCGACGAGTGCACCTGCGTTGTCCTTCTGCCAGACTGTGTTGTCCAGTCCCCAGTCACCATTGTCGCCAGCCCAGTAGAGGTTACGCGAGATGGAGCTCACGAGCATGAGATTATTATCGCGCAGCACGAGGTACATGCCAGAAGCGTCGAAGTCTGTGATCGTGCCAAAGAGCGCGGCAGCTGTGACACCTAGTTCGCCATTGTCCAGCTCAGTGAGGGTGATTCCCGTCAGATTCGCTGCATCAGCGTCGACGCCGGTGAAGATCACCTGCTCGATATCTTCACCCGCGACAGCACCGATGATGCTGAGGTCGAGTGTCGAGCCTGCATT
>CAYJLR010000299.1:0-1257 GCA_964370895.1 uncultured Akkermansia sp. | reverse complement strand
GACAGGCTATCCTACTCGCGTCGCAGGTGAGCTTCTCGGTGATGGTGATTACCACAAGTGGATCCAAGGCGGAGACCTCGAAGCTATCTACGAGAAGTACGAGCATCCTCTCTACAAGCGCGCAGGCGAAATCGCCAAGAAGATGGGCGGTCATGGTGGTATGGACTACCTCATGCTCTACCGTGCTATCGAGTGCTTCCGCACAGGTCAGCCAATGGATCAGAATGTCTACGAAGGTGCTTACTGGTGCGCATGCGCCGAACTCACCGAGAAGTCCGTCGCAACTGGTGGTATGCCACAGATGTTCCCAGACTTCACACGTGGCGACTGGAAGACCACGAAGCCACTTGGCATCATCGAATAAAGAATTCGATATTTCTACTTCTGCACTCCCCAGTAGCATCTGCTGCTGGGGAGTGCTTTTTTTTGTGTTTGAACAGGGTGGGTGGCTACTGGATGCGCGATCGGGAGGCGCTGAATTCTAACCGAGCATAAGGATGTTAAGATGAAATATTTGCAAGAGAATTAATTAAAAATGGAGCTAATTTGCTTATTTTATAGATACTTACATCAGGGTATGATTATCACATCAGTATACTGGTAGTCGGGCGTGCGCGAGTCTATGTCATTTTGATTAGCGTAGATAAATGTTATTTAGTGTTACCGTGTTTGAACACCAAAATGCATGTGCGTGTCTGTCATGCAGAATGATAAAAAAGAGAATGATGAAACCTATCTTATGCTCGAGGCAAATAATCATCAACGCACCTTACGAGGTGTGGGCGGGACGCGATTCTTTAATATCCCCGGTGTAGTATATCCAAAGGAGGCGATCAAGCTGCGCCCGGGCTGCAGCGATGAAACAGGCGAGCCCTTCACCTCTCCACCCAGCTGGGGTGTTACAACAAAGGAAGCATCTGCTATCTTAGGTAATGGTCTTACAGCGACACGCGCCTTATTACGCAAGAATAAAGTGCGCTTCCAGTGGGTGAGTCGCTCTGGCGGCACCCCACTTGTGTACTGGAGTAAGAAAAAAGTAGAACTTATCGCGAAGTCAAGACTCCCTACACTGACAGAGGCGCCAGACCCCAAGTCTCTCCTAAGCATAGAGGAAGCTGCTGCGATGGCAGAGGTGGGACACAGTACTATACAGCGAGCTGTGAATTCGAAGAAACTTCCAGTTCTCAATGTACGTATCTTGGTCGAAGGAAGAGGCGCGAGAAAACGCTGCTTCATCCGTCGCTCTGATCTGAGAAA
>CAYJLR010000298.1:308-1268 GCA_964370895.1 uncultured Akkermansia sp. | reverse complement strand
AATTACACTGGTGTCGCGGCTGGTACTAAAGCTGAGGTTAACTTAAAAGGTGTTACTTCATTCCAGAATTTTAAGACGACAGCTGTTACCGCTTATGGAGCTGTTTTTACCTTATATAGAGGTGGTACACTGAACTTTGGTGAAGAACGTATTACTTTTACTAATAACCATTCTACTACAACTAGTAGTTCTGCAGCAGGCGGTGTCTTATATGTGGATGGTGGCGGGGTCGTATCTGATATTAATGCTGACTTTATCGATAATTCAGCTTCAAAATCATCAACAGCTTCTAGTACCTCAATCGCACGCGGCGGTGCTATCTGTGTAGCAGATTTGAGTGGAACAGGTAAGAATGCGATCATAGGAGATATAGATGGCTTATTCCAAGGCAATGAGTCTTCTCATGGGGGTGCTATCTACGTAGGTACTCGTGGGCAGATTGGTGATGTCTCTGGTAGTTTTATTGCTAATGTTGCAGAAGGTTCACCTCACACCGGCTCTTCTACGGGCGGTGCAAATGGTGGTGCTATTAGAGTCTGGGAAGGTTCTATAGGGAGTATTGATGCCACCTTTCGTGATAATGTTTGTCATTCCATAAGCGGGAGTGCTACTGGAGGCGCTGTAGCTCTACATTTCACAAAAATTACAGGTGGTATTACAGGTCACTATGAGAATAATGTAGTCTTCTCTAATAATAGCACTGCTCAAGGCGGTGCATATGCGCTTAAATCACAAACCTCAGAGACGCCTATTGTATTTACAAATACCGATTTCATTGGAAACGTGGCAGGATCAGGAGTTTCTCCTAGTAGTAGTGTAGCAGTGCAGGGGGGGGCTTTTTATATAGAAAACTCCTCGGATGTGTACTTCATTGCAGATGGGGAAGACGTGCTCATGAGTGATAACTACACTATCAAGGGGGCGTACTGGGGGGCTACTTCAAATCAGATTATAGAGACG
>CAYJLR010000298.1:0-298 GCA_964370895.1 uncultured Akkermansia sp. | reverse complement strand
CCCCCCCCCCCCCGCCCCCCCCCCCCCCCCCCCCCCCCCCCCCCCCCCCCCCCCGCCCCGACTTCAAATCAGATTATAGAGACGACTACCTCAGAAAGAACTTATAATGCTATCTACGCAAATGACTCTACAGTATATCTCCAAACCACGGCGGGGAAATCTGATACGATCACCATTAATGATAGCATCATGGGGGAAGGATCTAGTATTCTCGTCGTTGACGCGGCTGGGGATGAGCGTTATGATGTGATCATCAATGATGCGATCGGTCTACCTCAGCTCGTTATTGAAAACGGTG
>CAYJLR010000297.1:0-1276 GCA_964370895.1 uncultured Akkermansia sp. | reverse complement strand
CGGGGGATGATTCTGGTAAGGTTTTGTTCTACACCCTTCCATAGTTTCCCTAGAGAGCGTTCTGCGTCACCCAGCTGACAGGGCTGGGGTGAAATTTGGAGCCAGACAGTAGAATTAATCATATGTAGGTCAAAGCATATATTAATCACTGTCTAGATTCACTTGCAGTAGACTACTCAAACACCTCAATACAAGCCCCTTTACCTAGCTTCGGCTCGGTAAAGGGGCTTTTTCATCGCAGCTATTCGCACTCACCAGCAGCCAGAAACCCCTCGTCAGCAGATGGAGTGCTTTGTTAGGAAGTGATTCTATAACAAGTAACGAAAGAAACTTGACGAGCACAGACACAGTCCGCTATACTGCCAGCTTGATGGAACGCATCCGCACCAGTAACGTACCCACCAGCGACACCGCAGCTACAGCTACAGTGATCGACGGCTTTACTTGAGCTGCTGGGGAGGACGCGAGTATGTCACTCTGAATAGCGATATTAACGATGGGGGAAGAGATTTACCAAAAGGAATGAGTTCTGCAAAGTCATTTTCAGATTTTGCACACCAATGAAATATATGGATTTTAAATTATTTAATATTAGTCTTATGCTATCTTCTCTTTTATATGTATCTTGCATAGATATGAGCGCGGAGAACTCCCTAAATCAACAATTGCCAAATATAGTGTTGTACCAATCGCATATAGATGAAATTCTGCACTGTGTACAATGCGATCGTTTTGTTCTCCATTCTCTAAATTTAAGAGATGGCAAAATCAATCAGGTCATCAATAAAAACAAACATAAGGAACTACGAAAACTCATATACAAGGGGATATCTACTGGTACGATAACTACTATAGCAGAACAAAATATCGCGCACAAAGAAGAATCCGCTTTGAGTATTCAACTACTTCCTCAAACATATGATGGCAAGAATATAGAACTAATATTTCCCCAGTTTAAATCGAAAAAAATATATTGCATCTCTGTTAATTTTAAAATATTAGAAGAAATAAAAACTCTTATCTTCGGTCAATTTTATTCTCGTCCTATGATTCATCCATCATAGGACGAGCTGCGTCTCAATACAAGCTCCTTTGACCAGTTTCGGTTCGGAAGGGGTGGGTTCGTTCGTTGTTGCGGAGCGTGCGGATTTGCTACTTGCTCGTTTAGGTATCTAGCGTGATTCTAGATAGGTTATAGCTATGGTGTTGTAGTTTTTAATGTTCTGCAGTGTTCGCAGCTAGTGTTAATTGCTTCGCTCGAGCTGTGACGCTCATG
>CAYJLR010000296.1:0-1293 GCA_964370895.1 uncultured Akkermansia sp. | reverse complement strand
CCTACAGGCAGGTTCTCGTAATTCGCAGCGTGAAATCACGAAGGGATTTTTCCGCGTATATTTTCATTTTCGATGGAGCATTATGGCTTATTCGACGAGAAAAGGGTAAAAATATGCCGAAAAAGACCGAGTGAGGCGCGCTGTTTACTTCATTCTCAACATCCGCCTCTGCTGAAAACGTATTGCGAGAACTTGCATACAAGTATATAGTTCTATAAAATTACAAAATTTCAGACTTCATCTATTATAGACTTATATTGTTATGCTTCGTATGTCGTAATACCTGATAGATTATGCTTGACTTTTTTATTTAGATTGATTATCATTAACGCAGGTAAGCACTTAGGCTCTATCAAAAATAACATAATCAATCCCCCAAAAAGATTACAATGAACATCAAAGGAACAGAAACAGAAAAGAACCTTTTAAAGGCTTTTGCAGGCGAATCCATGGCCCGTAACAAGTACACATTCTTCTCCAGCATCGCGAAGAAAGAAGGATATGTGCAGATCAGTGCCATCTTCCAAGAAACAGCCGACAATGAAAAAGAGCATGCCAAGCTCTTCTTCAAGTACCTCCAAGGCGGAGCTGCTGAAATCACCACCATGGCTGACACAGTCGTACTCACAAACACGCGCGACTGCCTCCTCGCTGCAGCTGCTGGCGAATACGAAGAATGGCACGACCTCTACCCTGCTTTTGCGGACACCGCAGACGCAGAGGGCTTCCCTCAGATCGCTAAGACATTCCGCGAAGTTGCTAAGGTAGAGCTCCACCACGAAGCGCGCTACCGTCGCCTCGCTGAAAACATCGACAACGAAGCAGTCTTCGCTAAGACTGAAGAAGTCGAATGGAAGTGCCGCAACTGTGGCTACATCGCAGAAGGCGAAGCAGCCCCTAAGCTCTGCCCTGCATGCTTGCACCCACAGGGTCACTTCGAAGTGAACGCTGATAACTTTTAATTAGCTGGGTATATCCCCAAACAGAAGCCACTGGATTACTCCAGTGGCTTTTTTGTGCGCACATCACATGGGATAAGAAATAGAGGCTAGCTACTACGAGAAGAATAAGCTACAGCATAGGCGAATAGCGCCCACTCTAGGGGAGTTCTCGCAATTCGCAGCGCAAAATCGTGAAGGGATTTTGCGTCGTATTTTTTTCATTTTCGACGGAGCATAATGGCTTATTCGATGTGAAAAGAATAAAAATACGCGAAAAAGACCGAGTGAAGCGCGCTGTTTTCTTCATTTTCTACATCCACTTTTAGGGAAAACGAATTGCGAGAACTTGCCT
>CAYJLR010000295.1:0-1303 GCA_964370895.1 uncultured Akkermansia sp. | reverse complement strand
ATTCTCTCTTTCAACTACTCCGGAGTACACACCCATGTCCTTTCTGGGTAAATTGTCGTTTTCAAATACTTGCTCGACTCCAAAGCAAATCATGCTATACGCATGCTGCTGCAAGGCAGCTTTTATTTTCTCTAGCGCAGGGGGTTTGAGGCTATCATCGGCATCTAGGAAGATGACATGTGTCCCACGTGCGTGAGATAGCGCGGTATTGCGCGCGACTGATACACCTGCATTCTTCAAGAAGGGCTTGAGTGTTATCTGTAGAACCATCGTTCACACAAATTGCTTCCCAGTTGCTCTCTGTCTGCGCCAAGAGAGATTCAAGGCTACGCGACAAAAAAGCAGCACCATTGTAGACAGGTATTACGACTGAAAATAATAGATCGCCACTGTTTATATCATTCATAGGAAAAACATTAGGCCTTGCTTAGCCATTTTTTGAGTTTCTGCTTGAAGTTCAGCTTCCATTCTCTAAAGTGAACGAGGCGCGCTCGCTTTGTGTCCGAGTAGTTTTTGGCCTGTAGCATGGTGGCAAGAAATTGCTTTTCGCGATAGGTTTGCAGCTTGTTGTCTGTATAGTAACCTGCTAGGTAAAAGGATTCCATACGTTTCGATAATAGATTGAGTAAAGCTGGATGATAGCTTTTTCCTACACGCATGTATGTGTAATACATGGCTGACCACCAAGTCACGGCATAGGGGAGTTGTGCTTGTTTCCATCTATCCGCGGCTTTTTCATTGATGGTGTCTGCAATGAAATCAAATTCTTTGATAGCAATGTCATAATCACCCTTTTTATGGATAGATGAGGTCATGTTGGTTTTTCTGTACCAATAGATTGGTTCATTCGTCCAGACAGCGCGATCCGCGTAACACATTGTTTGAAACCAGACTCCATTGTCCTGATAAGATGCTCCAGGTGTTTCGTTGGCTCTGATATTCCAGTGCTCAAACCAGCTGCGCTTATAAAGACCTTGCCAGATGAAAAGTGGTATTAAAAAAGTCTCGGGATGCTCCAGCGGTTTGATGCATTTTCCTTCCAAGTCTCGTGGGCAGGTACCACCTAATTCGTAATAGCGTGATCCATCAGCTTGCATCCAAAAATTATTGTGGCAGCCTTTGACCATGTCTGCGTCATGCTCTTTCGCCAGTTGGTAGAGTCTTTCGTACATCTTGGGTTCGATGATATCATCACTTTCTACGATACCTATGTATTCCCCCCTAGCGGCATCAAAGCCCGTGTTGATTGCCTTGCCATAGCCCTCATTCACCTTGGAGATGACGCGCACGCGCTTGTCTCGGG
>CAYJLR010000294.1:0-1309 GCA_964370895.1 uncultured Akkermansia sp. | reverse complement strand
AGCTCGAAGCAATCTTAGCTGAGGACTTACTCCTCGATGCAGATAAGGTCGAGAGCCTTCTCACCATGGATGATGACGACCGCGATGACGATGACGACCGTGATGATGATGACGACCGTGATGACGATGACGACCGTGATGATGATGACGACCGTGATGATGATGACGATCGTGATGACGACTAATACGTGTCTTAGATTTTCATCACAGAGCCTTACATTCGTGTAAGGCATCCTTTCTTTCAATACTCCTCTGCGATAGACACGCAGAGGAGTATTCATTTTTCCCTTGCACTGCGAGTCTACTCATGTAATAATTTACTATTATCACTGAATATCCAATATCATGATATCCTTATCTATTACATCGCTCTCTATCCCAGCTATAATCCTGACTGCTACCGCTCTTTCTGCAGCTGAACTACCCACCTCTTATCAAGAGGCGATTCGTAAGAATCAGCTGCACATGCTCGCGACAAAGCATCAGTACATGTCTGTACTGCTTACTTCCGAAGATCCAGCTGATAAGATCTATACGGCAAAAATGTGGATAGCGATTTATACCCCACACCCAGACCTAAAGTTACCACAAGAACATCTAGACTACCTAGAGCAGGAACGCCTCAGATGGGAACGCTTTTTAGAAAACACGATACACATAGAAAAGGATAAGCAAAATCCCTTCGTACAGGCGCATTTCGATGAAGGAAGGAAGCTCGAAGAGCAGCACCCAGAATTAGCAAAGCTCTATGCTGCCCGAATGTTAGAGTTAAATGTCATCCCTACCATTAAGGCAGCCAAGGTATACACTGATCTTATCGCAGAATATAGTGCACAAGGCTTAGGAGCAATGGAAAGTCGTAGTATGGCCAGTAAAGAGATGGCTGAGATACTACGAAAACTCATCAAATAGCGAAGCTAAATGACATAAAAGGCTACAATTCATTAACGAGACCCGCCATTGCAGGGAGCCTCGTTTTTTGTAGAATCAGCATAGGCCTAATAAGGACTATCTTTAGAATCTCGCGGAATGTCTTCCCCAGGTTTGTTACCGAAGTGGATGTAGGCTGATCTCTTAGCACATTCAAGCTTAGAGACCTCCCTCTTATTTGGATCATCATCTACCATGCGTATGAGCTGCCCCATATGCCAGTAGAGGCTCGTGTAGGGCTCGATGTGGAGTTTTCGACTGCCTCCGTCGAAATCAACCGTGACGAGGTCGCCTTTAATAGAAAAATCCTTCACCTGATAGTGGCCTTGGATGGCGAACTCACCCACCGTGCGCATCCAGCCTGTACCGTCGTCCTTGA
>CAYJLR010000293.1:0-1312 GCA_964370895.1 uncultured Akkermansia sp. | reverse complement strand
CTTCGACGCGGAGATTATTAGAAAGCGGATTTGCGAGAGCCTTGCAGATTTCCTCTGCTTCACCAGGTGCGCTGAGACCTTCGATGTAGAAGCTCTTACCCAATGTGGCGCTCACAGTAGGGGCGCTCTTCACCTTATTATCGAGAACGACCGCGAGTCTATCCTTGTCCTTCTCCATGCCATTGGTCAGACGGCTCATCTTCTGGGCGCCTGCGTTACTGAGAACAACGTCGACTACACCACGCTGAGAACCACGAGGAATCGCAGACACAACATCCTTACCCGTAATACTCATATCCTGCTGCTGGGCAGCGAATGGCTTCTGAATGACGAGATAATGGATGACAGGCTCGCCCTTCTTATTGAGCATAGGTTCACCTGTGTCTGGGTCATGCTGAGGGTACTCCATGAGGGCGTACTCTGTCAGATTCATGCTCATAGGAAGACTAGCAATGCGAGGCTCGCGAAGCTGGAGTGCGGCTTCAGGATCTGCAGCGACCTTCGCGGCGTACTCGGCCTTCTTTGCCTCGTAGTCAGCGATGATATCGTTCACCTCAGGTGTGGCGAGGATGGCTTCATAACTAGGGTGTACAGCGAGCAGATCGAGGCGTACGAGCTTCGTGAGCATGCGCACCATGGAGTCGAGCTTTACCTTATTCTTCTCAGGGTCTCTATCGAGCTGAGGAATCTGAAGAAGGATCTTATTACCACTGTAGATGATCTGCACTTCACTTGTACCTGTGGAGTTCAGACGCTCATTAAGGATGTCCACGGCCTGCTCCATATCGGTAGGACTAGGAGGCACGCTCTCACCTGACGCCTCATCAAGCTTAGGCTGGACTTCCAGTGTGAGCTCAGCACCGCCGCTGATATCAATACCGTAAGGAACGCCATTCGTGGTGAGGGATACGAAAGAGAAGGTCGCGAGACCAAGAATGAAAATACTGCCTGCGATTCGCATGATACGGTTACTCTCCGATGAAAGGTACCAGAAGAAGGCACCGAGAAGGAGAATACCCGCGAAGAATATGAATCCAGGGCTGGCAAAAAAGGCGTGAAGTGTTTCTAACATGAGACTGTTGTATGATGAAAGCGCAGATTCTAGCATAACAAAGTACGACGGTCAAGCGCGCAGTCATTGCATGGCGTTTTTTTCACAGTATCCCTTTTTATAGAGGACCGCGTCATCTTGCTATGACCACTCGGCGCGTCATGCTCTTTTTAATATCGCCCTTCCCTGCTATTTATGTTAACTTGTGAACGTCTAGCATGAAAATAATGATTAAAGCCACCCCAGGGGCGAAGAAGAGCG
>CAYJLR010000292.1:0-1318 GCA_964370895.1 uncultured Akkermansia sp. | reverse complement strand
CTGCGCAAGCGTCAGTTCACAGGAGCAGCCTTCCTCGTCACCGATGACGGTGAAAGCCTTTCCCTCGGAGCCTACTGTGGTAGCGAAGCTCAGGAAGCTGGTCTGAAGGCTGGCGATCTCATCCGCAACCTCGCCCCCATCGTCGGTGGTAAGGGTGGCGGCAAGGCTGATATGGCTCGCGGTTCTGCGAAAAATCTCGAAGCCAAGCCAGAGCTCCTCACTCAGGCTCAAGCAGCACTTTCCTAATCAGAGAGTGTGGGCTGAGTCATCCCTTTTGACTCAGCCCACCTCATTAACTCCACACAACAACTCCACATCATGCCTTCTCTTAAAAACCAGCCCCCCGTCTACCCAGACGAGCCTCAGATCCCTATCCTGCCCAACATGCTCACCGCTGGCAATCTTCTCTGTGGCTTCTTCTCCATCCTCACTATATTCAAGGGAATGGCCTTCCCCGATGGCTCAGAAGAGGCCTTCTCCTATTACCAGCAGGCGACCTACTTCATCTTCGCGGCCTGCCTTTTCGACCTTCTCGATGGTCGCGTCGCACGTATGTTTAACGTCGATGGTCCTTTCGGTCGAGAGTTCGACTCCATCGCTGATGTGGTATCCTTCGGTGTCGCCCCTGCACTCCTCTTGTCTCGCGCTGTTCTCTTCAAGCTTCCTGTAGCCTACGTCGGTGACACGATTGCTATGCTCTACCTTGTCTGCGCCGCTCTGCGTCTCGCACGCTTCAACTGCATGGCCGCGGCTCCGCGTAAGCCTAACCAAAGCTCAGACTTCGTCGGTCTCCCAGTCCCCATGGCAGCAGGCGCTGTCGTGAGCGCGATCTACCTCATCATCGACGTGAGCGCGAATCATAATCTGAATATCTCCTTTGCATGGCAAGTCATCATGGCCATCGTCATGACAGGTGTCTCCCTGCTTATGATGAGTCGCGTCATCTATCCTAGCTTCAAGCATGTGAACATGCAGAAGCGCGGCACCATTCTTGGAATGCTCTGCGCCATCATTGCGATTGTCTCCATCGTCATCTTCCCATGGATAGCACCTGCGTTCATCTTCCTCGCGTACCTCATCTACGGTCTCGTCGTACGCCCCTTCCTCACACGCGCCATGCGCCGTAAGATAGAGGTGGAAGATGACAATGACGAAGAAGAGAATTAATAGCACAGGCTAAATTAAATATTCCTCGAAAGATCTAGGCATTCTACATCATTGTAGAATGCCTCTTTTTCTGCCCACGATACAGGCTGACCTCACCTCACTCCACCAGCTCGATGAGAAAGCTTAAGGCAGGTTCTCGCAATTCGTTTTC
>CAYJLR010000291.1:0-1322 GCA_964370895.1 uncultured Akkermansia sp. | reverse complement strand
CCACCTTCGCGACGGTCTTGGAAGCCACCTTCACGGCGCTCACGGAAGCCTCCGCGTTCTTCGCGTCCGAACTGGGCACGGGGTTGGAAGCCGTCTCTCCCTTGCTCGCTGTCACGACGTGGGAATGAGGAACGCTCACGAAAAGAACCGCGGTCAGAACGATCATCGCGGCCATCGCGATCACGGGAAGAAAATGGGGGATCTGAAAAAGAACTCATGGACACATCGACTATATGCCCTCTCTAGGTAAATGTCAAGCATCGCGCGCTACACAAGCAGTAGAGTAGCTAGAATTGTTACTTTTTATGATACTGACGTATACATTTCTTAACCATTTAAAGGTGAGGCTCGGTGCTGCTGCGAGAAATGCAAAAAGCGCAAGTGTGCTACTTGCGCTTAATGGGTCATTCTCTCGTGAGGCTAGCTAGAGAGCTCGGTCGCGAGAGATGCGTGGGGAAAAATTAGGCTTTTCTGCGACGACGTGCGACGAGTCCCGCGAGAGCTAATAAGCTTAATGCGCCTACGCTAGGTTCTGGGATGATAGATTTCGTCTCTACGACCATGCCTGCAGGAGACCATGTAGCAGATCCTCCTGCGCTAAAGCCGTCATCACCTGCGCTCGTTAAGTCTAGATAGGGTCTGTTATTACCAGTTAGTAGGTTTCCTGATGCATCGACAAATTGGGCCGAGTACTCTACCCCGATTTTCAGAACGATATCTTCAGAGAAGGTGAATACGCCTACGTCATCAGTATGGAACCAACTGTTCTGCCATGGATCGCGCGTGGGAGTGATGCTTTGCACTACGGCAGAGCTGGTGTAGACTTCACCAGTGTCGAGCGTGATACGCAGATAGGTGTTCGCTTGGAAGCTCGTTAAATTGCGAGATTCACCTTTGATCGTAATCTGTGTGAGGTAGACTAGATTTTCGGACTGGAAGTAGTTATCCATACCCAGCAGATCTTCCGGTGTCGCTGCAGAGCCGTCCGTGAGGGTGCCTGTTGTCAGGCTTGCTCCGCCTCCTTGAGGAGTTGGAGCACCGAAGGAATCAGGATTCAGCGTGAAGCTGATATTGTCATATCGCCCTCTGTTGAAGGGCGAGTCCGAAGGGTTAGTTGCGCCTTCTGTCCATGCTCCATATCCGTTTTGCGTGGTATATGTGTATTCTTTTTGATCTGCGTGAGCTGTAGATCCCAGTAAGACGCAGAATAGAGAAATGATGTATGTTTTCATATGTGTTGGAATGCTAGTCTTAGCTCGCATGAAAATACAAAAATATACCTCGTATGTCAATCTAGAATTGTGATAATTACGGCTATTTTG
>CAYJLR010000290.1:0-1333 GCA_964370895.1 uncultured Akkermansia sp. | reverse complement strand
CTTTATTGTAACAGAAGCATCTTGAGTTAAAAGTAAAAACCTCCGCTTAATACTAAGCGGAGGTGAAAAACACGTTAAAAAAATATTTATTGTGGGGATACGCGTGTGGAGCTGTACTTGCCCTGAGCGCCGAGTTCTGATGGGAATTCGGAGAATCCAGACCATACATTGTACTCTTTAAGACCATTACGACCGCAGCTACCCTGATAAGGAGGACGGTAGGTGTTCTTGTATGTAGGAGCCCAGAAGGTCACGAGTTCGTAGAAGCCGTAGCCCATGCGGTTGAAAGTACGTGCGAATCCGTCTACGACACCCACGCTAGCACCTGCGTAACCACCCTCGCGATCATTCCAACGTACGATTGTCAGAGGGATCTCTTCGATGGCAAAGAAAATGTTGCTAATGGCGCGACCGAGTTTACGGGTTGCGGTATACTCCGATGCAGGAGGAGCCTGAATATCAGCTACTGCTGTTCCTGCAAGGGTAGACATCAATGCGGTTGTAAGGAGAAAGCGCTTCATGTTGCAATAATAAATAGCACAGTTCATCGGAGCTTGCAAGCACAAAAAAGAGATTTTGTCATTTAGTTGGACATTTTTTTCAGAAAATCACTATCCAAGGGAGTCGTGATCTCTTCTTCTGTGAGATAACAGCCAGGGTCTGAGCCATACCAATGCCCATTCGCGAAGGCCGCACGCGTACGGAAGCCACCGCCACAGAGATTGAAGTGCACGCAGCGACCGCAGCGACCTTCGAGCTTTGCCTGACGCTCCGCAGGATCATCACTACCGCGTAGCGCATGGAGCTGCTCGCTCGCTTCGCCCGCCTCTGCTTCCCAGATGCTGGAGAAGTTATCCTTCTTCACATTACCCAGTGTGACCTTTTGCCAGAACTGGTCAGGATGGACAGCACCCTGCGTGTCAATGTTCGCAATACCGCGCCCCGAGCTATTCGAGCCGCCGCCATTCCACTGAAGGAGCTTTAAGGTTTCTGCAGCGAGAGGTGAGCCCTCCTTGAGCTGGCGGAGCAGGAGATAAATACCATCTACAGGCTGCGTCACCGTGAGGAGTTCACGGTCTTCTCCCCTATCCTTCCAGAGCTGTACGCGCTCGATGAGCATATCAATGGCAGCACGAGCCTCTTCTGGCTTCAAGCTGGCGACATCGACACCACGCCCTGTCGGGACAAGATGATAGAAGCAGACACGACGTATACCCTCACGCTCGATGAAGTCAAGAATCTCTGGCATACTCTGCACATTTTGGCGTGTCAGTGTGAGGCGCAGGCCTGTCTTCTGCCCGACTTCTTCGCAGAGACGGAAGCCGCGTATCGC
>CAYJLR010000289.1:0-1346 GCA_964370895.1 uncultured Akkermansia sp. | reverse complement strand
TTGTCTAATTTCATGTTTATCTCCTCTCCCTATTGATAAAAATGTTAAATATTCCTATTATATAAAGGATGTGTATAACTTCGATTATAAACCTCGAAATTGTGAAGACATTGGGGATGGTATCATATGGTGCTTTGATAATATACTTGGCTATGCAGGAATGAACATTGTCGCTACGAATTTGATGAGCGCTAAAGAATTTCGCGTAAAAGGCGTTAAGCAAGGTTATATAGAATATGAAAAATAACAATACACCTAAACCTATGTGGTATCCGCCTTTAGCAATACTGGTATGCTATATTCTTCTATCTTCTGTTGGAAGTTATTATTTAAAAAGGCATTCTTACTTATGTTACGATTTTTTTAATTTTACTTATTTTGTATCATTTGTATTAGCCCTTCTTGCTTTGGTCGCTTTTGCTATATACTCAGTGATGAATTTTAAACTAATTATCAGTCAATGGATATTTCTATTTTTCGTTTATCTAGGATGCATGTCACAAGTTTTTATTGTTCACTACATCACAATAGAAATGTATCAAAAAGTGACTAAAATTGATGATATTGATATTATTAGGTAACTCCTCATGAAAAGCACTTCTCGAAATATTTTAAAAATAGAAAGAATAGTTGAATTTCACCTACCTATTCTTTTGCTTATCTTGAGTTTTGTAAAAGGCTATTTTTTAGGAGTTCAGATTCTTCCAAATTCTGGAATTAAGCTAGTATCTATATGCGTTGATAGTTTCTTTTTTTATGTATTTTTTATTTTTTATTTAAATATAAATAAAAAACCTGTAATTAATAGATTAGGTGTACTGGGCCACTACATAACGTGTTTTTTACTGTCAATATTATTCCAATATGGTTTATTTCCTGAATAAAATAAATCTGTGGGGATGCAGCAAAAATAGGTGTCAGTCAGTAGGGTTAATTAATCATATGTAAGTTAAAGCATATATTAATCATTTCCTAGATCCTCCTACCGTAAACTACTCAAACACCTCAATGCAAGCCCCTTTACCCAGCTTCGGCTCGGTAAAGGGGCTTTTTTCGCATTCACCAGCAGGCAGAAAACGCTCATCAGCAGATTGGATACTTTGTTAGAAAGTAATGCTATAACAAGTAACGAAAGAAGCTTGACTAGCACAGAAGCCGTCCGCTATACTGCCAACTTGATGGAACGCATCCGCACCAGCACCGTACCCACCAGCGACACCGCAGCCACCGCTACAGTGATCGACGGCTTTACGACAGCGCAGAGCGACCACATGGGCGGCAGCTGGAGCTACACACGCCAGTTCCTCAGCACAGGTATCCTCACGACCCAGATCGATCCACGTGGC
>CAYJLR010000288.1:0-1357 GCA_964370895.1 uncultured Akkermansia sp. | reverse complement strand
ATTCTGCCTTCAGATTCGCGCTGAGCTCATCAATGAGACGGTAGGTGAAGGGGGTGAGTACCTTGTAGCCGACGAAGGGCTTCTTCTCGCCTTCACGCAGAGCTTCTGCTGCGTTGTGCGAGGCGAGGATTATGCTGATGTAGGCTCCACGTTCCTGAGGATCTGTTGCTTCAAGAGCGCGTACCGTGAACGAGCCCATGATGCCAGTCTTACCAAAGAGGTCTATCCAGGGACCTATCTCTTGCTGTACTTTCGTGAGCTCCTTGTCACTTGAAAGCTCAGTGGCTGCCTGCGCCATCGCATCGTATTCTTCGCGTGCCTTCTGGTACAGCTCTGGGGAAACAGGCTTGCCCTGATTCAGCGCGTCTTCAATAGCCGTGATGGTAGGCGTGAACTCATGGGATTCCTCTCGACCGAAGCCGTGACCATTGTTCCCGAGGTCTGAATTATGATTCGCAAATACCTGCATCGCTTCAGGATTGCTAGGGAAGAGTCGCTTGATACCCTCATGCCAGTTGTGATGCGAATCGAAGTTGACAATATTCCATGCGTAGTCACCGACGCCGAACACGCCGAGCTTGCTCGCTTCTGGCCATTCCATGGGGTTGGAGACGAAGCCATTGATCAGCTGCTTCATGCTGGGGTCTTGCGACAGGTCATAAGTACGACCCATGGCGAGCTGGGAACGGCAGTAGTCCGTGCAGGGCCAGTTCCACCAGATGAAGGTAGGACGACCGAGTGCCTTGTGCACCCACTCTTGACCTTCGAGGAGAATCTTCCACGCGACACCATCACCTGTCCACATCACACGAATATCCTCATGCAGGTTCTCACCTAGCTCCTTGAGCCAGGGTGCTGGGGTCCATGCGCGACTATAGCCCGTAGGGCACATGATGACGGGGCCGACATCTGACTTCTTGTTGATAAAGTTTTCTGTGAGGTAGGTGCAGAGCTTCGCCTGCAGCTTCGCTTGGTTAATCTCGCCATTCGAGTCATCGACGAAGACACCGAAGTCACGCACACCCAGTTCATACATGAGCTCGAGCTTCTTGACGAGTAGGTCCATGTCGGGCTTGCCGTCGTCCTTGCTCCAGTCTACCGTGTTCGCAGGGTGAATCGCCCAGACGAACTTCACGTGATTCTTCTTCGCCAGTTCGCAGAGTTCAGTAATCTGTGCAGCGACATCTGCTGGATAGGGTTCGCGGGAGCGGAAGCCGTGGTGATAAGGGTCATCCTTCGGAGCCCAGATATAAGTATTCATCTTGTTACGACCGTAGAACTCGATCTGGCTCTTACGATCGTCTATCGTCCATGGCGTGCCATAGTAGCCTTCGACCACGCCACGGTAGGGCATGTC
>CAYJLR010000287.1:0-1365 GCA_964370895.1 uncultured Akkermansia sp. | reverse complement strand
CAAAGTTCGAAGCTGCTGTATACGTCCTTACAAAGGAAGAAGGCGGCCGTCACACTCCATTCTTCGACAACTACCGTCCTCAGTTCTACTTCCGTACGACAGACGTGACAGGTAGCGTCACACTTCCAGAAGGCACAGAAATGGTTATGCCTGGTGATAACATCACCGTTACTGTTGAGCTCATCACTCCAGTTGCTATGGAAGAAGGTATGCGCTTCGCTATCCGCGAAGGTGGTCGTACCGTCGGTGCAGGTAAGGTTGCTTCTATCGTAGCCTAATCACCACACCTTTTTTACAAAAACAAAAATCGGGCTGCTATTCAATCCTGAATGAAGCCTTGGTCATGGGGGATGTCTCCCAGTGTTAAACAAAGAGACATCCCCTGAAGGACCAGAAAAGGAGTAAGGTAAATACGGATTTAGCTCAGTTGGTAGAGCAGCGGTCTCCAAAACCGCGTGTCGGGAGTTCGAGTCTCTCAATCCGTGCCAGCCTTCTTCTTTTTTTCTCCCCACATAGTTCACACAAGTTCATTACCACGATATGTTTCGCAAATTATCAGTTTTCATCTCCAATACTAAGGGGGAACTCAAGAAGTGCTCTTGGCCTTGGGAAAGTGACCCAAAGGTAAAGGGCTTTAAAAAATATCGTGAACTTTCCGGCTCCACCATCGTGGTGCTTATTGCTATGCTGCTTCTCGGAGCATACGTCGCTATGGCTGACTTTGTATTATCTACAGTCATTCGCTGGACGATTTCGCAACTTTCCTGATTCTTCTCTTTCTCTAAGAATCTTTCTCCCCTCTTCCCCTCTACGTCAAGCATCTCACTAGACGCAATTTTTTTCTCACTATGTCACGCCCTTACGAACGCAAGACAAGCGCAGGTCGCACGATCCCAGAAGGCAAGGACCAATGGTATGTCCTCCATGTCCTCTCTAATAAAGAACGTCGCGCCGTAGAAAGTCTTAACCGCCTCTTTAAAGAAGACGAAGAAATGGGTGCCCTGCTTCACAGTGCACCTCTCGTCCCTACAGAAAAAGTAGAAGACGTGCGCAACGGCAAGAAGTATGTCGTCGAACGCAAGCTCTACCCTGGCTATGTCTATCTCAACTTTGAGCTTCGTCGCCTCGACGGCAGTCTGAACAACGACGCTTGGTACAAGATTCAAGCAGTCGATGGCGTGATTAGCTTTGCCTGCGGACGCAGCAAAGAACCCCTTCCTATGTCCGCAAAGGACGTATCTGACCTCATGAGTGAGATCGATCGTCGCAGCGGAGCCGCCCGTCCGAAGATCGCGTTTAACGTGAAGGACGAAGTAATGGTACTCGACGGTGCATTCCAAGGCCAGCGTGGCTTTGTCGAAGAAA
>CAYJLR010000286.1:235-1377 GCA_964370895.1 uncultured Akkermansia sp. | reverse complement strand
AATTTTATACGGAATTTAGTATAAGTGTAGAAAAGGATTGGAATTGATACATTTGGAAGAATCTGCCCAAACGCATCATTGGCGAGAGCACGCGTGATGTAAAAAGCAACACCTGCAACACGCTCTACTAGTCAGCCAAAACGAAGCATGCCCTCAACGCTCGCCCACAGCCAGAAGATCTGCCTGTGGGGTATTATCAGAGGATCAATTCATTGAGTATTTCTTGTAAGTGCTTGCAGGCACTTGCAAGATCTTCTGACTCTATGTGAAATGTTTTGCGTTTGGTGTGATTTTGTTTGAGAACAATTTCATTATTCCTTGTCCAAAAGTAGCATTTCCCTTTGTAAAGAAAATGGATGTTTTCTCCAACGAATACCCCGCTCGTTTTGTTAATGTAGGTATATTCATGAGCTTCGAAGTCAGAATTTTTACCTATTAAATCATGAAGCGCAGTATTTCTTATGCTGTTTCTATCTTCATTTTGATCGAAACTTGTTATGAAATAACGTGCTCCCTTAGAATAAACAAAACCACAGTAATAGCCCTTGTAACGAAGTCGAGCATGCGGATGGTGATTGATGAGATGCGCTATAATACTGGGGTTTGCAATCTTATCACGAAGCATTATGTAGTGAGCATCGCACTTATCCTCAAAATAACTCAAATTGTGTGCTATAAGCTGATATAAATCAAATTTGTAGTTCTGTTTTTGCAGTAATTTTCTCCAACTTGATGCTCTAGTGTCGAAAATTTCTTCATGATAAAGATAATGATTGCACTTGAATTTCCCAATAAAAGTCGAAAGGAGCTGTATGGTGCTATCATTGTCATTTTTCTCTTTTTGAAGGGGAAATGCCTCGCTCAACTTCTTCCACATTGTGTCAAATTCCTCCCACACTTTTTCTCCGTGCTCAAGTTCGTATTCCTTAGTATAGCGTTCATACAAGAAGCGGATACGCCCACAGAAGAGGGTATGTTTTTCAGCGTCAAGAATTTTCTTTCTCCACCCTTCATTCTTCATTTTCTTGAGTTTTTCTATCTCCTCTTCAAGCTGGCTGCCTAGGTCGTTCTTTTCGATGTGTTCTTGAGCTATGATATCGAGAAGGTAATCATTAATATTAAGACAATGCTCAGAAAGTGAG
>CAYJLR010000286.1:0-225 GCA_964370895.1 uncultured Akkermansia sp. | reverse complement strand
AGTTGGTATTCCTCAGTATAGCGTTCATACAAGAAACGGATACGGCCGCAGAAGAGACTATGCTTTTCTGCGTCAAGAATTTTCTCTCTCCATCCTTCATTCTTCATTTGTTGAAGTTTTTCTATTTCTTCTCTAAGCTGATAGCCTAGGTCGTTCTCTTCAATGTGTTCTTGAGCTATGTCATTGAGAAGGTAATCATTAATATTAATACAATACTCCGAAAGT
>CAYJLR010000285.1:0-1380 GCA_964370895.1 uncultured Akkermansia sp. | reverse complement strand
GTGACGCCTGCGAGGCTCTGCACTGGGCGAAAGCACGCCTAGGCAGCCCCAGAAGTACACACCTACTGGGCTACAGCATAGGGTCAGGCGTCGCCATGCAAGTGGCAGGAAAGGTGGGCGACGGCATAGACAGCATGGTACTCATCTGCCCCTTCGACAGCCTGCAAAACACGGCGAAGGAACACGCTGGAGCACTCATCGCCTTCCTGACACGCCATGATGCCTATGACAGTGCTGCTCTAGCCCCGTACATTCGCTGCCCTGTGACCATCATCGCAGGACGGCAGGACGACATCGTCTTCCCCGTGCAGACCGAGCGACTCGTCGAAGCCTTCCCCGAGCATAATAAACCGCAGATACACTGGTACGATGCGACTCATCACAATATCTTCGTGCAGCGTGGCTTCAACAAACTGCTCGATCAGGGGCTGAAAAGAAAATAAGTACAATGAAAACACTATTCTATCTCATACTCTTCATCTCCAGCATCGTGGCACAAGCGGGTGATTTAGGGAAAATACGTCAGTTGCGTGTCGAACTCGCGTCACAAGCTGAGAAGATGTCACATGACTGGAGTATCAGCCCCTTTGCTGAACCATCTCCCGATGAGCGCAAGTGGAGGGCACTTCACGATGCCATCGAACAAGAAATCATTTCACTTGTACAGCTAGAGCTTACGCGCCTCTGTGTACTCACCCAGTTTACCCCCACGCGCTACGATCAGATCTACTGTGTTCAGAGCAAGAAAATAATCCCGCTATCTCATACTCCGCCATCTATCCTCCATCTTTTAGAAAATGACGCGACAGAAGGCTTTCGCGTGGCTCACATCACACGCAGTAATACAGGACAGGTGCTAGCTACTCATTCTTACACCTATAGAGGAGGAGTACTCCACCCATATGGTATGATAAGGGTGTCGACAGCTCATGTACCAGAGGAGGATAGAGAAGATGTCCTATACATTATCGGGCATTTTCCGAATGCGAAGTCGCAAGACTCCGAGATGACAACAGCCGAAAACTCCCCAACAAGGAAAAACTGACTAAAATTAGTCTTGCTAGTTTCATCTCCATAGTGCATCATTAATGCGTATGAAGCAATTTATCATCCCCGCCCTCACATTCTGTGCGCTCGTCGCTCCTGCACTTCAAGCTGCGGATTGGGGCACAAACATCCCAGAAGCAGTAAAGCAAGCAGCAGCCGAAGATAAGACCGTCATCGTCGTCTTCACAGGATCTGACTGGTGCCCTCCCTGCATCGCGCTGAAGAAGAATGTGCTCAGTACAGAAGAATTCGAGGATTTCGCTGATGAGAATCTCGTCCTCGTCGAGCTCGACTTCCCACGTAAGAAGCAGCTCGCAGCAGCACAGAAGCAGC
>CAYJLR010000284.1:0-1386 GCA_964370895.1 uncultured Akkermansia sp. | reverse complement strand
GACGGCCGCTGGATCAACCGCGATCCAATCGCCGAAGAAGGGGGGCTGAACTTGTATGGCTTCGTGGGTAATATGGTTTGGTTGTGCGATGTGTTGGGGTATAATGAGGATTCTGACATAATTATTGAAAATATGCCTACATCGTTAACCTCTATGGGTGTAGGTGCTGAACTCTCTTGGAAGTCAAATATATTAGTAAAAATTGATGGGGAAAATTTCTTTGCTAGTGGTACACCGCCACAAGACGGACATAGTAATCCTACAGGGAAATATTATATTTACAAAGCTGATAATCCCAAAAGACAATATAGATTAGATTTTCATGAATTAAATAATTCTGAAGGAAAAAGTGTTCATCACCATAATGTAAATAGAGTTAGAAGTTTTTCTTTCTTTAGAAATATAGAGAATCATTCTACAGAAGGAGCTGAACAATTAGCTAAAAAGCTCACCCTCTTTAAACAAGGTGGCAGAGTGCTTTTCGCAGTAGGGGCTGCAGCTAATGCAATTGAAATTTATTACGCAGAGGATAAAGTGCGAACCATAACGAAAACTGTAGTAGGAACATTATCGGGGGTTGCTGGTGCCTACGCAGGGATGAAAGGAGGAGCTGTAATAGGAATGTATGGTGGTCCGAAAGGTGCTATAGTTGGCGGATTAATAGGAGGATTTGTAGGACAGGAAGTAGGCGAAACAGTGACCGAGCATGTTTACGACTATTTCTTTAATAAGCTAGAAAAAGAAGAATACATCATATGCACAAGTCAAATGGATTAATAAGTATTGAGAAATTATATAATTTCCCATCTGAAATAGTGATTTATCCGTTCGGGAAGGGGCAGCTAAAATTCAATAAAAAGCATCCTATTAGTTACGCAAAATGGAGAGTAGATTTCATTCAACAAACATTCAAATATCCTTTAGGTATTAAAGATACGTGGGTGGATGTACATTTTGCTGCACGTCTAATAGAAGCAATATCGTCTTTTTTTAATGATAACAGTTGTAAAATCAAAGTGGAAACAGAAAGAGAGTATGCTTTGCAAGAATATAAGACTATATTATGCGAAAAATTTGCAACAATGAAAGTCAAAGATGACTATGACAGAATAATAGAAGAATTAATTCCTGCGATTGTACGTTTTCGTTCCAACACAATATACTTATACACGGAGAATTGCTATAGTGTAGCACCGTATTCCGACAGTATTTTATATAGTCTTTGTTTCCCCTATGAAAAAATAGATAATGAAGCATGTTTAATTCAATATATTTATAAATATTTAAATAAATGGTGTGTAAATATATTGTAAAAATACCCTTTTACTTCAGTAGACATTAATTAATCATATGTGAGTAAAAGCATATATTAATCATCACCTAAAT
>CAYJLR010000283.1:0-1398 GCA_964370895.1 uncultured Akkermansia sp. | reverse complement strand
GGCTTGCAGGGCATGCCGTATTCGTTAAACCATGGGAACATGTCTTTCTCCAGTGCCTTGGAGATGATGGCGACGGTGTCGTCCCATGAGTAGCGTGCGCCGAGCTGAGCGGGGACGTACTTGCGCTTCGCTTGGAAGTACTTCGCCATGAAGTCAGGGTCAAGCTTGCGCATCTCTTCGTAGACCCAGAAGGACTTGCCCCAGTGGATTTCATTCTTCTGCCCTGCCGTGAGCTCTGGTGTGCCGTTCCCGTTGATGTCGTAGAGCTTCATCGTGGGATCGATGCGTGTGGCGCGGGCTATGTTCTGCTTGATGCGACGATCGCCTTCTTCCTTGTAGCCGCCATCGCCCATGACGAGGTCTCCGACGTAGGTTGCGATGGGTTCATTCGATACTTCAGGGTGTGGGAGCACCCAAGAGTGAACGAACTCGTGGGTCAGGAATTCATACATGCCGTGCTGCACCTTAGGGAAATCTTCCCAGAATACGGCTAACCCGACGAATGCTCCTGAGGAGAAGCCACCGCCATCTGTGGCGAGGAGTCCAATGGACGCGCCCATGCCTGCGGAAAGAGGGACTCCCATGCGCTTCTCGATGAGTGGGAGGCATTTGTTACTGATATCGACCATGCTTTCATAGCTAGGCTTCACATAGTCGCTGTAGTAGTAGGTGATGCCGTTGACCGTGTTCTTATTCTTCGTGGCGGTGAGTGAGCCGTTCGGGAGTCGCTTAGATGGGTCGATGCTCTTATTCACTGTCGCGGCTTTCAGCATGGGGTTCACCCATGAGGCATTGATATTATCCTTGCCATTAGGGTTGCTGCCGAAGAGATTTCGCGATGCCATGATGACCATGCCTTTTCCTACATTTCGCTGGGCGATGACAGGGGCTCCTGTGGAGTCGGTGACGAGGACGGTCCATTTAGCAGGGTTTTTGAGAATGAGTGTGCTGCTACCACCGCCTTCGATTTTTTTCACATCTGGTGCGATTTTTTTCAAGGCATCGGTGGCTTGGTAGGGTAGCTTAGCGGCTGGACCGAATGAGGCTCCTACGGTGCTGGCGAGGGCGTTCTGCCCTACATTTCCTTCACGTCCTGCGATGAAGATGGCACCACCGTCTTTCAGGAATTGTGCGACGTAGGCCTTGTCCTTCTCGTTGTAGTTCACGCGGCGTTCGCAGCCGAGGAAGATGAGCAGGTTTAGATTGCTAGGGTCTACATCGTAGAGACTCGCCCAGCTTCGTATACCTTTCTCTCCAGAGAGGTATTGATTTTGGAATCGTCCATCTGCGTAGAAGGAGAATTCGTGACCGAGGTCGGCGAGCGAGTGCACGTCCTGCGCATAAGCACTTGTGCTAGCGAGGCAGAGTGCACTCATTGAGAGCAAGATGCTCTTCATC
>CAYJLR010000282.1:0-1408 GCA_964370895.1 uncultured Akkermansia sp. | reverse complement strand
TGGGCTTTTTAGATGAGGGGATTATCTTATCAAATGGTGTCTTATACACGATTGATAGGCGAGCACGCTTTCAGTTATCTGATACAGATTATGTAGATTTTGCAAATTTAGATGACGTTATAAGCAATCAAAGCATGTATCGTTTTGCATTAGATAATGTTGATAGAACTTGTGTGGATGAAACTAGATGGTCAAGGGTCATTAGACTATTATCAGATTATCCTAGCGTTTGGTTTCATCCAAGATCTTTAAAAATCACAATCATTCGCTTGAATCATGATGATTATCAAAAACTCTTAAATCTATTTTCTCAGCTGAGAGTAAGTAAACAGCGGAGCTATTCTGTAGAGCAGATCTTATTAGCTGAGCGTATTTTTAATGGTAGTCAGGTTGCCTCAGAATTTAACCCGTGGCAGTATAACCTTTATGGATTCGATAGTAAGATCGAGGGGCTTTCATGCCGCGACAACATCAGCATTGATGAGATTACTAATACGATTCACGAGGCATGCGAGGAGTTCATACAGCTATTCTTGCCATCTCTTTAAACTTTCACCATAATAATATGAAATTCATTAGTACTTTATTCTACACCTGCACCGCGATGGTAGCCTATGCAAGTGGAGCGACTCAAGTCAAAGGTGATCCATTTACTAGTAGTGAACTGGACGAAGCTTATCAGTTTGCTAGCCGTGGTATAGGGCGCAGCGTTGAAGCTCGAGAAGCTTTGTCTTTAGATCAACTGAAAAAAGATATTGAGCTCCAGTCTAAAAGCATTACGACACGATTAGGTATCGAGGTGCCCTGGCTCAGCGAGCTTATCTTCCAATCGGTGATAGCATATATTCCTATAAACGAAGATGATGCTTGGCTCGAGAAGACCTTTGTCTCTCATGAGCCTCTAGAGAAGCTGCTAAGTCAGGGCTATGATTTCTGCCAACTTAAATTCAAAAAATGGGATCACACTGGCATAGGTGAAGAAGAGCTCACTCTAAAGCATTCAATAGCCCCAGATTTAGGGACTCTTGAAGAAGGTGTTGTCCTATCGAAGGGAGTATTATATATCATTAAAAGAAAAGTACACTTTTACCTGAGTGATACTGACTATGAAACATTTTACACTTTCGAAAATATCGCTGCAGAGAGAGGGATGTATCAGCACGCTCTCAGCAGACTCGATAAGAATGATATAGATGATGAACGCTGGCAGCGAGTGGTTACTCTACTCACAGAATACCCTCAGGCTTTGTACCACCCAAAATCCTTAACCATAACGCGAGTTAAAATCACAGAGAGCGATTACAGCGCATTACTAAATATTCTTAATGTGCTGCAAGTGAAGGATCAGAAATCTTACTCTATTGAGCAGGTTTTGCTAGGTGAGCAGATCTATACGGGAGGTCAAGTA
>CAYJLR010000281.1:0-1418 GCA_964370895.1 uncultured Akkermansia sp. | reverse complement strand
TGCCTAAAGGGCGAGAGCCTTACTATATCCTTTCCGCCATGGTGTTTGATACTTAATGATCATTTCATCACCTTCTCTCACTATACTCTGAGGATGAGGCCAGCAGGGAAGATCTTTCAGCTTATCTACATAGATCTGACGCTGTTCTTTATCTCGGGGTGTAGAAAACTGCTCCAGCCTCTGGAAGTGTGTATAGGGTCCCATTAGTATGAGTGTATCAAACTCCTCCTCCATGACTGGGATGAGGATGACCTCTAGCTCTACTTTCTCTTTATAAGATGTGCTTAAACGCAGCTGCTCCATCTGCTGAAGATCCTGCACTATACGATTGTAGTCTTCATTTCGTATACGCTCTTGCGCCGAAGTATGGTAGAGCGTCTTCACTAGAGCAAACGCAAGGAACATCAGCATCACGCGCTGTGCGAGGACTCGCTTGCTCAGCAGAGGGCATAAGCTCCATGCTATAATCCACAACACGCTCAAGGAAAGAGGCTCTGCGAGGAAGGTACGCTCAGGTTGCTCTGTACCCAGAATAAGGATAAGAATAAAGGGGAGCAACCATATGATGGGAAGCATAGCAAGCGCGGCGAGCCGTACGGTTCCTCGTAGCTTCACGGCACTAAGAAGCATGAGGTAAGATAGAGGCAGAACTGCCGTCATATAGATCCAGCGCGTTGGGCTCCATGAACCGAAGGCCTCGATGACGGTGAGCTTCAGATAATGCGCCAAGTAGAGGAACTTCATCTTGAGGTCAAGGGTGAAGAAGTTCGCTACTTGACTACGAGATGAATGATAATCTGTCGCGTATTGACGCGCCTGTTCGCTAGCAAGTGGATAGGTCATGCTGCGCAGAATGTACCAGAAAATAACTGCCCCTATGAACAATGCAGCCAAATGACTCAGACGAGCCCAAGGAAAGCGTGGCTTCTCCTGCTGGAAAAAGTGCTTCACCTCATAGCCTAGGACGAGCACCAGTGCATAGAACAGGCATGTCTGGTAACAGCCCACCGCAATAGCTAATAAAAGAATAGCAAGAATACTACGCAGCCAAGCCGCATAGTCACTCTTATAAAAGAAATAGATGGCTGTAGTTGAAAGCAGCAGAGAGAAGGCTATAGCGTCCACATGCTGCATGAAGCCCAGCATACTCGCTATTTGCGGACAGGCTAAGTAGAAGCCGAGAAAAATGAGCTTTTCTACCGTTTGATCGATCTGGAATAATCGTAGCTGCAGCGCGTAGCTAAGGGATAGATACAGGGCTGTACATATCCCTCCTGCCCAAATAGAGGTACCCATTCCGAAGAGAGCTCTGTAGGCGCTATGCCCCCACCTATCTTGAGCTGTGTAGGTATCCAGTGATGCACCATAAAAATCCATCACCTCATCCAGTTCGAGACCTAAGCAAAGGAACTGGTAAA
>CAYJLR010000280.1:0-1421 GCA_964370895.1 uncultured Akkermansia sp. | reverse complement strand
CCATTGAAAAGCTCAGTGAGTAGCTCATTGCCACCTTCAGCGGAGAGCACGAGACGTGTCGTGCCTTCACTCAGCTGCTCGCTGATGAGTTCATCGGCGATGCTGGCTGCTGCGGCTGCTGCGAGCTTCTTGATCTTCTTGTCGCTGTTAAGTACATTTTCTTTCAGCTGCTCGACACTGGTGCTGAGGGTATCAAGAGCAGAGTTTACCTGCTGGATGCCGCGTGCGTCAAGTGCCAGCTGTGCCTGAGCTTCGAGGTCGGCAGGGATGCTGACGGCATCCTGACCGAGGGCCGTGAGCTTGCTATTGAGAGCTGTGAGCTTTGCGACGCTTTCCTGTGCTTCTTCAAGCATCTTGTCGACCTGCTGTGCGACGAGGGCGTAGGCTGTCGCGCCTGTAACGGCTTCGATACGGCGTACGCCGCTGGCGATAGCACCCTCGCTCTTCACCTTGAAGAAAGAGAGCTGGGAGCTGCGCGCGGCATGTGTGCCACCGCAGAGTTCCATCGAGATGCCATCGAAGTCGCCTGAGTTACCACCGATCTGCACGAGACGGACGATATCACCGTACTTGTCACCGAAGAATTGGGTGACTTCGCTGCGACCTTTAATTTCGCTCATGGGGTATTCTTCGCAGAGGAGGGGGAGATCCTGCTCGATCCAAGCATTTACCTGTTCTTCTACGCGACGGATGTCTTGCTTAGAAATAGGGGCGCTGCTCGCATCAAAGCGCAGACGATCAGGCTCGACGAGAGAGCCCTGCTGGGCGATGTCGTCACTGACGAGCGAGGTGAGTGCCTTACCAAGAAGGTGTGTCGCGGTGTGATTCGACTCGATGGCGCGACGACGGATGGTGTCAAGTGTGAGAATGACACTGTCACCAGCTTTAGGTGCGAAGTTCTCCTGCTTCTCGACGAGGTGGGCGCGTGCCTGTCCCATCTGCTGGACAGCGATGACGTCGTAGTCCTGACCTCCGAGATTGAGCGTGCCACCATCGCTGAGCTGACCGCCCATTTCTGCGTAGAAGGGGGATTGGTCTGTGATGATGTAGTAGGCGTCTCCTTCTTCGTGTACTTCGAGAATGCTGGCGGTACTGCTGTCTTCTGTGTAACCTGTGAATGCGGTCTGCGCGTCTGTCTTGATCTCTAGGGCGCGGACAAGTGTCTTCTTCTGGGCTGCCTTCGCGCGCTGACGCTGCTCTTCCATGAGGGATTCGAAGCGTTCTTCATCGACGCTGAGACCTTGCTCGCGAGCGAGAAGGGCGGTGAGGTCGATGGGGAAACCGTATGTGTCGTAGAGTTTGAAGGCGAAGTCGCCACTGATCTTGCCCGAGGAGGCCACTTCCTTGTCGAAGAGTTCGAGACCGCGGTCTAGTGTTTCATTGAAGCTCTTTTCTTCACGCTCTAGCACTTCGATGACGCG
>CAYJLR010000279.1:0-1425 GCA_964370895.1 uncultured Akkermansia sp. | reverse complement strand
CTGACTGGCACCTATTACCTGTCTTCTACTGACTGGCACCTATTACCTACCTATTACCTATTTATTTACCCTCTCTGGCTAGCATCTATTTATCTTTTTGCAATAAGTGAGCAAGAATTTGCTCATAACCTTTTTCAGTTGCGAGATGAAGTGCCGTTATACCATCTTTCCCCTTTCCGCTATTGTCAGCTCCCCGTTTAAGCAAAAGATCGACAACTTCAGAAGTCGAATCATTTACTAAGGCCACCATGAGTGGAGTATACCCATTATTCGACATTTCATTTACTGATACACCATTATCTAATAATTCCTGAACAACTAAAAAATTACTAAAGGCGACGGCAATATTCAGCGCTGTTTTTCCAAACGTTGTTTGATGATGAATATCTGCACCCCTAGCGATTAATACGCGCATGACTTCAACATTGCTGCATCCCGCTGCTGTCATAGCAGGGGTAAGGTCATCATTGGTTTTTTGATGAATTTTTGCACCTTTATTTAAAATAAGCAATACCAATTCAGCATTCTCACTCATTATAGCAGCTGTAAGTACTGTTTCTCCTCTCGTATTGCTAGAGTGGACATCCAGTCCTGCATTCAAGCAATAGTTGACTAGGTCTATGCTTCCACTCATAGCTGCATGAAATAGTACTGTACGTCCTAAGATGTCTTTTTGATGAATATCTGCACCATAATGAATAAGAAGCTCAACGATAGCTAGATTTCCCGTTCTAGCAGCCATTAGAATAGGAATATCTCGCGGAAAGTGAGGATGAATTTTTGGGGGTATACCTTTTTTTAAGAAAAATTCAACGAATAGTTCGTTGTCACTTCTTATCGCGGCCGTGAGATATCTAAACTTATTCTCATCAGTTGGAATTTGTGCACCATGTTTTATTAGTAAACGCATAATGCTTTCGTTACCTTTTTCAACAGCTGCCAGTAGAGCTTGCATATAATAATCTTCATCCCGCGCATTGATATCGGCACCTGCAGTAATGAGAATTTCAACTAATTCTGCATTGTTATTTGACACTGCTTGTATGAGTGGAGCGGCACTGTGTTTAATATATTGCTTTCCAGCCATAGTTTCAATGAGGGATTTTAGTTTGCCTTCATCACTATTATAAATAGCAGAGGAAACTTCTGCGGCAATTTTTCCATAATCAGATGAATTCACTTCCCTCTTCAGCTGTGCCTGTACATTCCCCAATGAGATAATGAACATAATCAATGATAAAATAAGTTTCATAATGTTTAAATTAATATGGTTATATACGTAGCGTAATCGATATTACTATGAAAATAAATCCAAGACAGCGTTATAAATGGAGTTAATGGTAGGCTCAACGACGTGAGTGTGTAGATACACTGGGGATTCCATCGCAGTCGGAACACAAATAGGTGCCAGTCAGCATAATTAAA
>CAYJLR010000278.1:0-1427 GCA_964370895.1 uncultured Akkermansia sp. | reverse complement strand
CGCAGATCGCTCTTGTTGAGTCCATCGAGGCTCAGCTCGAAGAAATGAAGGCAGTTGTCGCGAAGTACTAATAGTCGTATAGACTGACAATTCAGAAAAAATCAAAGCCGTGAAGGATGTCGTCCTTCACGGCTTTTTATGCGGATTCTGAGAGAATAATCGTGTAAGCCTGTGGGTTATATTCTTGCATTACAAAGGGCAATATGTATAATAACTGAATCATGAAACAAATGATCATCTCATCTCTAGCACTGACCGCTATCGTCGCACCAGCCATGGCTGCCGAATGGAGCACAGACCTCCCTTCAGCTCTCACTCAGGCTGCCGCAGAAAAGAAAGACGTCCTCGTTCTCTTCACGGGCTCGGACTGGTGCCCACCTTGCAAGGCACTTAAGGCGAATATTCTCGACAAACCTGAATTCGATGCCTATGCGAAGGACAAGTTAGTCCTCGTAGAAATCGACCTCCCACGTCAGAAGCAACTCCCAGAGGGGCTGCTCGAGAAGAACCGCGAGCTCTCCAAAAAGTATCAGGTGCAGGGCTTTCCCACCATGCTAGTCATGAACCCTGAGGGTACCGTAGTAGCTGGTTTTGTAGGTGCACGCCCCAGCATCGAGGCTACGAAGGAAGGTCTCACCCCTAGTGCCACAGTAACAGCAGCTCTCACAGCTGCAGAATCTGCTACAGGTACTGCTAAGGCTAAGGCACTCTACGATGCCTATAATGCCCTCTCTGAGGATATCCGTAAGAGTAATGTTGCGCTCATCGAGCAGATTAAGGCTCTTGACCCTGAGGATACACTGGGTCTCGCGGAGGCTGCTGCTGCTGAGGCTGCTATCAAGGCTGAGATGCAGCGTATTCAGGAATCACTCATGGCCTGTGGTAGCGATTTCACCGCTGCGCGTAAGTTCGTTGAAGAGGAACTCGCTAAGCCTAATCTCACACCATCCATCCAGATCATGCTCTTGGAGATGAAGCTGAATGTCGCCATGCTGCTCGCAGAAACAGAAGAGGATATCAAGGCGCTAGCCCCTATTTTTGATGAACTAGCTGAGGCGAACCCCTCATCTGCAACTCAAATAAAGGAGGCTGAAGTGAAGATTATGAATGATCCTTCTTCAGTCCTCTCTCACTCTAAGGAAATGCGTGCGAATATGCAGAATAGGTAATCTCTTCAATCAACCGTTTTCTCTCCCTCGAAGTACTGGTAATCGAAGAGTCTGACAATTCAGAAAATGGAAAAGCCGTGAAGGAAATATCCTTCACGGCTTTTATGTGTAAAAAATGAGATTAAGGCGACACCTTGCTTTCCTTTGCCATCTCGACGCCGTCCTTGTAGTAGTAGTTATGGAGTCCATAATTATTTGGTAAAGTCAGCACATCTCGCCAGACCCATTCTCCATCCTGTAGCTGCCAGCTGAGGACGA
>CAYJLR010000277.1:0-1450 GCA_964370895.1 uncultured Akkermansia sp. | reverse complement strand
ATGATGGTGCGCCCTGCGATGTCGGTCTGTGTGCTGCTGGTGATGCTGCGGGGATCGATCTGGGTCGTGAGGATGCCTGTGCTGAGGAACTGGCGTGTGTAGCTCCAGCTGCCGCCCATGTGGTCGCTCTGCGCTGTCGTAAAGCCGTCGATCACTGTAGCTGTGGCTGCGGTGTCGCTGGTGGGTACGGTGCTGGTGCGGATGCGTTCCATCAAGTTGGCAGTATAGCGGACGGTGTCTGTGCTCGTCAAGCTTCTTTCGTTACTTGTTATAGTATTACTTTCTAACAAAGTGTCCAGTCTGCTGATGAGCGTTTTCTGACTGCTGCTGGGTGCGAATAGCTGCGATGAAAAAGCCCCTTTACCGAGACAAAGCTGGGTAAAGGGGCTTGTATAGAGGTGTTGCTCAGCCTATGGTAGGTGGATCTAGGCAGTACTCAATACATGCTTTAACCTACGTATAATTAATTGATTCCACTGACTGAAATTTCAGGTTTACTCTTTGGTTTAAAATTTAAGTGATAGAATATCACCCCATGCGCAAAGTAAATCTAATTGCTCATCATTAAAATAATTTAGTATCTCATTTTGATAGTTCTCTAGCAATATCTCAGTATCTATTGTGACAGGGGCTATAGTTTTATATATATCATAAATTCTTAATGTGTAAATCATAACACCGGGCAAATGATAATATATGCCCAATGGTGTAAGCCAACACATAAAGCCCCACTCTTCATCGTAAAATTCGTCTGTTATGCTATTCCAAGTTTTATTTTTTATACCTTCATGTATAATTTGCGTATCCGCAAACATAGATGTAGGATTTAAAACCAGTTCATTAAAAACAGGCAGCGGGTAGATAGCGAAAGATCGCTTAATCTCGTTAATAATGAAATCACAAGAATGGTTTACTATGTGCATTTTCTTGATATTATATCTTTACAATTAGTAATAGTTTTCCAATGGTCTGCTAATTGTTCTTGATGCCCCTCATCGCCACCATTGAAGCATAACTGATTAATCCTTGATCTGGAAATAGCGAGAGCAAGCCACGCATACAATTTTATATTAAGTGTCCAACAGAAATTGCTACATACACACTTTCCTAATCCTCTAGCTGTTAATTTATTGGAATTAACGGCGGACTGTAATATACCATGAAATAATCTTGAGCAATTACCCGTCCCCGGACCTGGCTGTGACAAATCATAGGCTCCTGCTGTAACAACAATAGCTACTGCTACAGTATCCCCTATGGGGAGGGGACCATCAATCGCAGCCGTGCCTACAGCCACTGGTGCAGCTACACTTATGGCGGAATCTCCTTTAACATCTATATTACTTGTTACCTTATTCCCCACAAAGGCGTATAGATTTAGTCCGCCTTGTATTCCGATTGGGTCGTGGTTGATCCAGCGGCCGTCGGTTGGGTTGTAGTGGCGGTAGTT
>CAYJLR010000276.1:0-1453 GCA_964370895.1 uncultured Akkermansia sp. | reverse complement strand
TAGGCAAGCAATGGATGCTCGTCACGGCGGGCAAGCTAGAGCCCAAGGCTGACGGTACAGCTGGTTTTAATACTATGACCGCGAGCTGGGGTGGCTTCGGCTACATGTGGAATAAGCCTGTGGTTTTCGCTGTCGTGCGCCCAAATCGTCATACAGATAGCTTCATCATAGATGAGAAGTTCTTCACCCTATCCTTCATGCCGAAGGAGTACAAGAAGGATCTCGGTATCTGTGGTAAGCTCTCTGGTCGCGATGGTGATAAGCTCGCGAAGACGAAACTCCAGCCCTACGCCACGGAGCAGGGCTCAGTCGCCTTTGAAAACGCTGATATCGTGCTTGAATGCCGCCCCATTATGGTGCAGCCTTATGAGCAGAGCGCCTTCCTCGACTGGAGTGAAGTCTCCCCAGCATGGTATGAAGAGGGGAATCCTCTGCATAAGCTCTACATCGCTGAGGTGGTAGGCTGCTACGTGCGAGAAAACTAACCAGTTTAAAGCTATAGGGTATCTTGAGAAATTAGCAGCTTCGAATTTCGCAAGTTTCCTATAGAGGTATAAAAAAGCGACCCTTTGCGGTCGCTTTTTTTTGACTTTAGCCGCACATCGTAACCTGCTGATTTTATACAGATGGGCGACGCAGTATCTCTAAGCGACACCTAAATGGGAGTCCAGAGGAGCGCGCCTTTTATGGGTAAAAGATTAAGGCTTTTGGCGAGCCTCTGCCTGTGCCTTTTTGCGCGCTTCTGCCCGCTGCTGTTTCTGGTGTGATTTTACTCCTCGGCTAATAGCCTTTTTCCAATCGCTGATATTATCCATGGGAAGAGTTCCTAGACTGTTGCCGTCCGCGTCTGCAAGACAAACTCGCGATACTCCTTCGCAGCCATAGATATAGCCCATTTCTTTTCCTATGCCCAGTTTATTTAAATCACTCAGGTCGACGGCCGCAAAAGGTAGATCATATTCCTCCTGTAGTGGCGCGACGACTGAGGGGTAGTCTGCAAATACTAAGATGAGTTCCACGTTGGCTCTCTTCATTTTCTTATATTCTTTAGCCAAGGCTTTTAGATAGTTGGGTAGTGACGGTTTTTCGAAGGCCTTATAACCGAATTTTGTATAGATATAGTATTTAGCCTCCATATTAAAGGTACCAAACAATGGGTCCACCCGCTTTAAGCAGGAGGGAACTAAGCGAACACTCTCTTCCTGACTGATGCTCGCATCCTCTTTCGCGTTGATGTTAGAAGTGATCGCTCCAAGAGAAAGGGTGATGCTTGCGAGAATTTTAAGTATATGAGATTTTATCATAAATGGATGAAGGTCTAGATTAAAATGAAATGTTTCTGTTTTTTGCCGCTTATTCTATCTATTCAGGAGAAGAGGGGAGCAGGTTGTGGATACGGCTGCCGCTTGGGGTGTAGTCGCTGGCTCGGAAGCCGGAGTTGTCTTCTAGGGTC
>CAYJLR010000275.1:0-1473 GCA_964370895.1 uncultured Akkermansia sp. | reverse complement strand
AACGTGACCGAGCTCTACACGAACAGCGGCACCCTTGCCACCAGCTACAGCTACACCCCCTTTGGAGCAGTAACAGCCACCGGCAACACCGCCAATCCCATCCAATGGAGCAGCGAAATCGCCGACCCCGAACTCGGTCTCACCTACTACAACTACCGACACTACAATCCAACCGACGGCCGCTGGATCAACCGCGACCCAAACGCGGAACAAGGCGGACTAAATCTATACGCCTTTGTGGGGAATATGGTTTGGGAAATGGATGAATTGGGAAATGCTGTTATTATGGTTGTTTATGATAATTCAGGTGCAGGACCAGCAGTACTGCTTGATGCCGATATAATGATGAACAATAATAAATACAAAGAAGCTTTAGAAGAAATAGCTGCGACAAGTGAGGATTGTTTTAATAAAATGGTTGATGAAGATAAAGCTTTCTGGGATAATAAACAATACGAGGGATCGAAGGCTGAATTAACATCTAAAATTGAAAGAGAAATTAATCTTACCAATGATGATAACTTTATTTATACGAGGGGATGGGAAAATGCAAAAAAACTCATACAAAGCAGTTTAGAGCAGGCTACCGAACCATACGATGAATTCTATTTTATCACGCATGGGACAGAAGATAAATATTTTCACATGGGAGACACTCGTTATTCTTTCAGTAAAGTTGAATCTGAATTTAATTCGATAATAAAATCAACAAAGATTCGATCAGCTGGAATCATTGCATGTTTTTATAGCGCCAATAAACCTGTGCAAACAAAATTAGAAGCAACGATTCAAACAACTTTTGATAACAAGATAGGCGTAACATCATTGGGTATTACACCCTATACACTAAAAGTAATATGAAGCACATTATATTAATGATTTTTTTTATATGCATTTTTCACGTAAAAGGATTAGATGTAGATAAAAAAATAAAAAATGATTATACAACCCTCCATGAACTATTAAACAGTGAATTTTCAATTTTAGAAACTGATAATTATTATTGGGCACCTCTTTGGAAGCAAAATTCGAAAATTTCATCTTTAAATG
The DNA here is from genome assembly GCA_964370895.1 of uncultured Akkermansia sp. Taxonomy (GTDB): domain Bacteria; phylum Verrucomicrobiota; class Verrucomicrobiia; order Verrucomicrobiales; family Akkermansiaceae; genus Akkermansia. The sequence continues at coordinate 423 of CAYJLR010000275.1, read as the reverse complement.
GTCAAACTGTATCAGGCGTTTTTTTTAATTTATTAAATAAGAATTTTAAGTTCCATGGATTCTATAGTATATTAGGAGAATCTAATAATATTGATACCACTGAAAAAGCAGTCATGATTTTATCGATACCAGAAAATAATGGATTATTCGTGCTATGTTGGTTTGATAATAAATTAGGGAAGATGACATTGAAGTCGCACACTATTGTAAAAAGAGATACAGTTCCTAATTTTTTATATCAGGAAACTTATCTCAAAAAAGAGGATTTTAAACTCATGCCTGAAAGAATTAAATAGGTGCCTATTTTCTCTCGCCTTGGGATTGTCGGAAACAATGAGTTAGGGTGAAGAAATCTGGGTGCCAGTCAGAGGGTGAAGAAATCTGGGTGCCAGTCAGTGGAAAATGGCTATTATAAAGATATAA
>CAYJLR010000274.1:0-1489 GCA_964370895.1 uncultured Akkermansia sp. | reverse complement strand
CGTCGAAAAATCCCTTCGTGATTTCGCGCTGCGAATTACGAGAACTTCCCTGCTCGGAGGCGAGGCTTTCTCGCTGGCAGACTTCCTCATCGCGTCACCCATGGATTTATTCGCGAATATGCGTTCTTGACCCGAGCGCTTTTATCTTTTATAATGGCTGCGGATATGGACGCTGCCTTTGTACCACAGGATTTTTTTGCCAGCCACACGGCTAACGATATCGTTGGTGTGGCTGATGCTTCGGAAAAGTTATTCGAAGTGGATTTAGGATGCGGTGATGGCGGTTTCTTGCTGCAGATGGCTGCTCACTATACAGATCGCTATTTCTTAGGCGTTGAGCGCCTACTCGGTCGTGTGCGCAAGGTATGCCGCGATAGTGAGAAGGCTGGGCTGAGTAATGTGCGCGCCCTGCGCCTCGAGAGCCGTTATTTCCTCGAGCACTTCGTTGCTCCTGCGAGCATCCACCGTCTGCATTACCTCTTTCCCGACCCATGGCCGAAGGAAAAGCATCACAAGAACCGCCTCGTGCAAGAGAGCTTCATTCCTGTGCTGCACCGAGCTCTAGCCGAGAAGGGTGAAATCCTTTTTAAGACAGACCATGAAGAATATTATATCTGGGTCTGCGAGCTCCTCGATGCCTCTCCTCTCTTCCAGCGCGTGGAGTGGGATGAGCCCTATTACCCGAAGACCGACTTCCAGCAGCAGTGGGAAGCGCAGGGTAAGGAGATCTACTCCGCTAAGTATTTAAAAATATCATGAGTTTCACCCTCCATAAGACTGATCCCTCAGGCGCACGCCTTGGTACGCTAAAGCTCCCCCACGGTGAGGTGCAGACCCCTATTTTCATGCCTGTGGGTACACAAGGCAGTGTGAAAACCCTGCACCCCGAAGAGCTAGAACTACTCGGCTCGCAGATCATCCTAGGGAATACCTATCACCTCTGCTTACGCCCTGGTGATGAGAGTATTCGCGATATGGGCGGGCTGCACAAGCTCATGGGCTGGGATAAGCCCATCCTCACCGACTCAGGCGGATTCCAAGTCTGGAGTCTCGCGAAGCTGCGCAAGATCACGGAGGAAGGTGTGCGCTTTTGTAATCACATCGACGGCTCCTACATGATGCTCAGCCCTGAGCGTAGCATGGAGATACAGGCGAACTTAGGCAGCGACATCGCGATGCTCTTCGATGAGTGCCCTCCCTATCCATGCGAGCGCAAGTACGCGGAAAAGTCGAATGGACTCACCCTGAGATGGGCTCAGCGATGCAAGCAATGGATAGACGAGAATAAGCCGATGACGAACGGTCAGCGCCAGCTGCACTTCGGTATCGTGCAGGGATCAGTCTATGCAGATCTGCGTCGTGAATGCGCAGAAAAGCTCGCAGAGATGGACTTTGACGGCTATGCCATCGGAGGGGTATCAGTCGGTGAGCCAGAGGAAGAGATGCTGCGCGCCATCGAGCATGCCGCACCATACTTACCCGTTGAAAA
>CAYJLR010000273.1:0-1499 GCA_964370895.1 uncultured Akkermansia sp. | reverse complement strand
GGTCACCAGTGCAGAGAAGCCTTTCTCGGGTTCAAAGGGCTGGGGATTATCTGCGTGGAAATTCTGCATCGGTGCGGCGATCTTCTCTATGTCTTCCTTCGTCAGGACGCGGAGCTTGCGGGTTTCCATCTCGCCCATTTCTCGTGCGTCGATGAAGAGGGTTTTTCCCTTCATGTCGGCGGTCTTGTTCCTATTAAAGAACCAGATACACACTGGTATCTGAGTGCTGTAGAAGAGCTGTGGGGGCATGGCGACGATGCACTCGACGAGATCTGCCTCGACGAGGCGCTTGCGTATCTCTCCCTCGCCTCCGCTCTGGCTGGAGAGTGAGCCGTTCGCCAGCACGACACCAGCTCTGCCTGTGGGGGCGAGGTGGTGGATGATGTGCTGAATCCATGCGAAGTTCGCATTCCCCTCGGGGGGGAGTCCGTACTTCCACCTCACGTCGTCCGCGAGACGGGATGAGCCCCAGTCGCTGAGATTAAAGGGTGGGTTCGCGAGGATGAAGTCAGCCTTCAGGTTCAGATGCGCGTCATGGTAGAAGGTGTCGGCGTGGTGCGGGCCTAGGTTCGCATAGATGCCGTGTATGGCTAGGTTCATGAGGGCGAGCTTTCGCGTCGTGGGGTTCGCATCCTGCCCGTAGACGGATATGTCGTCGAGCTGGTAGCGGTGCTCTTCGATGAACTTCGCCGACTGTACAAACATGCCGCCGCTACCGCAGCAGGGGTCGTAGACGCGGCCTTTGTAAGGCTCGAGTATCTCGACGAGTGTGCGCACGACGCAGGAGGGCGTGTAGAACTCGCCCGCGTTCTTCCCCTCCGCTTCGGCAAACTTCTGGAGGCAGTACTCATACACGCGTCCGAGGATGTCTTTCCCACTGGTCTGACTGTGCATCTCGATGTTACTAAAGAGTATGACGACCTCGCCTAGGCGACGCTGGTCTAGCTCGGGGCGTGCGAAGTTCTTTGGCAGTATGCCCCTGAGCCTTTTATTGTTCTTCTCCAGTTCCTGCATGGCGGCATCAATGGTGCGACCTATTTCTCCCGTGGGGGCGGCTGCTTCTATCGCTGACCAGCGCGCGCTGGGGGGGACGTAGAAGACGCCCTCGGCTATGTATTCATCGGGGTCATCGAGGAAGTCTTCGCAGTCTTCGCGGCAGGTGAACTCGCTCTCGATCTCGGCTCGGCGTGCTTCGAATCTGTCAGAGATGTATTTTAAAAAGATGAGACCGAGGATGACTTGCTTGTACTCGGAGGCGTCCAGATTCCCGCGCATCTTGTCTGCGGCGCGCCATATCTGCTTCTCAAAGCCCAGCTGGGCACTGTCGCTCTCTTTTTTCTTACTGCTGGATGCTGCTTTCTCTCTTGCCATTATGTTGTCTCTGTGAGGTTTTCTTCGATACATAATAGGGGAATAGACTGTTATTGTAAAGTTATTTTGTGCTGCTTCTCCATGCCTATATCATGCATTAGCGATGAAAGAACATCGTTTCTATTAAG
>CAYJLR010000272.1:0-1509 GCA_964370895.1 uncultured Akkermansia sp. | reverse complement strand
AAGTGTCCTGTGCTTTCTCCGCGTAGGTCGATGGCGGCAATTTGTAAGTAGCCTCGGTAGATGTAGGCTTCGTGGAGATTAACGTTGCCGTTGACGGTGATGCGTTTCCATGCGCGGCGTCCCATGTAGTCGTAGGCTGCTTCGACTATGGTGCTGCCGTCTTCGCTTGTGAATTTGGTGGGGCGGTTCTCTGCGTTGTACTCGACTGTCCAGATGCCTGTGGCGGTTTGGAGGCGTGTTTGGTTGCCGTCTGCGTCAAACTCAGGGGTGAAGTCGTTGATTGCCGTGTACTCGTTGGTGGAGTTGGTGGCGTATGTGATTTCTTCTGCTAGCTCCTGCGCGGTTTTGCGGTTGCCTATGTTATCGTAAGAGTAACCGTAGTTATCGCTGCCGAGTTGGGCTGCGGTGAGTTGGCTCTTGCTGTCGTAACTAAAGCTGTCGCTGCGCTCGTTCATTGTGCGGGCAGTTGGGCGACCGATAGCGTCGTAGCTGTAGGCTTTGTTGCTGAGGGTTGTGCCGTTCTTGCTGTCTACGATGCTTATGAGCAGGTTGCGGTTGGGCTCGTAGCTGCGAGTGGTTGTGATACCGTTGGGGTGCTCCAGTGTGGAGAGGATGCTTGTGCCGTTGAGGTAGCTGTAGGTGAAATCCTGCCAGTTGTTGGTGTGGTAGAATCCTGCACTTGCGATGCGTCCTCTATTGTCGTATGCGTAGCGGTTTTGATGGATGGTGCTGCCGTTGCGTTTGAGTTGGTAGCCGCTGCTTCGTCCGAGATTGTCGTATTGCTCGATTCGGCTGTAGTTCTCGTTGGCGATGCTGGTGCTTTCGGTGAGCAGTTCGCTGTAGTTGTTGTAGCTGAGTTGCTGGCTGCCTGATTCATCACTGACGCCGAGGAGCTGTCCGAGGTGATTGTAGGAGAAGCTGCGAGAGGTGCTTGTATCACTGTAGGTGATGGCGGTGACTTGGTTAGTCACAGAATCGTAGTGATAGCTGTGGGTTTTGCCTAGTGCGGTGGTGATTTTGCCGAGCAAGCCTAGGTTGTTGTATTCACGTGTTTCTTGCGTGCCGTCAGCGTAGGTTTTGCTTAGCTGCAGGCCTGTAGCATCATCATATGCCCATGTGGTGGTGTCGCCATCTGTGCGCCCTGTGGGGTCGGTGATGATGGTGCTATCGTCTACACGGAATGTACGCAGGGTTGTCATGCGGTCGGCACTATCGTAGGCGTAGGTGGCTGGTTGGATGCCTGTGCCGTACTCTGCGATTTTGCGATTGCGGATGTCGTAGCTGTAGTTGACAGTGTTGCCCAGCGCATCAGTGATGCTGGCGGGTTGATCGCAGCAGGGGATGTAGGCGGTTGTGGTTTCATTGCCTTCGCCATCGCTTTGGATGATGGGGCGACCTGCAATGTCTGTCTGCGTGCTGGTGGTGATGCCGCGTGGGTCGGTTTGCGTGCTGAGGATGCCTGTGCTGAGGTATTGGCGCGTGAAGGTGCTGTTGCCGCCTAACGTGTCG
>CAYJLR010000271.1:0-1519 GCA_964370895.1 uncultured Akkermansia sp. | reverse complement strand
ACATGGTATACCTATGGCCTCGACCTCAGTAAAAACGTGACCGAGCTCTACACGAGCAGCGGCACCCTTGCCACCAGCTACAGCTACACCCCCTTTGGAGCAGTAACAGCCAGCGGCAGCACCGCCAATCCCCTCCAATGGAGCAGCGAAATCGTAGATTCCGAACTAGGCTTAGTCTATTACAACTACCGCCACTACAACCCAACTGACGGCCGCTGGATCAACCGCGACCCAATCGCAGAAAACGGAGGCTTGAATCTGTATTCCTTTGTGGGGAATAAGGTTTGTGTGTGGGATGAGTTGGGATTATGGGGATTGGCATCTCTCGGTGGTGCGTTGTTAGGTGCTGTTGTCGACATCGGCATACAAATTACAGCTAGTATTGTTACGGATAAACCAATTAACATAGATTGGAATAGCGTAGCTGCGGCCTCGGTAGCGGGTGCTATTTTTCCTGGTGCATCTGCAATAAAGGCCACAATGAAATTTGGAACAAAGTTGTTACAAACAGGACGAGCGGCTACTCGGATTTCAAAATTAACAGCTCCCACTCACGGTCTCCGTTCCATTCGTAGATTTGAAGCAAAAACATTGAGAATCGTCGAAAGTAATAATTCAATTTGGGTTGAATATACTCACTATACTCTGACACAGATAACGTATAGGATGACTACAAAAGCAGCTACGGAGCAGTTTTTAATCCAAAACAATATTGACGTGCCAGAAAATGTAGGATGTATAATAGAGATTTCCATAGAAGAATCGGCTTATTTCATAGGACATAGTTGGAATAGAATAAATAATGAAATCGATAGAGGTTGGGATATTCATCCTTTAAATACCGAATTTGAAGTAGAACAACGACAATACAAACCAGTTATTTTACCTTAAATTTTAAATCATTATATTGCCATGGGAAATTTTTTACATCTGTTGTTATGGGGAATCATATTTGCTCTTTGTGTAGATTTTATTTATTTTAGAACAAAAAAGTCTGAAAGAAAATTAAATTATGAACGGAAAAAGTTAACAACGAATGACAAATTTCTAGGCAATTTATTAGCTAGTTTGTATTATTGGGGATATCTTGGTTCTATAGTCGCTATTTTACTTTTAAGAGCTCATTATGATATAAATATTGAAAATTCAATTTGTTTTTTTTTAATTTTAGTAGTAAGTGTTTCATTTATAGCAGAACTTTTTAATTTCTCAATGCAGCATTTCAAGAAAAAAAATATGTTTGAAATAATGGAGTATACAACTAAATTTACACCTCGATGGATTTTTATGCTTCGCGTTTTCCCCTTTTTTTTCTTAATATTTTATAGTATTATAATAATAAGCAACTTGCATCTATAGTAATAAGCAGAAAAAACTAGGTACCAGTCAGTAGAATTAATTAAACGTAAGTTAAAGCATATATTGATCACTATCTAGATCCACCTGCAGTAGACTACTCAAACACCTCTATACAAGCCCCTTTGCCCAGTTTCGACTCGGTAAAGGGGCTTTTTCATCG
>CAYJLR010000270.1:0-1532 GCA_964370895.1 uncultured Akkermansia sp. | reverse complement strand
TGGCTACTCCGAGGAAGTAGGGGACGAACTGGTTCATCCCAGCATTCGTGAAGAGAAGGCCGGGGCTCTGAGGCATCAGGGAGGCAGAAGGGACGATGCTATGCTGCTTTTCTTTGAAAAAGTCGAGGAAGCTCTGGCGGATCTGTGCGGCGGTCATCATATAATGTAATAAAGGATAAAGTGCCTTTCTCGCGCGTGCGAGAATATGGCATGGATGCGCGTAAGGATACACTGATTAGGAGGGCGTGTAAAGCGCATTCTCTATCAGCCGCTCTAGCGATGCTAGAAAAGTACTCTATGGCTGAGATTGTTCTTGCTGATGCGTCTGGTCTTGTGGTATTTTTTTTATACTTCTTAAGATAAAATTTCATGAATAATTTTTCCTTTAAAAATCCGACAAAACTCATCATGGGTAAGGGCGAAATCGCTCAGCTCAGCAAGCTCCTCGATCCAGCTAAAAAAATCCTCCTCACTTACGGAGGCGGTAGTATCAAGTCTAACGGTGTCTATGACCAGGTAAAAGAGGCTCTCGTTGGCTTCGATTATATCGAGTTCTCTGGTATCGAGGCGAACCCGCAGTACTCCACCATGATGAAGGCTGTGGAGATCGCACGCGCAGAAGGCGTGGAATTCCTCCTTGCTGTTGGCGGTGGCTCAGTTCTTGATGGTACGAAGTTTGTCGCGACGGCTGTTAACTATGATAAAACGCCTGACCCATGGGATTTCCTCGTGAATAGTGCTTTGTACGAAGGTGTGCCCTCCCTTCCGGTCGCTTCTGTGATGACACTGCCAGCCACGGGGTCTGAAATGAACTGTGGCGCGGTGATCTCCCGTGCGGAACGTGATGAAAAGCTCGCCTTCTTGAATCCAGATAATTATCCCGTTTTCTCCATCCTTGACCCTGAGGTATGCTACTCGCTTCCTACGCGACAGCGTGCGAATGGTATCGCTGATACCTACTGCCACACATTGGAGCAGTACCTTACTTACCCCAGCGAAAGCCGTGTCCAAGACCGCTTCGCCGAGGGTATACTTCATACGCTGCAAGAAATCGCCCCCTCCGCTCTGAGTGGCGATGACTACGATACGATGGCGAACTTCATGTACAGCTCCACCTTTGCACTTAATGGTATCATCGGTATGGGTGTACCACAGGACTGGACGACGCATATGATAGGTCATGAGCTCACGGCTCTGTATGGGCTGGATCATGCTGTGACCTTAGCTATCGTCGAGCCTGCTGTACTTTCTGTCATGCGCAAGGAAAAGGAAGAAAAGATCCTCCAGTACGGTGAACGTCTCTGGGGTATCACAGAAGGTAGTACAGAAGAGCGCGTCGATGCGACGATCGCAGCTCTACGCGCCTTCTACGAAAGCCTCGGAATCAAGACGCGTCTCTCTGATCACGGAGTAGGGGATGAGAACTTCCAAGTCATCGCTGAGCGCTTCCGCGCACGCGGATGGAATCTCGGTGAGCGCGGTCTCGTCACACCTGAGAAAACAGTGGAGATACTCAAGGCTGCTCTTTAATA
>CAYJLR010000269.1:0-1539 GCA_964370895.1 uncultured Akkermansia sp. | reverse complement strand
ATAGCAGCGAGATGCAGAATGAGTGATTTTATATTAGATTTCGAGTGAAATGATTCCTTGCTTCCTGCAGAATATCTGCTAGAATTAAGTATGTTAATTTAATTATTAATAATTATGAAAATAACGAAATCTCTCTTACTCACACTCCCTCTCACCCTCGGGCTCATGCAGACAGTATCTGCGCAGATGGTCGTTGCAAACGACTACTTCGTCGTTAACTTCCTCGACACCGCTAGCTGGGGGGACTATAGCAGTGACGCACAGCTGCAAAACATCCTAAAAGGCGTCCAAGGCTCGATCGACTACTGGGGCTCACTGCTCGGTGAGAATCACAGACCACTGACAGGAGACTATCCCAATGACCCTTTCACGGGAGCGCCCGTCGCGTCGTGGGAACGCCGCGTGGTGATAGATTTCTCCTTTGACACGATGAATCCAGCCCTCGCTTCGACGGCTGTGCCGACCATGATCTACTCAGATGATAATTTCGATAACCCTCTACTCACAGTACCTAATGGCACGAGCTACAACAAGGTGAGCCGCGCGGAACTTAAACTGAAGACCAATGGGAACTTCCCGCTGAGCCTTTACTCTGATGAGACCACAGACATGACCATTACCTTTGGATCAGGGGGATTTGGCGGAGGATTTAGCTTTGATGGAGTTCCGGGGAGTGGCTATGATTTCCAAACCATTTTCCTCCACGAGATGACACATGGCATGGGCTTTGAAAGCGATGCCTACGGAGTCGATGGCTATAGTGGTAATGAGAACAAGACCGCCTTAGATGCCAGCATGGGCACATCCATAGGCGCGACACCAGGCTCAGAACTCGCCGTATGGGATAAGAACGAGAAAGGGCAGCTTGTACAAGTCGCCACCCTGCGCAATCCCTCGGGAGAGTTCGCACAGGGGGAAGACATCGTGCACATCGACTACGACTTAGGAGAAGAAGCGCCCCTCATGCGCCATACCATCTCGGAATTTGACCCTGTACAGCGCGAGTTCACCATGGCGGACATAGCAGTACTGGAAGCGATGGGCTGGACGCTCACCGTATCCGCTACACCCGATCCCCCTAAGGATATCACTGTCACTGGTGATAGTCCCTTTAGAGCAGAATTCCCCACCATGGAAGGAGGCACTGGGAATAGTGTCTACTCACTCACAGGGATAGTTATAGCCGATGGGAAAATTAATGATAGCCTTACACTCCAGCTGCGGCTCTCTTCGGAGCAGCTGAACCTCTTCAAGCTGAGCTATGAAGCGGGAAACGTCATTGGCTTCGCATTGGATGGGATCAGCCTAGAAGAGTATAATGCATCAGGTATTGAATACCAGGATATAACCCTGCGTATCGATGGACTTGATTACCAAGTACTCGGAGTAAGCGAATATACCCCATTTGGAAGCACGCAGAGCGAAGTTATACTCTATATCCCTGAGCCCAGCACGGCTACACTCAGCCTGCTCGCCCTCACGGGACTACTCGCCCGACGCCGTCGCGCAGCATGAGATTGCGCCACTCAGCCGATCTCG
>CAYJLR010000268.1:0-1544 GCA_964370895.1 uncultured Akkermansia sp. | reverse complement strand
TACAACTACCGCCACTACAACCCAACTGGCGGTCGCTGGATCAACCGCGACCCAATTGGAATACAAGGCGGATTCAATCTGTATGGCTTTGCTGGTAATCGCAGCTATGCTATAGATGTACTTGGTAGATGGATTGGTATCGATGATTTAATTGCTGCTGGTGTCGGAGCCACAGTTGGTATCGTAAGTCAGGGTATTAGTGATTTAGTTAGTGGAGAATTAAGTAACTGGGAAACCTATACTGCAGCTGCAGCTGGTGGAGCGATAGGAGGAGTTACCACGTTATATGCAGGACCTATAACAGGGGCTGCAGTTGGCACACTATCCTCAACGTTAATCAATAAACTACTTGAAGGGGATATACCTGAAACATCTGATGATTGGTGTGAATTAGTTATTGAAGTAGGAGTAGATACTGCTGTATCAATGGGGTTTGCGCGAATAAAAATGCCTGAAATTAACAAGCTTATAAAAAAAGCTATAGGTTCGGGTCATGGGCGATTTATTGCCAGATTAAAGCGAGATGCAATAAATTCTGCTAACGGTAATATGCAATTTATCAATAATGCGAGTTGGTTAGGCAACACTTTTTATTCAAATACACCTGGATTTATAGGATCTGGAGTAGGTGAATATGGTAAAGGATATTTCGGTATAGAAGAAAATCACTGGGGTTCTTATATTGAAAACCCTTTTAGTCTAAGTCTACATAGAAGAGATTCCCCAGCATTAAATACTTATTCACTTGAATATTACCAGGCAATAGAAATAATTATAATTGAAGATGGTAAGGTTATATATTATTTTAGTCACGAAGAATTCCTACTTGAACAAATATCATACTAAATAAATAAGATGTCCAATACTCCATTATATTCGTTCGCTCCTAATTTTTTCATAAAAAAAATTATTGTTTTATACGCTTTCATCAATATAGTCGGTGCATTTTTAAGCATAAAAAATAATTTTTTCGAAGGTTTGATTATGCTAGCTGTATGGAGTGGGTGCGTTTGTGCTTATTTTATAGTGGAACTCTTTTACTTTAGGTTACATATTTATGATGATAGAATAGAATACAAAACATTATGGGGGAAACAGAAAAATATATATTATGCTGATATTCAAAATATTAGTATTGAGGTTTTACTTGATTTCCATCCATTTAATACTCCAGAAATTTATATAAATGGAATTGATTCAGATATCATGTTTCGGCCTAGTTGGTTTGAAAACAAGGCAGAAGGAACAGCCGCTGCAAATCTTATTCTTGCCAAATGTAAGCATCTTCAACCCAAAGAAGGATTAACAAGAGAACAGCGTAACTATTTTCTAATTCCCTTACTATTGAGATTTGGTATTGTATCTATTACGCTGATTGCTGTCTGTATGCTGTTTCTTAGTTGAAATATACAATAATTAAAAAAGTGAAAATAGGTACAAAATAGCTACTCCGATTAAATTTGCAAGAAAACAGGTGCCAGTCAGTAGGATTAATTAATCATATGTAAGTTAAAGCATATATTAATCACTACCTAGATCTTCCT
>CAYJLR010000267.1:0-1548 GCA_964370895.1 uncultured Akkermansia sp. | reverse complement strand
GGCAGCATCAAGATCTACGACGAAGAAGGTAAGGAACTCGAGTCCTACCAGCTCGCCCTCGGTGCTATCCTCAGCGCGAAGGACGGTGACCACGTAAAGGCTAAGGAAACGATCGCTGTATGGGATCCATTCGCCATTCCAGTCATCTCCGAAGTCGGTGGTACAGTCGAATTCCAAGACATGATCGAAGGCATTACCTGCCGCACCGACAACTCTGAAGCCGGTCGTGGTACAACAGTCGTCATCGATCACCGTCAGGATCTCGCACCACGCGTCATCGTACACACAGGCAAGGGCAAGGCTGACAAGCCACGCGTCTACTCCATTCCTACAGGTGCCTACCTCGCCGTTAGCGAAGGTCAGGAAATCTTCCCAGGTGCACAGCTTGCGAAGACACCAAGAAAGGTGCAGAAGACAAACGACATTACTGGTGGTCTCCCACGCGTCGCTGAGCTCTTCGAAGCTCGTCGTCCGAAGGACTGCTGCACACTCGCAGAAATGGACGGTATCGTTTCCATCGAAGACCTCATGATCCGCGGTAAGAAGGTAGTGACCATCTACCGTGATGCTGAAGCACGCGAAGCCGCTGCACGCGGTGGACGCAAGCGCAAGGCAGAAGAAGTCGAAGAAGGAGCAGTACTCTCCATGAAGCACCTCGTGCCGACAGACCGTCACATCATCGTGCATGATGGCGACTACGTCCGCGCTGGTGAGCCTCTCTCTGATGGCGCAGAAGCCTCTGACGAAATCCTCCGCATCAGCGGTAAGGAAGCACTTCAGGAGCACCTCGTCAACAAGGTACAGCAAGTTTACCGTGTCCAGGGCGTAGAAATCAATGACAAGCACGTTGAAATCATCGTCTCCCAGATGCTCCGCAAGGTACGCATCAAGGATCCAGGTGATACCGGCCTCCTCTGGGGTGATGAAATCGAGAACACCACACTGCGCCGCATCAACCGCGAAACCATCTCCATGAATGGTCGCCCAGCTGACTGCGAACCTATCCTTCTCGGTATCACGAAGGCATCTCTGAAGACTGACTCCTTCATCTCTGCTGCATCCTTCCAAGATACAACACGCGTCCTCACGGAAGCCGCGACACTTGGAAAGATCGATACACTCGAAGGCTTCAAGGAAAACGTCATTCTCGGACACCTCATCCCTGCTGGTACAGGCTTCGGTAAGTATCGCAACATTGCGGTCGAGCCATCAGCTGATGCAGTCCCCATCCCACGTGCCACCTACGGTTACTCGGATGAAGACGGCATGGGACCAGACGATGCTATCAGCGTCGGATCTGATGACTAATCCTAGCGCATAAAGTTAAAACCACAGCCGCCTCCTCAGGTAACTCTGAGCGAGGCGGCTTTTTCGTGCACGCTCAGCGATTTATACGATGCTGAGAAAAAATATATTTTAAAAGTTCACATGCGCCATGCGAAAGAAGCAATGGGGCTTTGTTTTGGAGATGTATGTTAATCTCGTTTCTTTGTCCGCGGCTCGTCAAGCATATAGCAAGATATGCTTGTCTCTTGGGTAGCTAGTGCG
>CAYJLR010000266.1:0-1552 GCA_964370895.1 uncultured Akkermansia sp. | reverse complement strand
CTCACAGGCAGCATCATCCAGGATGTCATCTTTGATAGCCCTACAGGAGTAGCTGTCCTTGGAGATGGCTTTAGCCAAGGAGAAGGCACGAGCTTCAATGGCGAGGGCACTATCCACGTCACCGATGCTGCATCTGTCACTCTGGACAAGGCAAGTATTGACTTCTCAGGCACGACGAGCGTAGGAGCTAACTCTACGCTCACGGTAGCTGGTCGAGAGGTCCTCGGTGATAGCCATGTTCAGACCGCTGCGGGTGCCTCCATCATCATTTCAGAAGGCCAGAGCTTGGAGAACGCAGCTAGTCTAGCGGCGGGCGCTAGCATTCAGGCGGGAGTTCTGACTGTGACAGGTCAGGCTGGTGGAGCTGGCTCTGTCGGAGCTGGGCTGGTCAGCCACAGTGAGACAGGTGAAGGCAGCATCGCTGGCAACACTCTATCCGCTGTGGATATAAGCCTTGCAGCAAATGGCATAGGCAATATCAGCGACTCCTCGATCAGCAGCTCTACTGTGATGATAGCTAATGCCTCTGCACTCACCATACAAGGTGGCGTCATGGGCGAAAACACACAGTTCCAAGTGACAGATGGTGCTAGCTTACGATTTGAGGGCACACACTTCAGCTCGCTTCAGGAAAGCACCTTCTCGGTGCAGACCAGAAGTAGCGTCAGCCTACAAGAGATGATCACCGTCAGCAATAGCAGCATCGATATCGCTATCACAGCAGCCCCAGAGCAAGCGACGCTAGATGGGAATCTTATCGATCTTTACGCCCTTGATGGAGTAGAGTTTATACTAAACAAGACAAGCATAGAGAATAAGTTATTTATAGAAATCAGCGGCATCGATCTGGCGAGCTTAGTGGCAGAAGATAATTTCGGCTTCAGCCTCACTGGGGTAACAGCATTGCAAGAGGGATTAAGCTTCAGCAATCTTATCATGAGTAACAATGGCACGCAAATCAGCATGGCTCATATGGGTACATATGATGGCAACGTCGTATTGTACAACGCCATGATCCCAGAGCCTAGCACAGCTACGCTGAGCCTCATGGCACTCGCAGGTCTCCTCGCTCGCAGAAGGCGTAAGGCGGTCTAAATAGCGCATTCGTGCATTTCTTTTCCAGAGCCTAGCTTCCTTTCGCAAGGGAGCTAGGCTCTTCTCTATTCCTAAGGTATCTCGTACAACTTCGTTCCTGTTAAAGGGCAAGAATATTTCACAGATTACGCCCTCTTTCGAGAGCAAAGAGCTTGACAAATAGAAAATCATGCTTCTTAATACTGTATGAAGAGTTTATATTGCAACTATTGTTTTACAGTATATATACGAATATACTCACCATTCACTACTGATTAAGAAATGAAGATTTCATTCCCCCTCCGCTTACGTCCCGCACTCATCGCCTGTGTACTGGCTCTCCCCATCCTCAGTACCACGTCGAGCTACGCCGTCGGTGTGTTGAGCGTCCCCACGGACGCGGCTACGCCCGCTGATGCCACTCTTCTCCTCTCCCCTCAGGGCAGAGGAGAAACAGCCTTTTTAGACCTCTTACCTG
>CAYJLR010000265.1:0-1613 GCA_964370895.1 uncultured Akkermansia sp. | reverse complement strand
CTCGGGAACTATGGATCGAATGTAAAGTATGTGAATATCTTCAAGGGGGTGAACTCGCGCCTCGATGAGATACAGGCAGCCGTGCTCGACGTCAAGCTCAAGGGACTGGACGCGGATAATGCAAGGCGACGCGAGATCGCCCAGTACTATAGAGCGCATATCAGTAACCCCGCGATTCGTCTCCCTCAGGTGAAGGATGAGATAGGGCACGTCTGGCATCTCTTTACGGTACGCTGTAGCAAGCGCGATGCTCTGCTCTCCTATATGGCTGAGAACGACGTGCAGTGCTCCATCCACTACCCTATCCCTCCGCATAAGCAGGAGGCCTATATAGAGTGGAATGAGCGCAGTTATCCCCTCACGGAGCTCATCCATGATGAGATCCTCTCGCTGCCTATAAGCCCTGTGATGACGGATGAGCAGGTGCAGCGCGTTGTTGAATTGATTAATACATTTGCATTATAAAGCTAGAAAATATATGACTACGACCGAAATGCAATCTGATTTCTCAGTCTTTGTGCTGTGCTATAACCATGAGCGATTTATTAAAGAATGTCTTGAATCCATCTTAAATCAAGACACAGACGAGCCATTCGATATCGTCATTGCAGACGATGCTTCGAAAGATGACTCAGTTAAGGTGATCGAAGCATTGATTAATGGGCATCCGCTGGAGTCGCGTATTACATTTATTAAGAATGAGAAAAATCTTGGACTTTCGCGTAACTGCTGGAATGCTATCCAGCAGTGTAAGGGAAAGTATCTCATCGCCTGCGGTGGTGACGATGTGAGTCGTGCTGACCGCGTGCGTGAACTCATCGCTTTACAGAAGAAATACCCTGATGCAAAGGCGTTTAGCTCCTTATATGATGTCATGGATGAGTATGGGAAACGCGATAATCTGCCTGATAAAGAAGGTGATAGATATTGTGTTCGATATCCCAAGATGCGTTTTTCTAGCATTCCTATGCTAATGGGATGCGCTGCTATGTGGGACAAAGACTGTATTAGTAAGCTGGATGGCTCTCCTTTCTTAGGTGCAGAAGATACTGTCTTTTCCTACCGTACCTATCTGCAGAGAGGCAGTGTGGCGATTTCCAATAAGCGGCTAGTCTATTACCGAAGACATACGGCGAACCTGTGTAACTCGTATGGGAAATCATTGAAGGAGAAATTGCTCAATTACTCTTATTTCGAGATGAACTCGCTCGCCCAGCTTGAACGAGACCTTATTAGCACTTATGCAGGAAGGGGTAGTGATTATACGCCAGAGGAGTTTGAGCATGATTTTCGGCAGCTCTTTCACCATTGCCGGCACATAGCTTTATTCCCGCATGCACAGTATGGAGGAAACTTCGTGACGAAATGGCGCTGGTTTACGAGTGCGTGTCAGACGACGCCTAAGAATACCTTCAAGTACGCGGTACGCCTCCTGCCTCGCTTTGCCGTGAACCTGTATCTAAAATACGTGAAAAGGTAAGCTTCTCTCCAGCCTATAATCTACAGAGAAAGACCACGCCTAGCGTGATGCTGTTTATTTGCAAACTCTTTTTCGGTATACACGACTAGCGTGTTTTAAGGTTCAGCAGCATCTGCGCATTCGTAGGTGATTT
>CAYJLR010000264.1:0-1630 GCA_964370895.1 uncultured Akkermansia sp. | reverse complement strand
CCTTAGGTATCCATTTATCGCTGTCGCGTAGGGCAGCTCTATCCTAGCGATGAAGACGCGGATGCCATTCCAGCACCCGCGTCTTCTCAAAAGTTCTCAAAAGGGTTTATCGACTCATGTACCACTCGTAGATTCGGCGGACTCCTTCTTCGATTTCCACCTGATGCTGCCAGCCAAGCCCATGTAGCTTCGAGACGTCAGTCAGTTTGCGCATCGTGCCGTCAGGCTTGCTGCTATCAAAGCGGATCTCTCCAGTGTAGCCCAGTGTGCTCTTGATGAGCTGTGCTAGATCAGCGATGGTGATTTCCTTGCCCGTGCCGATGTTGATATGGCAGTTGCGGATTTCCCCTCCCTCAGGTTTCATCTGGTCGAATTCTACCTGTTCCATGATGTAGACGCTCGCGTCCGCCATGTCTTCGCTCCAGAGGAACTCACGCATGGGCTTGCCTGTGCCCCATAGTTCCACGCGGTCATCATAGATGCCGTAGTGGGCGAGGGTGCTGATGATGGTATCACGATCGCTGCTCGCTCCGACTTCTCCTATGGGCATGAGCTCGAGGTCACGGATGATGCCTTCCCAGTTCCCCTCCATGAGGCACTTGGAGAGATGGATTTTGCGCACCATCGCAGGGAGTACATGGCTCTTCACGAGGTCGAAGTTGTCGAATGGTCCATAGAGGTTTGTCGGCATGACGGCGATGTAGTTTGTGCCGTACTGGATGTTAAAGCTTTCACACATTTTGAGTCCTGCGATTTTTGCGATCGCGTAGGGTTCATTCGTGTATTCCAGCGGTGCTGTGAGTAGCTCTGTCTCCGCGATGGGTTGGTGCGCGTCGCGTGGGTAGATGCAGGTGCTGCCGAGGAAGAGGAGTTTCTTGACCTTGTGGCGGAAGCTTTCTCCGATGACGTTCTGCTGGATCTGGAGGTTATTATAAATGAAGTCGGCGCGGTAGGTGTTGTTCGCGACGATGCCTCCTACATGCGCAGCCGCGAGGATGACATAGTCAGGCTGCTCAGCATCGAAGAAGGCGCGTACAGCCGCTCCGTCCATGAGGTCGAGCTCGGCATGTGTGCGTCCGATGAGCTGGGTGTAGCCCTTCGCTTCGAGGTTACGCCAGATGGCAGAGCCGACGAGTCCGCGGTGTCCTGCGATGTAGATCTTGCTATTCTTTTCCATGGTGATGATGAATGAGGTTTTAGGAATAAAAAAAGGGGAGCGTAGGGTATCACCCTGCGCTCCCTATGAGATGAAAATGTATTAGGAGTGCTTCGTGCGCTCTTCGCATACCTTCTTCACGTTTGCCATGTCATGTTCCATCATGATGCGTACGAGTTCAGGGAAGGAGGTGCTGGTGGGATTCCAGCCGAGTACGGTGCGAGCCTTCGTCGGATCTCCGAGGAGCTGCTCTACTTCTGCGGGGCGGAAGAACTTCGGGTCGACTTCGACGAGTACATTGCCCGTGGCCTTGTCTATACCCTTTTCGTCAACGCCTTCACCCTGCCAGTCGAGCTCAATACCCGCGTGGGAGAATGCCAGTGTGCAGAACTCGCGCACCGTGTGCATCTCGCCTGTAGCGATGACGAAGTCTTCTGGGGTGTCGTGCTGGAGCATGAGCCACATGCACTCGAC
>CAYJLR010000263.1:0-1646 GCA_964370895.1 uncultured Akkermansia sp. | reverse complement strand
CATGAGCGTCACAGCTCGAGCGAAGCAATTAACACTAGCTGCGAACACTGCAGAAAATTAAAAACTACAACACCATAGCTATAACCTATCTAGAATCACGCTAGTTACCGAAATGAGCATATAGCTAACCCGCCCCTCCATAACAGCGGACGAATCCCCTTTACCGAGTCATAACTGGGTAAAGGGGCTTGTATAGAGGTGTTTGTGCAGTCTATTCCTAGCGAACCATAGCAGAAAGCAATCAAGCTATAATTCGCATATGATTAATGCTATTTCCTAATTGAGTATCCATGATAATATATACTACCTGAAGATAAGCTCTCTTGCCCCCAAGCTAGTTGGTACAACTCACCACGATATGTTTCAAATGCCAAAATGATATCCACCGTTATTTCCTCTCCAGACTGTGATTTAAGTAATATTCTCTGAACATAAAGCTTATCACACTTAAGAATCTCGTGAGCAGAGTGAACTTCAGAGCTCTTTTTCCATTCGGGGCTTTCAGCCTTGACACTCCATTCGTTGGCTTCAATTTCTAAAAGGCGTTGCTCTGGAAAATGAGTTTTATTTTCTCTATCATCCATATGCTTGTCAGCGCAGAGCTTATCAAACTGTTTTGACTCGGATGATAGTATAAAATGCACTTGATTATCATCACGACTCTGCATCTTAAGTGAAGGTAGTTCGTGATGATGAGCTTTTCTTGTATGTTTCCACAGAAGAATCCATAGACTATCATGATCTAAAGATGTAGTAAGAATCTTTAACAGTATTCTTTCCTTCCGAGAAGAATAGAGATTATAATGTTGCTGTATATGCTTAACCTGCGATTTACGAAGATATTGCTCTATTGATAATACCACTTCGCCTCCATTACTCTTTGCATTATGATACAAAAAGAAAGTCTTATATAGCTCCACAAGCTTATCACTGTACTCAATCCATGTATTATCTCCTGTTATGGATAAATAGGGAATGCTCCAGTAAGGCGGCATAGAGGTTGTTTCTTTCAAGTTCTCATCTGGATAGCATCGTGATAAATAGCTATTAAGATGTGTTGTAATTTCTCCTTTTCCAAGATGTATTTCTTGAAACACATCTTGGGTGAAATGATTTTCCCTTCCTGAAAGAGCGGAACTTTGAAATCCTATCCCTCTTCCTCGAGAAAGCGATTCGGGATAATCATCTCCTACGCAATGAGCCTCTACTCTATTTTCTTCTTTTGAACTAAGGTTAAAATTATTAGACACGACTCCTGTATATAGCTGACTAATGAAAGCAGAAGTAATCTCCCACTTATACTGAGGTAACTCACCTAAGCTATCATATCCGCGATTCCTATTTGTGTGAGGTGATAACGCATAGAAGTTTTTAGACAGCTCTAGGGGGTCATCCTCGTTGATTTGCGCATGGCCTGTGCTACTCCAAGAACATAGTAGTACTGAGCAGAGAATAGCCCTGATAATAAATAAGGCAAGATAGCTACTACCACCTCTCTTTCTAATTTCTATATTCATATTCATAATATTTAATGAGTTATTGATAGATATAGTGAAGATACCGCCCTGTCAACTGGGTGACGCAGAACGCGCTCTAGGGAAACTATGGAAGGGTGTAGAACAAAACCTTACCAGAATCATCCCCCG
>CAYJLR010000262.1:0-1651 GCA_964370895.1 uncultured Akkermansia sp. | reverse complement strand
AATGGAGCAGGCAGTCTGACTCTGACCAACACGAGCATCGTCAATGGTGCCGTGGAGGGCGATATTACCAGCAAGGGCTTGCAGACACTGACCACTCTCGCGGGGCATGAGCAGAGCATCCTCGTCCTCTCCATGACAGGGTTCACCGATACCACCACGATTGAGGGGACTGTCAATTTTGATATCCATCTCGATGAGATCGCGTATCAAGCATTCCTCGATCAGTACGTGACAAATGGTAACTTCGCTGGTTTGGAGATCGTTGGACTTGATAGCGCCAATATCGTTGGCGGCTACACGGGATTCAGCCTGAGCATCTATGATCAAGGCGGAGCCCTCTATGGTGGAACTCCCATCGATGTAGTCGGCTATACAAGCAGTAACGATGGTCATCTCGTACTCTACATCCCCGAGCCCTCTAGCGCGAGCCTCACACTACTGGCTCTGGCAGGACTACTGGCACGCCGTCGCCGCAAGAACTAAACAGCTTGCTGACGCGTGCCTTGCGTCTATACCTTTATCACGCCTTGCAGCCTCGGCTGCAAGGCCATCTTATATCTCTCCGCTACAAGCGAGGCAAACCAGATACTCCTGATTGACAACGAAGAGAAACATTTATCATGAGCGTATGCTCTTCTTGCTTAGCCCCCGCAGGCTATAGCTCATACCTTGTCATCTCAACAGCTATAGATCGCAGACACAACTTAAGGCAGGTTATCGCAACTAGCAGCCCAAGATTCTGATTATTTTTTGACTCTAACTGCGCCGAATAAAGAAGCCTAGCTAGCTAGGCGACCGAAATGAGGTATAACTCGGAGTAAGTAGAAGCGACGCGACGTGGACTTGAAGAACTCAAAACGTGGATCGATTTTGAAAACTTTCGCCCACTACTCAACCAATTAGCCGATTAGTCACAAGGCGCAGGACATCCACATTATAATGTTGTACTCATGTTCAAGGTGCTTATCATCCAGATTTTCTGTGGCTTGAGTGATAATGAGGCAGAGTTTCATCTAAATAACCGCATGAGCTTTCCTTCTAAGCCTTTGCTCTATTGGCACAAGCGATAAAGTGCCAGACGCGTAAACCATATGAGCATTTCGTGAGAAAATAAGAGAGTCTGCTACAAGCTACTATTTGAGAAATTTCACCAGTACATGGCTGAATTGGGTTTGTATTGCCCAGGCGAAACAATAGAGGATGCAAGCTTACTAGAGGCTCCCATCCAAAGAAACAAAAATGATGAAAATAAGCATATTAAAGAAACTGGAGTGCATACTGAAGGATGAATTAAATGCAAGAAAAGGCAGAAAGCTGTAGATGCGCGCGTTACTGCGGCAATCGCCCCAGATCATTCATGAAAAGAGCAAGACACATAATGTGTCCCGCAGGGCTAGGGTGCTTAGCTTCGAATGATACGGGTGAGAGATAGAGGCTTGTGCGTGGTATCGGTAGTTGGGCGATTTGTCCCTGTGAGTGTAGATCGTTGGGATGCTCAGAGGGGAAACGAGAAAAGGCGCTGAACTTTCGCTCAGCGCCTTTTCATTTATCCTGGCATCGATCGTCCTCAGCATCTTCGTTTCGCTCAGACCGCCTGAGAAAGCCCCCGAAGGCATGTAGGGGGATTGGACTGCGAGTGAAACAAGCATGC
>CAYJLR010000261.1:0-1651 GCA_964370895.1 uncultured Akkermansia sp. | reverse complement strand
TCTCTGTGATGATACCGCTGTTCTCATCAGCGCAGTCTTCGAGAAGGTCACAGGTCGTGACAAAGATGGTGATCTCTGACTTGATCTCTAAGATCTGGCGGTTGACGATTTCGCAATTTTGCGTATCGAGTTCTACTTGTTCCTGTGCAGCTAGCGGACCGAGTTCAAGGGCAGGGTCGATGATGACAGTCATGTGCAGATTCTTACCTGCTATGAGATGAAAGTTGTCCTCCGAAATTAGATAGTCGAAATATCGCTTCTTTGTCCAGATCTTTCCTAATACGGTGTTAGCGCCGATAAATGCAGTTTCTTGACTCATAACTTAGTAGACTCTTGCGCAGAGGGGCAAGAGTCTATCATGAAATGATTCGTATGGCAAGTGTAACTCTATTAAATTATTAGGAATATTCTTATGTTATTGATAATTAAGAAGAGATTTGCGTAGTTCAAGGGCTTGGTGCATTTCCGAAACGTCATGAACACGATGTAAGTCAGCGCCTCGTTCCGCAGCCATCAGACTCATACTCACAGTAGCTAGTGCTGAGCGACCCTTTTGCATATCGTGCAGGATGGTACTAAGCATCCGCTTGCGCGAGAGAGCCATGAGCAGAGGCATCTCAGGACTGGGCCGTAGCTCGTCTAGCTTAGCGATGATTTCTAAGTTATGCTCCAGAGTTTTACCGAATCCTATGCCTGCGTCGAGACAGATGGAGCTACGCTTGATACCTGCCGCCTCCGCGAGGCGCACACGCTGGGTGAAGAACTCTCGAATCTCGCGGATGACATCCTCATAGTGTGGTGATTTCTGCATAGTCTGTGGATCACCCTGCATATGCATGAGAATGACACCACAGCCATACTGAGCACACAGTTCACGCATCTGAGGATCAGCGAGCCCTGTAATATCATTGATAATATCGACGCCCGCTTCGAGCGCAGCGCGGGCGACTTCGACATGCCGCGTATCGATAGAGATCAGCGTGCCATGGAAGTTGTCACGCAGGCTCTCGATGACAGGGATAGTACGCGCTAGCTCCTCCTCTACACTGACCTCCTGCGCTCCGGGACGTGTGGATTCTCCACCTATATCGATGATGATAGCGCCCTGATGGATGAGCTCTTCGGCATGCATGACTGCCGCGTCGATATCTTGAAAACGCCCGCCATCGGAAAAAGAGTCAGGAGTCGTATTTACTATCCCCATGATAGCTCCCTCCGTAGGAAGTTTCCATGTACCGCGTCGTAAGTGCCAGTTTCGTTGCATATTCCATACAGTAGCAAAGGACGCGCAAAATGGCAAGTTTTGTTTTTCTTTGGCTATTTTAGAGCTCAGAATCGTGACACAACACAATTTTATGCATCGCTCACCTGTCGTTCATCTAGGTACTATCCACCCATTGATATTAAAGGCATTTTGCTGCACGAAAAAAGCTCACATCCTCCTCCCCTATGTGACCATTCAGCGAGCATAGCTCCTTTCCATTTGTGAAAAAGCACCACCCATGCTACAAGAGAAATAAGCATTGTGCATTCATAATGATCACAATGCATATTCAAATATAAAATACAACATAATATGAATACACCATACCACACATGGATCGATACAGCAGACCTCCAGTCTCACTCCTCAGCAGCTCCCACATCAGAG
>CAYJLR010000260.1:0-1668 GCA_964370895.1 uncultured Akkermansia sp. | reverse complement strand
GACAGCTACACACAGCTCAGCTTCAGCGACAACGGCAGCGCAGGCGGAGAGTTACTCGATGCCGTCACCCAGCAAGGCAGCGCACCTAGCCCCAGCAGCACCGATCTCGGCAAGGTGCTCGACACCCTCGATGATATCTATAAAGCCAGCAGCTCAGCCACCGCCGAAAGCGATCGCCTTCTCGCCGCTATAGCGGGTGCGGGAGTCACCAGCCTTGGCTCTGCAGCCCTCAGCAACATCGAGGGGCAGCTCATGCGTATGCGCAACCGCGCAGGTGGCTTCATGCCCGAAGGTGAAAGCAACTTCTGGATAGCCGCCGAAGCAGGACGCAACGAGCTCGATAGCGACGGCACAGCCGCAGGGCACAGCATCGACAACTGGGGCGGTAGCGTAGGCGCAGACTGGGGCATTGCAGAAAGCACCAGCCTCGGCTTTGCCTTCACCGCGCTCTATGGCGACCTCAACGCCAGCAGTGTAGACGCAGCAGAAGGCGACCTTGACAGCTACTACCTCAGCCTCGCTGCCCAGCACACAAGCGGCAACTGGCAGCACCGCGCCATCATGAGCTGGGGTCTCATGGATGCCAGCCTCGACCGCCACGTCAGCCATGCTGGTGGCAGCTACAGCACCACGGGCGACACGAGCGGTTACAGCTTCGGCCTCATGTACGAAGTGGGCTACGACATAGAGCTGAGCGACAGCAGCACACTGACACCTGTCTTTAATGCAGCCCTCATCCACAGCAGCCTCGATGGATACACTGAGACAGGCAGCGATGCCGCCTTGCAAGTAGGCGATCAAGAAAACATCATCGCCACCTTTGGAATAGGTGCGCGCTTTGCAAGCAAGCTCGACTTTGGACTGCAAATTGGAGCACGCGCCCTGCTGAAAGTAGACGCAGGAGACCGCGCTCAAGAGGCTGACGTAAGCCTCGCCAGCGTGGCAGCTAGCCGTGCCACCATCCAAGGCGCAGAGGCAGGTCCCGTTGGCGTAGAATTAGGTGTAGGTGCTAGCATGCCCGTGAGCGGAAGCGGTACTATCTTCCTTGATGCCGCAGTCGATCTGCGAGAAGACCAGCAAAACTGCAACGCCAGCGTAGGCTACCGCATGAGCTTCTAAAAGAACGAAGTAAATCACATCACCCAAGCCCCGCTCTTTATTCATGAGAGTGGGGCTTGCTTTATCCATTCTGGACTGCTAGTTCACTAGATGCTTATCTAGTGAACCGCTTTGATGAATCCTGCGGACGCAAGTGCGAAATAAAGCATAAATTGCTAGAGTGCGATCATCGTATGATTATTTCATAGAATTAAAGCCAAGCTGCGATGCAACTTGGCTTTTTTTGATTTTTTTGATCAGTCATCTTTGCTTTCAAACTCAATTTTTACTTTGAGTTTCTTCGCCTTTTTAATGAAGTCTTTTTCGAGATCTTCGAAGTCTTGCTTTGGTTTAAGCAGGAGTTCGAGGGCTTCCTCGTTCGGGGTGCCTTCATTCAGGGCTGTCATGTAGGCGACGAGCCTCTCTCTGCCATCAGCCCCACAGAGGTCGATGAAGTAGGTGGCTGAGACTGCGGCGAGGAGATAGGTATTCGTGCCATTTTTCATGTGGCTGCCGAAGCTAGCCTGACTCATGGTGAAGAAGTCATGCAGGGAGAAGGGGTACTTCGTG
>CAYJLR010000259.1:0-1671 GCA_964370895.1 uncultured Akkermansia sp. | reverse complement strand
CCTTTGGAGCAGTAACAGCCAGCGGCAGCACCGCCAATCCCCTCCAATGGAGCAGCGAAATCGCAGACGAAGAACTAGGTCTCACCTACTACAACTACCGCCACTACAACCCAACCGACGGCCGCTGGATCAACCGCGACCCTATTGGAATTAGAGGAGGCTTGAATCTGTATGGTTTTGTAGGGAATAGAGTATGGATGCGGGATAGATTAGGTATGAATAGCACTGTAGGGGATTTTTTCGAAATTGGCAATTCTATGGGACCCAAGGGAATAACAGTAAGTAATGAATCTATAAACGCGGCTGGCATTTACAAGCAAGGTAAAAGTCCAGAGTATATGTTGAAACTCGAAACTATTCCTTTTGAAATAGATGGGCATTTCTGGAAGATATTATTTGGCTTAAAATTAAGTATTGATATGTGCTCTATCTTATCACTAAAACCTTACGTTATGGATACCAGTAATATAAAGAATTCCTCGCCTGTATCATTCCATGTTTATGGGGAATTAATAGACATGTGGCACAAAGATGCTAGTGCATCATCATGCTGTGCTAAAGTGGCTTGTGTTCAATATAATGTAGAACTAAAAGCAAAAATAGAAAACATTATATTGCCATCCCCCATTTTTCATCCAAATATTATTTGGAATCAATTTACTGTCTGTGGAGACATGAAGATAAAATTTACAGGACAATTTAAAGAGCCTGTTGTAGAATAACAATATTATAAATATGAAAAAATCAAATGCTATTATCGCTTTATGCATAACACTAAATAATTTCATTTACGCTGAATCAGAGAACATCAAACCATCTAATAGGCAAGTTGTAAGTGAAATATTAGAAGACAACTCTCATGAATTGAAATCAATAAGTTTTGAGAGATTGCTGTTTTCTGTAGAGGTTAATTTATATGTCTATGAAGCGTATATGAAATTGGAATTAGACAAAATAGAATTAGGGGAGGCTTTTGCATTATTTGCGTCAGCTCTTAAGCGAATTGATCAGAAGCACTATCCAAGTGAGTATGTTGATTGCATTCCTTATTTAATTAAATCCTATGAGCTTGCGTCCAAAGTAGAAGCATTAGATTATAGATCTCCTGAGTATACTGTCGCTAATAATGAAGCTAAGCGTTCTATCTCTATTTTAGATAGTAAATATTCGGATTTAGTACAACAGATCTACGCAGATCTTGGCTTAGTTCGCAAAATTGTCTTTGAAAATTATTCTGATTTTCCGAGCGAAATAAAAAAAGCCAATGATATAATGATATTAAGTAATCTGAAGACATGTTATCAGATTTTATTACTAACAAAATCAAAGAGTGGAAAAAATAGGTCTGAGTAAAAATAGTTATCAGTCAGTAGGATTAATTAATCATATGTAAGCCAAAGCATATATTAATCACTGCCTAGCTCCACCTACCCTAGACTACTCACCCCCCTCAATACAAGCCCTTTTACTCAGCTTCGGCTCGGTAAAGGGGCTTTTTCATCGCAGCTATTCGCACTCACCAGCAGTCAGAAAACCCTCATCAGTAGATTGGATAATTTGTTAGAAAGTAATACTATAACAAGTAACGAAAGAAGCTTGACTAGCACAGAAGCCGTCCGCTATACTGACAACCTGATGGAACGCCTCCGCACCAGCACCGTACCCACCAGC
>CAYJLR010000258.1:0-1676 GCA_964370895.1 uncultured Akkermansia sp. | reverse complement strand
CATTCAGAGTTTCTTGGACGCCTGTTTCAGAGTTCGCGGATTCCTTATAACGCTTACCATCTTCGAAGAGTGTGCCCTCGCCTTCCTTTTCTGTGACTGTCCAGTAATCGCGGTTATAGGCATTCAGGTGACCTTGGTAGAAGCCAAACTTCGGGAAGAAGACAGGATTACCTGTCAGCTGGTAGAAGTCATTCAACAGAGGCACAGCACCGTCGCTTACCATGAAGAAGAGGTCGAGGTAGTTTTCTGTATGACTGATTTCTACGACTTCGCTCTGCTCTGCGCCGAAGTTGTAGAAGCCCTTCTTAAATGTATGCCACATCATGCCGTAGCCTTCTGTGGACCAGTAGAATGGTGTAGGAGAAGCCACGCCGCCGTCTGTCCAGCTGTTCTGGTTCTCGATAGCGATGATATTCCCCTTGTGGGAGAAGCGACCGTTCTGCACACCGCCGCCGTAGAAGTACTCGTCCTTTCTTTCCTTCAGGAAGACCTTCACATTGTTCTTCTGGAACTCAATAGGCTTGACGAACTCGATAACTGGCTTGCCAGTCTTCAGGTCAAATACTTTAAATAGTGTGGTTTTCTTATCAATCTCGATGAGAATCTTCCCAGTTGTGATTGCAACGATATGGTCGGACTCCTTCATGAAGAGGCTCACAGGCTTTCTAGGAGTATCGACGAGGATCTGAGCCTCGGGCTCAGCCTTAGGGTCGCGGATGATGCCTCCTTCATTGTCTTGGAAGAGACGGAAAATGTTCTCTCCATAGAAGTCGAAGCTCATGCGCTGCTTATTATTAAAAACAATGTCAATCGTCGTGGGATTGAGCTGAACTGCCTTGCTGACTTCGATCGCTTCTACGACAGTCTGATCAGCACCAGAGGCATTCACAACTGGAGACATATTGAGCAAAAATGCTGCCAGTATTAAACTATTAATCTTATTGTTATGTATTTTCATAAACGATGGGGATATACGTCAGCGCACGAAAACGCTAGCGGAATCATTCTAGCATAAAGACCACGCTTTGCAAGATTATAATTCAGCTGCTGCGCGAGCCGATAAGCGGGCTAAATGAGCAACATGCTCGCATAAACTCCAAATATTAACCCCATGCTGACTAATCAACATGGGGTAATATATCAAAGTAAGTACTTCAACTCTTAGTATGCGCCCTTCGAGTAGGTAACTTCATAACTATGAGAGTATACTTCAAAAACGATACCAAATGGATCTTCTACATAGCACATGCGATATGGCTTCTCTCCTGGGTAGTATTCTTTAATGGGCATACGCTGCTTACCACCGTGGGCTACGATCTCTTTTACGAGACCTTCGATATCGGGATCTTGGACACAGAAATGGAAGAGACTTGTATTCTTGTACTCGAATTCAGGGTATTTTTTGTCATTATCTGCAAACTCAAAGAGCTCAATACCGATGCTATTCGACGTGACGAGATGAGCGATTTTGAAATCGCCATGACCTTTACCGAAAACCTCTTCGCACATGATGCCTATAGCACTGCTATTCTCTTCCTTCACAAGAGATGGTTCCATGACGACGTACCAGCCCATGACATCTCTGTAAAAGGCTACTGCTTTCTCAAGATCAGGAACGGATAAGCCAATATGTGAAAACGCTCTAGGATAAGCTTTTTTTGCGGGGCTACCTTCTT
>CAYJLR010000257.1:0-1696 GCA_964370895.1 uncultured Akkermansia sp. | reverse complement strand
TACCACTCATGCCGACGAATTGTTCGGTAGAGATGTTAGCAGCGATGAGGGAGAAGCCTACGAGCCACCAGCTCAGACCACGACCTGCGAGGAAGTAGTCGGCGGCGCCTTTTTCTTTCTTCTCTTCTTCCGTCTCCTTCGGGTCACTGGATTTCCAGATACCGAGGCCGATGACGCCGACAACGACGATCACGAAGACGATCATTTCCCATGTGGCAAGACGTGCCGAATCAGCTGCTGGAGCAGGTGATGTTGTGGCTGGCTGCATCGCGCAAGTCGGTGTCAGCTTAACTGCCTTTGTGCTGTCGACAGTCGTGGACTCCTCGAGAGGAGCCGCCTCGACGATGACGGTAGTGGCAGTAGTCTCGGCTACGGGAGCTACATCCTGAGCCACCGCTCCCATGGTGAGGAGAGAGGCTAGGCTGATGAGCATAGCGAGTGATTTCATAGATATGATTACTGTTTTTTAGGTTGGGTTTAGTGACAAGAATGAGCGTGTTCTAGGAATCACGCTCATTCAAGCAAATGGGTCAATACGGTGGCTTTAATTAGGCTTTGTAGAGGATACAAGCGCCAGCGCCAGCACGTGTGATGAGGTAGGAAGTCTCGATGCCGAGAGCTTCGCGGTAGCTTTCGATGAGGTTCTTGGCGACCTGATCTACGACATCGCTGCGCACGAGGGCGACGACACTGCCACCGAATCCACCGCCTGTCATGCGTGCACCGTAAACGGCACCAGCATCAGGAAGGCTATCAAAGAGGTTCACCAGTGTGTCTACTTCTGCGCAGGAAACTTCGTAGTCGTCGCGCAGGGAGGCATGGGAGCCGCGCATAGCGATACCAGCTGTTTCCCAGTCACCCTTCGCGAGGGCTGCGGCGAAGGCGTGTACGCGCTTGTTTTCACCGATGACGTGGCGGGCGCGACGGTAGCAGAGATCACCGAGCTTTACCTTGTTTTCTTCCAGCTGTTCGAGTGTGACATCGCGGAGGGATTCTACACCGAGGATTTCGCAAGCTTCTTCGCAGTTCTTACGACGCGCGGCATAGCCACCGTCAGCGAGGGAGTGCTTCACAGAGGAATCAACAACAAGTACGCTCACACTCTCATCCGTCATAGGGATGAAGTCATAGCTGAGATCCTTACAGTCGAGCATGATCGCGTTCCCCTCACGGCCATTTGCCGAGATGAACTGATCCATGATGCCGCAGGGCACATTCGCAAACTCATGTTCTGTAGCCTGGCCCATCAGAGCGCGCTCTGTCGGTGGGATTTCTACGCCACAGAGTGTGGCAAGACCGATGCAAACTGACATTTCAAATGCTGCGCTGGAGGATAATCCGCCACCGCGTGGGACATTCGAATCCACGAGGATATCCACAGCTGGGACATCGACACCGCGACGCTTCAGCATGCAGATGACGCCACGAATGTAGTTTGTCCAGAATGGCTCACCCGGCTGGGCGATCTCATCAACGGTCAATTCCACGAGTGGGTCACCAATACCGCCTATCCAGCGGTGCTTCCCTGTAGGGGATGGGGCGATGGCCACGACATTGACATTGTTGAGAGCCATAGGGAGTACGAATCCTTGGTTGTAGTCGGTGTGGTCTCCTATGAGATTTACGCGCCCTGGGGCTGCGGCGACTACCTGAGCCTTCTGTCCGAAGTATTGCTCAAAGAAGGGGATGATGGTAT
>CAYJLR010000256.1:0-1711 GCA_964370895.1 uncultured Akkermansia sp. | reverse complement strand
CTGTAGAAAGCCTCGCTAACTCCTCTGCCATGGAGCGATTCTTCTCGCTGAATGGCGGTGAAGCCCTCACCGCGACGAATGCGGTCGGTGGCAAGCTCAGCATGGTGCGCCCTGCGTCTGACCCAGAGATTCCTTGGACAGCTCTCTGCCTCGGTCTCTGGATTCCTAACTTCTTCTACTGGGGTCTTAACCAGTACATCATGCAGCGCACACTCGCCTCCAAGAGCCTCGCCGAGGGTCAGAAGGGTATCGTCTTTGCCGCGGCTCTCAAGCTGCTCATCCCCTTCGTGGTCATCATCCCCGGTATCCTCGCTTACAATCTCTTCCAAGACGATATGAAGGCACAGGCTGACGTGAAGAACGCTGAAGTCATGAAGAGCACCACGGAACTCGCAGCGAAGAGCACCCAGACTCCTCTCTACAACATCACGGCTGACTACCTCATGGCAAACCCATCGGGCATCACACTCGTCGAGCAGAACTTCACGGCTGCTAAGCCCTCAGAAGATAGCGCAACGCTCTACAAGAGTATCAAACAAGATCTCTCCAGCACCATGCTTGCAGAGAAGCCTGCTGATATCACAGCCGTCATGGAGAGCATCAACGCTCGCTACAAGGCCGCTGAGCGTGACGAGCTCGTCATGCCAGAGAGCGTCACTGAAATCGCGAAGCAGCAGCGCATCCTCGCGTCCACGCTCGCCTTCGACCTCGCAACGCTGAACAACGATCACATCAAGTCACTGACAGGTGATGAAGGCAGCAAGTACGTCGCCTCCTCCCCCTTGGTCGGCTACGATTATGACTCCTCCTTTGCTCTGCTGCTGCGTAAGCTGCTGCCGAACACAGGCTGGGCATGGTTCGTCCTCGCGGCTCTCTTCGGTGCAGTGGTGAGTTCCCTTGCTTCCATGCTGAACTCCGCTTCGACGCTGTTCACGATGGACATTTACAACCAGATCCGCAAGGAGCAGTCCTCGCAGACTGAGCTGGTCACCGTCGGTAAGCTCGGTGTACTCGCCTGTGCAGGTATAGCACTCGGTCTCGCGATCTTCCTCTCGACAAAGCTCGACAGTATCTTCAGCTACATTCAGGAGTTCCAAGGCTTCCTGAGCCCCGGTGCTCTCGTCGTCTTCCTCTTCGGCTTCTTCGTGCCGAAGTGCCCACGCTACTTCGGCTGGCTCGGTATCGCCATCAACGTGGTAGAATACGCGCTTATCAAGTATGTCTTCATGCCTGATATGCCCTTCCTCAACCGCATGGCTGTCTGCCTCGTCACCATCACGATCGTCGGCTTCATCATCACCCTGATCAACAGCAAGCGCGGTGGCAAGGCCATCGTCCTCGCCGACAAGGGTATCGTCGAAATGGAGTCCTCCGGCTCGGCTAAGGTCGCTGGTATCTTCGTGGTCATCGCCACGATCGCCCTCTACGCTGCCTTCTGGGGCTAAGAGATCGGCTTAGATCGACTTAGATTCATTCACACGCGCTCGCATCTTCTGAGGTGCGGGCGCGTTTTTGACTCCTCCCTGCACGGACGCTATCGCGTTTGCTACGGAAGATAAGAGTCGCGCTTCGCGCGCGATAGGAGCAGCGTCAGTTTCGGGCAGGGATACCATGCTGGGTTTGCCACACGGGCGCGTGGTAACATCAGGCTATGATGAAACTGACGCTGCTGTGCTCTGTGAGCACAGCTTTTCCTTGGGCTTTGCCCAAA
>CAYJLR010000255.1:0-1713 GCA_964370895.1 uncultured Akkermansia sp. | reverse complement strand
CCGCGCGCGACAGCGCGACACTTATCTTCCGAGGCAAACGCGATAGCGTCATGTAGAGAAGACGCGAAAACAAGCGAACTAGCTGCGCAAGAGTCAAGCATATCTTCTGATATGCTTGACGAGCCGTCTGCAGAGAAACGAGATTAACATGCATCTCCAAATCAAAGCCCGAGCCACACAACGCAGCTCGGGGACTGAAAGACGAGGACAAAAGACACGGACTAAAACAGCTTACTTTTTCAGAGGCATACTGAGCTTCACGCGCTTCGTCTCGTAAGGAGTGGGGTAGAACTCGATCTCGACGTATTGTATCTGAGCACGCTCCTCTCGGGTGAAATTATAACGATACATACTCTGCTGAGCCAGTGAGAGCGTTATCTCCTTCTTCTCGGCATCGAGGAAGCGGTACGCGCGGACAATGCTCTGCTCACTTTCTGTCACACTGAATATGAAGCTAGGTAGCGCATGCTCGGGTTCCAGCACGGGGACGATGTCATCATCATGATAGTCACTCTTCGGGGCGTCCTTGAGACTATAGCGCAGCTCCTCGCCGTTCACGGTGATGCTACCCTCATCAGAAGCGAGAGGGAAACGTGCACTCTTCGCGGCTTGGGAAGCGCAGATCACATCGAACTCAGCCTCTAGCGTGGAAGAGAGAGGGGCATCCGCACCGCTAGGCGCGAGCGTGATGTAGAGCTCCCCTGTACGAGGATCGCGGTACTGACCTATCGTATCATTAGAATGAAAGTAGCTTAATCTCCAGTCACCCAACACGCGGCGAGACTGCTTATCGGATACCGTCTTTGCCTTCAGAATACGCAGCTTTGCATCATCATAGCCGAGTCGAAGGAACGCGTAAGGATACTTAATATCTTGGTAGGCCAGCAACTCACAGCTGAGAACAGGAGACTCGGAACTCGCAGCAGACTTAGCCTTCACAGCGGGTAGAATCTCAGGGAAAGGAATCCTCACATGCGAATAAGGACCGGGGTAATAGGTCACCTCCCCCTCGGTGATAGACGCGACTGCACTCTTGGATAGATGGTACAAGGTAGAAGTCGTTTCCTGACCGCTATAGCAGCTGACGGGACCTATAGAGACCTCTTTCCCAGCGGCATCAAAAAACTTGATATCGGGAAAGTTAAAGGCAGGCGGCGTGAAAAGAAAAACACCGTATTCGGAGCTATGCCTTCCCTCACCTGCGCCCTTCTTATATGTAAAGGAAAAGCCCTTGAGATCGACAGCAGCCTGAGACTCCTGCATAGGAAAGCTGGTAGTAGTGGCAGGCTCGGGGCAGGTGCTCAGCTCTAGCTCTAATTGATCAGCATACGCATAATAAAAAGGCTCAAGGAAGAAATAATGGCTAGAAGAATGACAATTATCGAAGGTGTAAATGACCCCAAAAGAATCGCCTTCTTTGATGAGTTGACATTCGACAAGAGAAGACGGAGCATCGGAGCTTAAACGAAAAAGCGTGACAGGAGAGCCACCATCGCCGAGTTGATCTAATTCGGCGATGGGCTTAAGGGAAAAGTTCTGGGAACTGGGCTCAGCAGCGAGAGAAGATGCACAGAGGCAGAAGGAGGCAAGAAGGGCTTTGTGCATAAAATAGGATATAGTTATGATAATAAAACACTAACATAAGACCTAAGTGGGAGCAAGAGATATCATTGTCATAAACGCCATCCTTGCGCATCAGCGTGAGATAGATTC
>CAYJLR010000254.1:0-1728 GCA_964370895.1 uncultured Akkermansia sp. | reverse complement strand
TTACTCTATTGAGCAGGTTTTGCTAGGTGAGCAGATCTATACGGGAGGTCAAGTATGTTATTCGGATTCCCCATGGCAGTACAACATCTATGGTTTTAATAGTAAAATTGTTGGGCTCTCATGCCGCTATAATATAGAGGAGGAGCGGCTAGACATGAGTACCTATACATGGGTAGAAGATTTCCTTAGACTTATTATATCAAATACGAAATAGGTGCCACTCAGTACTAGAAATAAATACCCCGATTGAAGGCTTAAGCAGTATAGTCCCTATACCGAAAGGTTTTAGTCTATACAACAGATCTAAATACACGAAAAATCGTCACGCTTCCGCCATGTGCAGGGTTTGCTACGCGAGAAGAGTGTACCAAATGAGAAACCTTAAAAAAGTATCTCTAAAAAAGAGTTACGAAAAACTCTTATTGCATAGGGCGCCCTAAACCGTCTTCATCTACTATGCATATATCGACGATTGCCCAAATAACACTCACTGGAGCAAGAAAGCCAAAAGTCAGGACCGTCATGAGCAATTGAGCAATAGCTGGGCCTTTTCGCTTCGCGTAAAAGTTGTGTATCCCTAAACCGCCCAAAAATATGGCTATTACAATGTAGACGGTACGAGACAGCGCAGGCTTATCGAAACCCGAATCAGAGGCATTATTATGCATATTAGTCATTAGAGCTTTTTCTATATATGTGTTTGGTGAATCGCTTTTCTTTCCAGCCATCTAGAATAATAAGATAGAATTATGCAGAAATTGCTTACAGCGTTAGTATATCATATAGCTTTTCTTTAGCAATCATTTATTTCTGCTATTGCTGGGACGAGGCTCTGTGATTTCCGAGCGATCTTCGATGAGGAGTGTGGTTATCAAGAAGATTGAAACCGTCAATTGCTACATCATTCGCAGTCAGAAGAGGCGGTTTAGTATGTTAGGAACTAATAGCTGACATAGCTGATAATATGCTTGTCAAAACATGGTAAATATATTATCATACGCGCGCAAGAATGACGGATTCACTACAATTAGGTCTAGTCGGTTTAGGGACAGTAGGCGCAGGAGTTTATGAAACCCTGACCCGCCATCATCAGCTACTCGAAGCACGTGCTCAGATCTCCTACAAGATCAAGCGCATAGCCGTTCGCGATCTTTCACGCCCTCGTAGCGTCGCTATTGATGAGGGTATGCTTACTGACGATTGGAGAGAAATCGTGGCTGATCCTGACATTGACATTATCATCGAGCTCATCGGTGGCACGACTGAGGCATTTGAACTCGCGAAGGCAGCCCTGCATGCTGGCAAGCCGCTCGTTACTGGGAATAAGGCTCTGCTCGCAGAGAAGGGTGCTATTCTTTTCGCTCTTTCCGCTGAGCTGAATGTCCCCCTTTACTTCGAAGCTTCCTGCGGTGGTGGCATCCCCATCATCCAGTGTCTTCAAAACTCCCTCATTTGTAATCATATCAACAGCATTGCTGGCATCATCAACGGCACGTCAAACTACATCCTCAGCTCCATGCAGGAGAAGGGGATGAGCTTCGCGACTGCTCTTCAGAAGGCTCAGGAGCTCGGCTTCGCAGAGTCCGATCCCTCCCTTGATATTAATGGTGGCGATGCTGCTCACAAGGCTCTCATCCTCGCGATGCTTGCGTATGGTCAGCCTATTGACCCCGAGCATATCGCCATCTCTGGAATCGAGGGCGTGGAGGCCACTGACTTCGAGTTCGC
>CAYJLR010000253.1:0-1777 GCA_964370895.1 uncultured Akkermansia sp. | reverse complement strand
GGAAGCGGCGCTGTGCGGACGCTTTCGCGTTTGCCACGGAAGATAAGTGTCGCGCGTCGCGCGCGGTGGTGGGAGCGTCAGTTTCTGGTGTGGAGATGATGCAGGGTTTGCTAGGCGGGCGCGTGTGACATCAGGCTATGATGAAACTGACGCTGCCGTGGTCTGCGACCACGGCTTTTCCTCGGGGGCTAGCCCCCATGCCCCCAGTGGGACGCCGTCCCACACCCTGCTTAAGGGCAGTGGCCCTTAAGGATCCTTTTAACGCTGTCGCGCAGGGAGGGCGCTTGTGGGAGGCTGCGTGTGTTTATAAAAAGACTGCCTAGTCCGTTAAGACTAGGCAGTGTGAGTTTTTTCAGTTCCTTGTTCTCTTAGTTGCTGGTTTTCAGCCAAGGGGCAAGGAAGTCTGCTACTGGTTTCCCACTTTCTATATGCAAGAGTAGCGAGGTGCCGAGTACTGCCGCGTCTGGCTGCGCTTCGGCTGGCAGTGAGCTGAGCTGTTCTGGGCGCTCTAGCCCAAATCCGAGGCTCAATGGCGTGTCTCCAAATGCTTCACGCGCTTGTAGCATGGTTCTCGTCACTTCCGCGATGTCTTGGTCGTTGTGCCCAGTCGTGCCGAGTACGGAGACGACGTAGACGAAGCCTTTTGTATAGGGCGCGTATTCCTTCATGCGTTCCAGGCTGGTGTTTGGTCCTACGAGGGTGATGAGGTTCAGGTCGTGTGGCGCAAATGCTTCGCGAATTTCTGGGGTTTCTTCCAGCGGTACGTCGGGGATGATGAAGCCACTCACGCCTGCGTCGACTGCTGCTTGGGCGAGTTTTTCATAGCCGTATTGCAGGAAGGGGTTCAGGTAGCCCATGAGGACGAGTTTTGCTTGGTATTGCCCACGGCGTTCTTTCAGTCCTTCGAGTACCCAGTGCAGGGAGACGCCATGTGCGATGGCTTCATGGCTGGCGCGTTCGATGACGGGGCCATCCGCGACGGGGTCAGAGAAGGGGATGCCGATTTCAATGACGTCGACTCCGGTGGCGTCGATTTCCTTGAGTTCATACCAGAAGCGTCCCGTGTTCGGGAAGCCTGCGGTGATGTAGGGGATGACTGCTTTGCGTCCTGTGCTGACGGCTGCCGCGATTTTTTCTTTGATGGTCATAGAAAATGTTTTGGTTAGTGGTGTGGGTGTTTAGGCTTCGTCGAGCTTGATGTAGTTCATGGCGTGGTTGAGGTCTTTGTCGCCGCGTCCCGAGAGGTTGACGAGTACTTTGCCTCCTGCTGGGAGTTCGTCGACGTGGTTGAAGACCCAAGCGAGGGCGTGGCTGGATTCAAGCGCGGGGATGATGCCTTCGCTGCGGGTGAGGCGCTGGAAGGCGTCGATGGCTTGCGCATCATAGGCGATGCCGTAGTAGGCGCGGCCTATGTCTTGGAGGTGGGCGTGTTCTGGGCCGACTCCGGGGTAGTCGAGGCCTGCAGAGATGGAGGCAGAGTCGCTGATTTGTCCGTTTTCATCTTGGAGGAGCATGGTGTATTCTCCGTGCACGACGCCGGGGCGACCGAGGTTGAGTGATGCTGAGGTCATGCAGCCTTCTTCACCTGTGCCACCTGCTTCGACGCCTACGAGGCGTACGTCTTTGTCTTCGACGAAGGGGTAGAGCATGCCGATGGCGTTCGATCCACCGCCGATGGCGGCGACGACGACGTCAGGGAGTGCGCCTGTGCGATCGAGCATCTGCTGGCGTGCTTCTGTGCCGATGACTTTCTGCAGGTCGCGTACGAGGGTGGGGA
>CAYJLR010000252.1:0-1787 GCA_964370895.1 uncultured Akkermansia sp. | reverse complement strand
CGCTGCTCGGCATCGCGGGTCTCATGAGCTCATGCACAATTACACCTGAACAGGCAGCTGATCTGGAACTCATCCATAAAATCTACGGTCTCACCGTCACAGTAGAAAAATAACATGAACGCAGGAATTATAGGCTCAGGCATGCTAGGATCAGCCGCTGTGATGACGAACCCAAGCTGGCAAGTCATTGCTCTCGTCATAACAGGCGTGGGGGCTGTAGGCTGGTTTATCAAGCACCAACAATCCGAAATCAAACGACTCACGGAGCGACTCGATGAAGCAAAAGAACGGTCCGACAGACGCGAAGCTCAGATAGATGGGCTTCGCAAGGAGATATTCACCCTCAGAAAGGAGATAGCAGATGAGCGAAGCAAGAGAGATCATTAAGCGCGTCCAGCTCATTGTGGGAGTAAAAGCTGATGGTATCATCGGGACTAAGACACGCTCGGCCATTGCTCGGTACTTTGGAGATGCGAGCTTACCCATCTATCCAAGCAAGGGGCAGATCCGTTCAAATCGCTCTATCTTTGGGGCGGCTGGGCAAGTATCGCTTGTATCGCTTAACCCACCCTATCCCCTCTATTATGATGGTAGACTGGTAACAAGTATACGCGTGCATGAGCGCATAGCGCATGGCGTAGAGCTCGCACTCAAGCGTGTGCTCTCGCACTACGGAGCAAAACGCGTCCGCGAGCTCGGACTAGATGTCTACGACGGCAGTTATAACAATCGAAGCGTGCGTGGCGGAACTGCAAGCAGCATGCACGCATGGGGGATCGCGCTAGACTTCAATGCTGCGCGCAATGGAAACAGCGTGCGAGGTAAGAATGCGCTCTTCAGCTCTGCTGATTATGATCATTGGTGGCTCGCATGGTTGTCGGTAGGGGCTCGCCCCTTCGGGCTGTTCAACGATCGCGATTATATGCACGTAGACTTCACGAAATTATAAATAAAAAAGGCACGGGTATCTATCAGAAGATACTCGTGCCTTAAAGCTTCTTGTTAACTAAAATTGATTAAGAACACTTGGAGCGGAGTTCAGCTGCGAATGCCTTGAGTTTCTTAATGGTTTCTTCAGATGCTGGTGTCTTTGTCTTGCTAGGCACGGGACCGCTTTCAAGGATAGCGCGCAACTTCGCATCGAATTCAACCTCAATCACGAGATTGTCAAATAATGTATGCGTGCCGAACAGACGTTTCATGTGCGGGGTAGCGCTCTTATGGAAGCTTTCCAATGACTGCTGCATGGTCTGGAAGATTTCCTTCTGCATGTCGTCGTTCTTACCTTCCATGCTCTTAACAGCGTTTTCTTGAATTCCGCGCTCCTGCTGCAAGTATGTGCGCTGCTCTTCACTTAGATCATCCAGAGAAACCTTGGTACGCTGGAGTTCACGCGTGACTGCTTTGCGGAGTGAATCGGGTGCTTCTGGATCAATCTGATCATGGAAATTATCGGCAAATAATTCGACTGATTGCGCTAAGATAGTCAGAATATAGGTGCGCTCTGCTGCGTTCAGAGGACGATCTTCCTCGGAGAGAACAACGAGAGGCGTGACTTTGCTTGATTCTGTTGCTTGTGCAAAAAAAGGCGTAGCCATCAAGGCTAAAAGGGTGAGTTGTTTTATGATCATCTTAATAAACTATCAAAAACTCATTCTATAAGTCAAGCGAAAATTGTTAGAAATTCAGGTTATTTCTATATTAGCGCAACAAAAAACCTGCAAGAACTAATCTTGCAGGTTTTTCATTAAGGGGATGGGCAGAGAAGGATTCGAACCTTCGAAAGC
>CAYJLR010000251.1:0-1788 GCA_964370895.1 uncultured Akkermansia sp. | reverse complement strand
TAATATAAATATTTTATCGAAGAACATAGCTGTAAAAAAAATCGCACCACTAATGGGGAGTTCTCGTAATTCGCAGCGCGAAATCACGAAGGGATTTTTCAGCTTATTTTTCTCATTTTCGACGGAGCATAATGGCTTATTCGACGAGAAAAGGGTAAAAATAGGCGAAAAAGACCGAGTGAGACGCGCTGTTTACTTCATTTTCTTCATCCACTTTTGTGGAAAACGAATTGCGAGAACTTCCCTAATGACTACATCATAGTCCCTAAGAACTAATTTTATCTTAGTTTTTTCCCGTTATTGTCGCATTTTTATTACTTTCGTACCTTTTCTAAGACCTTGTTTCGTATCGCTCTAATGTAAAAATAATCTTGACAAATAGGAGTTTAATGGTAGTTTAAAAGAACCCTAAAACTTAAATTTATTTCTAATGAAACTTCATCTCCCTCGCTTATTACGCAGTGCTCTGCTTTCATGCTTTGCCACCGTCAGCTCTTTCACCTGCACCGTAGCCACAGGCTCCATGGTAGCTGGGGCTATTACCTATAACCTCATTCAGGCAGAGGCGCAGGCTGCGAACTTTTCCTATATTGGAGCTAACACGGACATTGATCCAGGTACCGATGGAACACAGACACCTAGCAATATTGCTCAGACCGACAACTTGATCTTCAACATGGCAGGTCATGGATGGGTCGATCCAGGCGGAGGTAACGAAATCGTCGCCACAAGCTACATCCGTCACATCTACATCGGTGCCATATCCAACGATCGTACCTATCGCTTCAACAATGCCGTGGTCGACTTTGACCTCTTAGCAGATAAGGATGCCTACCTCGCAACGGAGGGAGTGCCTACTGACGACGCACTCACAGGCTACAATCTCCCCGACGGCTCGGCCGCGACGAAGCCTAATGGATCATTCTATGTGACGGCAAACACGTCCGCCGCCAACTATATACCTTTTGAGTTAATTTTTGAGGGCGCGATGAAGGACTTCTCTGGTGATATCATCAGCCTCGGCTCGGGTGTCACTCTCGAGTTTGAAGACTACTCACTGGGACTATCCACGCAGGCAGACCGCAATGCCTCCGCCTCAGGTACAGGTGAGATCATGGTCGGTGGTCGTCGTGTGAAATACGATATGACAGGTGATGTCACGGTAAATAACTCCAAGATCACTGTTTCTAATACCCTCAACGGTAATGCCATCGATGCAGGAGGGGGGAATGCCCTCGACCCCACGCTCGAGTTCACCTGGTCGGGCAACTACAATGTCTCCTCCGAGATCCTCGCAGACAACCTGATCGTCAATGTCAGCGCCACAGCGAACTTCACCAACAGTGTCACCAGTACGACCTCCCAGCAGCTCATGGGCGTGACGAATTTCAAGACAGGTAGCACGAGCTCCTTCACTGGCACGACCAGCGTCACAGGCTCACTGACCATTGATGCTGGTGCGAATCTCTCGCTGCTCGGCACAACCGCTCTGGGCAACACGACCAACAACGGCCAGCTCACGCTCGGCGGCACCGTCGCCTTCACCCAGACCATGGCAGGTACAGGCACCATTACGGTCAATGCTGACACCATCTTTGACATCGCAGGACTGGCGAGTACAAGTAATGGCAATGAACTGATCTACCAGCTCTTTGCTGAAGGCATGACAGTCAACCCCAGCTCGCTCACGGCGGCAAATATCACAGGTGTCGCCACGGGCGGACGCGCATGGGCGCTGAACGCCGACGGCACACTCACAGGTGTTCTGACGGCTAACTTACACACCAT
>CAYJLR010000250.1:0-1794 GCA_964370895.1 uncultured Akkermansia sp. | reverse complement strand
TTGCCATCGAGCAAAACGGCACATGGTATACCTATGGTCTTGACCTCAGTAAGAATGTCACTGAGCTCTACACGAACAGCGGCACCCTTGCCACCAGCTACAGCTACACCCCCTTTGGAGCAGTAACAGCCACTGGCAACACCGCCAACCCCCTCCAATGGAGCAGCGAAATCGCAGACGAAGAACTCGGTCTCACTTACTACAACTACCGCCACTACAACCCAACCGACGGCCGCTGGATCAACCGCGACCCAATCGCGGAACAAGGCGGACTAAATCTATACGCCTTCGTGGGGAATCAAATATGGCTATGGGATAGATTAGGGAAGTTTTGGTGGTGGTTTAGTCAACGACAGCCCTGTTTTGGAAGCTTATTCATAGAGAAAAGTGAAGGGGAAGATTGTAAGTGCTGTGAAGAACACGTTAAAAAGGGAATAAAAGATAACCAGATGCAGATTAATCGTATTCTATCCAAAGGCTGTAGTATAACCGTAACTTGTATGGATAATTATAAAGGTAAAAGTTTTTACGCAAATTGCGATAATGCCCCAAAAAATAGATGCAATTCCTCAAATATCAACGTTTCCTGTCTTGTTAATAAAAGAACGCTTAATAGTGCGAATATGTTTCTTCATGAGTTACAACACGCTGAAGACAGGTGTGATGGCTTACTTGAATACAATGGAAGCTGTTTATTTTCCATTTGCTCGGAGATAAGAGCCTATCAAAGAGCTGAATACATGAATAAAGCAAAAGGCGCTTGGCTTAAGAAAGAACTTAAATGGCGTGTTAAACGTTCTGTAGAAAGCGTGTGCAAGCTCCTAGATAAAATGGATGAGTTCGAGAAAAACTATGATAAAGAATTCGACAGAGTGTATGATAAATGCTTACTTTAATAAATAATACTAATAATATGAATATATCTAAATACAGAAATAAATTTCTCAGCTTAATTATTGTATCCAATCTCGTTGCATGTCAACAGATGAGTCAAATAAAGAAAGATCGCCCACCTTATCCAGATCATTACTTTTTAAAAGAATCTGATGAGCTTGTATTCTACGTTTCTCATAAAGATCTTGCTAAAGATGGAATAAAATTAGAGATCTTACCTCATAAACGAAGTGCTCTTATAGAGAAAATTAATATTTACACATTTATTGAAAGAAATCTTCATAGATTTCCTGTCATGCCAGACGGAAGCCCTAAAAAAGAATATAAAATAGACACCAGTGCCTTTACATTAAGAATTTATCAAAATGGAAAAATGTATTCTACGTCTTCTATTACTGGTATTAACAGAAAAGGCGAACTAGAATCTTTGGGAGGGTTAAAAATTAAAGTTTCAGATTGTTTTACTAAAAAATCTTGGAAACAAATAGATTTTAAAAATTTGGAAAATATATCACCAATCTTATAACTAAACTATCTTCTAGTAGAATTCACTCACCATAGGCTGAGTAACACCTCTATACAAAGCCCCTTTACCCAGCTTCGACTCGGTAAAGGGGCTTTCTCATCGCAGCTATTCACACTCACAAGCAGTCAGAAAACGCTCATCAGCAGATTGGACGCTTTATTAGAAAGCAATACCATAACAAGTAACGAAAGAAGCTTGACTAGCACAGAAGCCGTCCGCTATACTGCCAACTTGATGGAACGCATCCGCACCAGCACCGTACCCACCAGCGACACCGCAGCCACAGCTACAGTGATCGAAGGCTTTACGACAGCGCAGCGCGACCACATGGGCGGCAGCTGGAGCTACACACGCCAGTTCCTCAGCACAGGTAT
>CAYJLR010000249.1:0-1810 GCA_964370895.1 uncultured Akkermansia sp. | reverse complement strand
AGGAGAGTAACTAAGAGGAGAGACTGGGGTCTGTATGGCTTAACCAAGAGCAGGCGTCGGGAGGAGCGAGGGCTCGACCTCATTGAGAGCCCACAGCATGGGGTCAGTCACGTGGAGAGGCTTTACGGCACCTGATGCAGGACCTATGAGGGTATTGCCTGCATCATCTTTGAACTCGATGGGAGAGCTACCGAGGGCAGATGCGGCAAAGTAGCGCACATTCGACGAGATAGCCTCTGCATTGATACAGATGTAGGGGCAGATATTAAAGATGAGTTGACGTAGGCGCGCGGAGTTCGCATCGACATTCTGAGGGTGGAAGATGCCATGGCGCACTACGGGTAGCAAGGCCTCTGGTCCCAGAAGGTGCTGCCAAATATCGCATTTGCCGATAATGAGAGCGAAGGGGATATCGAGCTTCTTCCCCGGTGGCATGTTCAGGCGCGTGCGAAGACGCATCTCTGTCTCAGCGAGGAGTCGACCCTGTCTTCCTGCTGGGTGCAGGCATCGCTTGAGCTGAGGATCCTTATTGTCCTGTAGTAAGCTGCGGAAGCCGGGGTTCGTCGTCGGGTCGAAGAGGTAGAGTATGCTGGAAGCGACAGCTAAGTGCTCGGCACCAGGGTGCTCTTCTCCCGATCGACCGGGTTCGAAGCTTTCCCCAGCATTGTCAAACATCACGATGGAGTATGACTTCGCCGCCTTGTTCATATTATACACAAAGGGGCGGGGCATGCTGACCTCGTGACCATGTCGCCAGACATTCTGGTAGAGGCTGCCTTCGAGACGCGTCTTGCCAATATAGGCGTCCTGTGGGGTGAGTG
Organism: uncultured Akkermansia sp.; assembly: GCA_964370895.1. Classification (GTDB taxonomy): domain Bacteria; phylum Verrucomicrobiota; class Verrucomicrobiia; order Verrucomicrobiales; family Akkermansiaceae; genus Akkermansia. The sequence goes on along the minus strand of CAYJLR010000249.1, from coordinate 989 downwards.
CGGTGAATAGGCGCGTGCTCATGTCGCTGAGTGGGGCATTCGCCAGAGGATCTGCATCGCGGAAGGGGATGCTAAAGTCACGCGGCAGCTCTAACTCCAGCTGATGTGCTAGTGAAGCTAGATAATAAGTCTTCCCTGCTGCGGGTACACCGACGAGCGAGAAGATATGCTGGCGCATGAGGTTGAAGAAAGGAGGTAGCTTGTAATGGCAGAGCGGGCAGGCGAACTCTGTGCAAGGGACGCCCATTTCGTCGATGGGGAGACCTTGGGCATTCTTCTTTGTCACGACAAATCGCTTCTGAACATCCTCTCCCAGATAAGGATCTCCGCACAGATCGGGATGCGACGCGATAGCGAGGGCATCCTGAGGCATGAAGAGCTCCCAGCAGGATGGGCAGCGTGATGGCGCGTCGTCGTCGATGTGACGATTCTTCTTGATTTCCTTCTGCTGGGCGTTGTAGAAGCTGAGTGAATCTTCAATATCCGAGAGTGTGAATGCTCGGTTGTCGAGACCGCGGAAGGTGATGAGTGCGTCCTTCGGGAGTGTTTCTGCTTCCTCTGAGAGAGTCTGAAGGGAGAGTGGACCTTTCCACTTGTTTTCTGCCTTGATGTAGACAAACCACTGGGTGGCTTCGAATTGATCAAAGCGCGGTTTCGCCTTATTCGAGCTGTCGCCATACCAGCAAACGAGGCAAGCACCCGAGATGCAGAGGAGATATAATTCCTCAGAGCGGATGATGACATCATTGCTGATGCGCGTGCTATTCAGTGTGAAGCTATCAACTGTGCTATGAGGGAAGAATCGGCAAGTCCCATCGCGCTGGGCAAAGGAACCTGCGTTCTTAGCGCGCATGGATAGATGGAAAGTGCTGCTTTCGAGCGCACCAATAGTCATGAAAGCACCGTCGGAAACGACAAGCTTTCTTGTGAGACAATCGTAAATATGAAGCTGCTTGTTCATGAGTTCAGCTCAGGGGAAGATACCCTGT
>CAYJLR010000248.1:0-1820 GCA_964370895.1 uncultured Akkermansia sp. | reverse complement strand
CCCTTGCCATCGAGCAAAACGGCACATGGTATACCTACGGCCTCGACCTCAGTAAAAACGTGACCGAGCTCTACACGAACAGCGGCACCCTTGCCACCAGCTACAGCTACACCCCCTTCGGAGCAGTAACAGCCACCGGCAACACCGCCACCCCCCTCCAATGGAGCAGCGAAATCGCCGACCCAGAACTCGGTCTCACCTACTACAACTACCGTCACTACAACCCCCAAGACGGCCGCTGGATCAACCGTGATCCAATCGAAGAAGAAGGGGGGCTAAATCTGTATGGCTTCGTGGGTAATAGTGGATGGATGAGGGATATACTAGGTAACAAAGTATTAAGAACGGATGAGTTTATTTTAGGTGATATAACACAGCCAAATTATCAGCATATTAAATTAGATAATTTACTTATAAAACATCCAAAAGCAAAAGGTTTTACGTTTATTGATGATAAAAGTGTATTCGATGAAGATTTACATATTGAATATAAAATAGAAAAAAATATAATCTGTATTTCAAAAGTGGAAGAGAGAGTTCGTACTTCGTCAATATATACCATCTACTACAGAAGGAATAAGAGGCTATACAGCAAATGGAGTGAATGTAATTATTGAACATGAGAAGAATAGAGAACGTACTTATTATATAGCGGACGAGTATTACATTCGTCCAGTACCTATTATTCTGCATAGCTTGTGTGCATGTATATTTGACATAGAAATACTGAAAGAATACGAAAAAAGTGTCGACGATCTTTCATTTAGTTTATTTTTGGCATACGTAAAAAATGAGAATGCTAACATATCAAAAGATATGAACAACTCAAACGCTATTAGAAATAAAAATGGAGAGATCGATGGCGTAGTTTCAATGCATACACCAAATCCCCCTCCTCAAGTACTTCAGGCTCCATCGAGAGATAAAAGATTATTCTTCAAGACTATATGATTAATATTACCTATTTGCTTATATCTTTGATAATTGCAGATTGCAAATTATCGCAACCGACTCTGTACATCAAAGAAATAGAACCACTATGTTCGACAAGTAGTGCTATGTATTCTGAAGGTTGTTTCCCCGATCACATAATTATACCACATCATCTCAATAATTTTATAGGCAAAGATTTTGCCGAGTGTAGTGAGATGCTTTATCAGCACCATGTTCCGCAATGGTACTGGCCAAGGGGCGGTGGAATTATTGCGACAGGTCGTGTCAAAGTTGTCAATAATAACAATCTCGAAGTATGGGATTCTATTCGAATAAAACTAGAAGGAAGAAAGATTGTAGCAATCGAAAGTGAACAGTATAAGACATTATTGATATCCTCTGCTCAAAAAGCCAACTTATTAGAAGAATATGAAATTGCCAAAAAGCAAAGAGCTTATGAAAGAAAAGGCCCCCTGTGGTGGCGCGTGGATATAGCTCTTATCAATCATATGTATCGCGAACAAAGAGGTGATTCTATAATTTGGACACTAGAATTATAGAATCATATGTAAATTAAAGCATATATTAATCACTACTTAGATCCACTCACCATAGGCTGAGTAACACCTCTATACAAGCCCCTTTACCCAGCTTCGACTCGGTAAAGGGGCTTTTTCATCGCAGTTATTCGCGGTCACCAGCAGCCAAAAAAGCCTCGTCAGCAGATTGAACACTTAAAATAGGTAAAATAGGTGCCAGTCAGTAGAATTAATTAATCATATGTAAATTAAAACATATATTAATCACTAGCTAGTTCCACTCACCATATAAAGGAAATAGGTGCCAGTCAGTAGAATTAATTAATCATATGTAAGTTAAAGCATATA
>CAYJLR010000247.1:0-1830 GCA_964370895.1 uncultured Akkermansia sp. | reverse complement strand
AGTATATGAAAGCACTCCCTGAGCTCGATGGCTTCGAACTCGGCATCCAGCGCAGTCTCGCCCAGCTGAAAACCACGCGCCTACGTGGACTCGCTAGCGTGCAAGGACGAGCAAACGCCTTGGGTCTTACGTGGCATCATTCGCGCAATTCAAACTCCATGGAAGAATGGGAAGAAGCCCTGCGACAGGTCACAGCTGAAGACATCAAGCGCGTCATCCGTACCTACTTCGTCGCCAACAAGCAATGCGAAGTCAGCATCGACCCCATAGGAAGTAATGCATCTGACACAGCTCTAACATCTCAGAGTACAGACAGCCCTGCCCTCCTTCATGAATTAAGCTCTGGCTTACGACTCATCACGAAGCAGGACAAGAGCATCCCCCTTGTGAGCATCAATCTTGCCGTCGGTGCAGGCTGCGGCACAGAGACCGCAGCACTAGCTGGTATCAACAGCCTACTCTCCGAATGCATGCTCAAGGGCACCAGCACGCGCAGTGCCAGCGACATCGCTGACGCGCTGGAGAACCGAGGGGCGAGCATCAGCAGTGATGCGGGGAACAACACCCTGCTCATCTCCGCCACATGCCTGAAAGAAGATCTCCCCCATACGCTATCCATCCTCGCAGACATCATCCAGCAGCCGGCCCTCGATCAGAAAGTCATCGATACGGAGAAAGAAGCCATGATAGCCGACGTACTCGACATGGAGGAAGACCCTCTCTCGCTCGCTTTCCGTGAGTTACGCCCACTCTGCTTCGGTGATTCTAGCTACGGACTCATCCCAGATGGTACCGTCGAGAGCTTACGCTCCATCAGCCGAGATGATCTGCTACACCAGCACGCGCGCCTCTTCTGTGGGCGTAACATCGTGCTCAGCCTCGTTGGAGATGTAGAAGACGAAGTACAGGACATCGTGGAAGCCGAATTCCGCACTCTCCCCATGGGACAGCCTATCGAGCGTAGCGCGACTATCCCACAGCAAGCAGGAGACAGTCAACTCATCGCGGACAAGGAACAAGCAGTCCTCACCCTCGCCATCCCCAGTGTAGCTATCCTCTCAGAGAAGAACACCGCACTCGCACTCGTCTTAGAGTGGCTGCGTGACATGGCAGGCCCCATCTTCACCGAGATACGCGAGAAGCGCGGTCTCGCCTACTACGCCTCAGCCTCCGCCATGAGTGGAGTCGACACAGGCTGCTTCTACTTCTACCTCGGCACCGCTCCCGAGCAATTAGCCGAGGCGCGTGCCGCTCTGACAGAATGCCTCGCTCGCCTCGCAGAAGAGGGCATCCCACTCGATGCCTTCGAGCGCACACGTGCCACCGCCCTCGTCGGCCACCAGATCCACATGCAGTCGCATGCTCGTATCGGGAAAGCGGTCGCACTCGACACCCTGCTGGGCTTATCCCCCGAGTACAGCCTCAGCCTCCCCGAGCGTCTGCAAGCATGCAGCCACGAAGAAGTCAGCCACGAGCTGCGCGAGCTCCTTCATCCCGATAAGGTGAGAAGCTGGGTCAGCGTCAGTAATGCATTTTAGCCTCCCCCTCACATAGAAGCCCCCCACATTCGCATGAAAAAGATCCTGAACGTCCTCAAGAAACTATTCCTCTATATCGGGATTCCCTTCATAGCCTGCGTACTCGTCAGCATCCCGTACCACCACTACCACGGCGACAGCTACCAAGTCAGCCTCAAGAGCGCAGAGGGTAAGAGTATACATGCCCACATGCGCGTCATGAAATCCTACCCATGGTACATCTGCCTGACGAACCCCATCGGCACCTCTTACCATCCACTCTACGAGGATAAGCGCGTCTACATGGAAGATG
>CAYJLR010000246.1:0-1837 GCA_964370895.1 uncultured Akkermansia sp. | reverse complement strand
GTGAGTGCGAATAGCTGCGATGAAAAAAGCCCCTCTACCGAGTCGAAACTTGGTAGAGGGGCTTGTATTGAGGTGTTGCTCTGCCTATGGTGGGTAAATCATATTAGAGAATACTGACTGGTATCTATATAACCAGAGAATAATCTAGTACCTAAAAAACTAAATACAAATATTTTACACCACATGCGCCAGTTCAAATATACTGACTGACACCAATGCTAATGCTGCATTTATCTATTTATTAAATGCGAGCTAACACAAGGCTAATATTTTTCAAGACTAATGTAATGTGATTGCTATCTAAATAGTTTGAATTCATAAGAACAAATTGCCGCTGCTGCGCATCGCTTGCGAGTAAAAGATCACTATTAGTATCATATACTTCGCTCGGCAATAACATATAAATAATAAATTTCTCTCCTGTTAGTTTATTCTGAATACAGTCTCCAGCTTCAACAAGAGTACCATTCCTATAATAGATATTTAGCGTATTACATTTTGATATAATATTTTCGGTGCAAAACTCTTTTGGACCAAAGGGTATTGTTTCTCTATCAAGTAATTCTTTCACACTGATGGCTTCTATTTTATTTTGATCCAAGTTATAAATCAGCACATCTTTTCCATTAGGTGCATTTTTAAATTTATCATGGAGAAATAAAATTATTGCATTGTATCTTGATTTGTCTTGCCTAAGTATAGAAATATGATCAAAGCATTTTATGGGTTCGTTTGAAGTATAATAATATTGAGGCATTTTCTCATTTTTTTCTCTTGTAGGGAGATGAAAACCTTTACTTACAAGAGTTGTCTCATACTCTTTTATTCCGTCACATATTTGGTATGCAGTAGAATTTATTTCACTTAAATAAACAGAATAAATACCTACTTCAACAGCTGGTGCATCTAAGCCTAAATTTTTATATTCATTTTTTTTAAAATAAACGCTATATATAACTATAGGCTCATATCCATAGTCTATAAGAACCAAATCTCCTGATTCAATTAGTTCACCAGTTCGGTATTTATATCTCATTTTATGTATTAATTACTCAATCCTCCACCAGTTACAATAATCTTTCTAGAGTTATTTAAACACTGTGGTACACCTAAGGGTATTGTTCCACTCGCAAATGATTCTTTATTAGCTATACATACACATCCAGCGATTGCTGGTGTTTGATTTACTTTAATAATATGATAATGAGGACAGTATCCTCCATGTGTATGAGTCGTATCTTCTATATAACAACGAGTTCCAACGACAGGTCTGCAAGGCTTACATTTTTTCTTCTTATTTATTCTATTGTATGCCCGGGTTCCTCTACGAATTAAAGATGTTATGAGAACAATTATAATTGTATCTCTAACTTGATCATCGTTATCTCCACTGTATCCACATGTCCCCGATTGAAGGTGCACACCAGGTGCACCTAGTGATGGTATTTGCGCCCCACTCTGTTGAGCCATCGCATCATTGATTCCTTCTAAGAAATCAGCACCATTATTCCAGATGGTATCAATAGCTTGCCCCGTATAAACAGCCGCGCTTCCGATAGCTTGCCCTGTATAAACAGTCGCGTTTTCGATAGTGTGTCCAGCATAAACAGCCGCGCTTCCGATAGCTTGCCCTGTATAAACAGTCGCGTTTTCGATAGCGTGTCCAGCATAAACAGCCGCACTTCCGATAGCTTGCCCTGTATCAACAACGGCATTGCTAATAGCTTGCCCTGTTTGATCAACGGCATTGCCAATAGTTTGCCCAGCATTTAATACCTCATCAAGCCATCCCTCCACCCCTAACACATCCAATATCCAAAATCTATTCCCCACAAAG
>CAYJLR010000245.1:0-1873 GCA_964370895.1 uncultured Akkermansia sp. | reverse complement strand
ACTCATTTGTTATTCAATTGACATAGAAAATACTTCCAACGGGTAGATGTATATATTATCATAATAAACTATGAATACATCTACTTCACGTCGTCATTTTCTACAGCAACTCGGTCTTTTCGTTGGTGGTGTCGCCGCCACTCCAGCCCTAGCCTCACTCGTCCCACCCTCAGTTGCAGGTGGGGATAAGTATCTAGCCAAGCCAGACAGCGGTATAGGTCCTATGGCCTCATGGCCTGCACGCCCTACAGGGGCGAAGTACATGGGCGGCTTCCGCGCTCCTAAGATTGATAAGGTACGTATCGCCTTCATCGGTGTAGGATCTCGCGGTGGCAACCACGCCTACCAATGTTCCATCATCCCAGGGGCAGAGGTCGTAGCCGTCTGCGACTTGAAACCTGAAAACATCACACGCACGGTCAAGCGCATCACTGATAAGGGCGCACCCAAGCCAGCGGAATACTGTGGTGACAAGATGGAGTACCTCAAGATGCTCTCCGAGGTCAAGCCTGATGCTGTCATCGTATCGACACGCTGGCAGGATCACGCCCAGCACGCCATCGACAGCATGAAGGCAGGCGCACATGCCTTCGTCGAAGTCCCTATGGCTGTCACGATCAAGGAACTCTGGGACATCGTCGACACGAGTGAGCTGACGCAGCGTCACTGCATGATGATGGAAAATGTGAACTATGGTCGCGATGAGCTCCTCTACCTGAACATGGTACGCCAAGGAGTAATAGGAGACCTCCTCCATGGTGAAGCCGCTTACATACACGAGCTACGCGGAGGCATGAAGAGCCCTAGCGCATGGCGTCCCTATCATTTCATTAATCGCAATGGTAATATCTACTCCACGCATGGACTCGGGCCAGTCGCGCAATACATGGGACTCGCACGCGAAGAGGACATGTTCGCCCGCCTCGTTTCCTTCTCCAGCCCTGCACTGGGACGCGCTCAGTATGCGGAGAAGAACCTCCCTGCGAATCACAAGCTGCGCCAGACAGACTTCGAATGCGGAGATATCAATACCAGCATTATCAAGACCAGCCTCGGTCGTACCATCATGGTACAGTGGGATGAGACGAGCCCTCGCCCCTACAGTCGTCACAATCTCATCCAAGGCACACTGGGTACACTAGCAGGCTTCCCCACCCGTGTCGCAGGCGAAAAGATAGGCGATGGTAATTATCATAAGTGGATTCAAGGCGATGGCATGAAGGCGATCTATGAAAAGTATGAGCACCCACTCTGGAAGCGCATCGGCGATATTGCGACAAAGATGGGCGGACATGGCGGCATGGACTACATCATGCTCTACCGCATGGTCGAATGCCTGAGACAGGGCGAGCCTCTGGATCAGAATGTCTATGAAGGAGCACTATGGACGGCAGTATCCGATCTTTCTGAGCTCTCCATACGCGCAGGTGGAGCACCGCAGCTCTTCCCAGACTTCACGCGTGGTGACTGGAAGACGACAAAGCCGCTCGGCATCATCAGCTAAGTATTTATCACAAGCACGCCTTGCGGGAGTTTCTCGCAAGGCGTTTTTGCTCTCAGCTGCTTACTTCGCGCTGGCTGGATCTGTCAGCTCCTCGAGAGCGCCTGCGGCGATAGCCCAGAGGTAGATGCTAGCAGTAGAGGCGTAGGGAGAGTATCGCTTGTGGTACTTCGCCCAGAGCGCCTTGCTTATTTTCTTGTGCCTGTAGAGCATGCGCAGCCCTCGCAGGATGGCGAGATCACCGTAGCTGAGGATGTTCGGACGCTGCATGCAGAATATCATCAGCATCTCAGCTGTCCACACACCTATGCCATTTAATTGTGTAAGCCGCTTGCACAGGGCTTCATCATCCAGCGTGTGCAGCTCGTCTAG
>CAYJLR010000244.1:0-1893 GCA_964370895.1 uncultured Akkermansia sp. | reverse complement strand
AGTATTACTTTCTAACAAAGTATCCAATCTACTGATGAGCGTTTTCTGACTGCTGCTGAGTGCGAAAAAAGCCCCTTTACCGAGCCGAAGCTAGGTAAAGGGGCTTGCATTGAGGTGTTTGAGTAGTTTATGGTAGGTGGATCTGAGCAGTGATTAATATATACTTTAACTTACATATGATTAATTAATTCTACTGACTGGCATCTATTTTTAGATTAATATATAACTTAATTCGCATGTGGTCAACTTATTTAGCTGACTATCAGATATTTATATATTTATTTCAAATAATCCGATTCATTAATAATTTTGTGGAATATTTTATACGACGATATTTTTCTTTGTTTATCTAATATTATATTAAGTATGTATAAATTAAGCGTCTTACCGTCAGATGAAAATAGATAACATGTAGATTCCACACCTCCGAAACAAATTTTCGAATGCCTTGTGAAAAAAAAGTGTTCAGGTATATCTGTTGAACCCAGCTGTATTATATTTTCTATTTCTAATTTACTTAATTTTGTCCTAAGAAAATGCACATCATATTTTTTTTGTCTATTCTCTTTATCAGTAGATTTGTAAATTGCATTAAGTCTTATAGCTATCCATGCTGTATTACGACTTGGAAAAAGCATCCCATAAAAATATACAATCCCATATGAATCTATGTTACTTGTAATATTTTCTATATAATGACTACTATCGCTCTTTATAAGGCTAAACTCTCGATTACTCTTTATAAAGTTAAATTTTTCTTCTGTTCCTTTGGTAAGATTATTAAAGAAAAAGCACATAAAACTAATTGTAAATATAAATCTATACATCATGTTTTTCTATTGAATGTTATTGACACTTAGGTACCCATTGATTGCCACTAGGTGTATTAATTATATGTATAGCCGAATAGCCCCATTGGTGGAAAACATAACCTCCTCTGATATAATCAAACAGTGTATATCCTCTATTATCCTCCTTATCGCCTATATGAAATTGCTCTTGTATTATATAAGTCATATAATTATTGATAGCTGCAGCTCGTAATTTATTAAAATACTGTATCATTGCTTTTCCTGCATCTTTTTTATTATCACGACATATCTCACATCCTGATACAAATGATCCTGATAATTCAGATGGCTCTAAATAATGATCATTGGCCAACTCATATACTTCACGTCGTCTATTTTCATGTCCTAGCATTGCAGTATATCCTGATTTAATGAATGTATGGAAATAGGCTACATCATTTGGATATGGAATGTAAGTAACAACGTTAATTTCGAGCTTTTTAGCTTTTGTTGCCTTAGCGCAGCACGCGCCTTCTTTTTCAGATACCACTATTATATCTGATCCTTTTATTCTAGGTGAAGCTACACTGTTAACAGTTGGATCCCCAGTAAAGGCTACTACTCTAAACTGATCTGCAATAGATTGCATCGGCAAGATATAAATTGGAATAGGATATACTTTAAATGATGTTCCCGCGATATCCCACACCCATACTTTATTCCCTACGAAACCATACAAATTCAAGCCTCCGTTTTCCGCGATTGGGTCGCGGTTGATCCAGCTGCCACCCATGTGGTCGCTCTGCGCTGTCGTAAAGACATCGATCACTGTAGCTGTGGCTGCGGTGTCGCTGGTGGGTACGGTGCTGATGCGGATGCGTTCCATCAAGTTGGCAGTATAGCGGACGGCTTCTGTGCTCGTCAAGCTTCTTTCGTTACTTGTTATAGTATTACTTTCTAACAAAGTATCCAATCTGCTGATGAGCGTTTTCTGACTGCTGGTGATCACGAAAAAAGCCCCTTTACCGAGCCGAAGCTGGGTAAAGGGGCTTGTATAGAGGTGTTGCTCAGCTTATGGTGAGTGGAACTAGCTAGTGATTAA
>CAYJLR010000243.1:0-1904 GCA_964370895.1 uncultured Akkermansia sp. | reverse complement strand
TTCTGCTGCCTCTTACGGTGCGATAATGCTGCCTAGGACGTCGCCTTGGCGTGCGTAGGTCTCGTAGCCCTTTGCGGTGTTATCGAGGAGGTCCTGCGCTATTTTTACGCGGTTTGGTAGGTAGAAACTCATGACGGTCGACCCACCGAAGGCGAAGTAGCCTTGCTCATCGCCTTTCTCTAGATGCTGGCCTGCGGCGTAGGTCTGGTGAATCGCACCGACCCCAGTAGCACCGACAGGTAGGAGCAGCACGTCGCCAGCTTCTTGAGTCTGTAGGATGGTGAGTTCTCGCTTGTTTGTCCACAGCCATGAGAGCTTGTCACGTAGGCAGTAGGGGGATACACTCGCGAGTGCCCCATCGATGCGCTGCGCTGCCTGCGCTGTGCCTGCGAGCGGGAAGTGGAAGCGATGGTAGTCGACAGGGCAGAGGCGTGAGAGGACGATGCTGCCTTCTGCATAGCGCTCTGCGAGCTCTTCTGAGCCGAGGAGGGCAGGGAGGTCGAACTTCTGCCCCTTCACGAAGACGCCTTCGATTTCGGAGGCGTTCTGCCATGCTTGGTGGCGTGCATCGGCTGGGAGGGCGACTTCTCCTGCGCCACAGAGGGGGCGTGCGGCTGCCTTTAGCTTGCGGTAGAAGAAGTCATTAAAGTGGGCGTAGTCGTCGACAGTGAGCTCGGCTTCATCCATGTTAATGCCATACTGCTCGATGAAGGGCAGGATGTCCTTCTTGCTCGCGGGACGGTTCTTCGTCCAGCCGAGGAGGCGCGAGAAGATACCGCGCTTGATGAGTAGATGGAGGCTGAGCTTGCCGAGGCTTGTGCCGTATACCCAGCGTAGGGCGGCTTCTCCGAGGACTTGCTCGCGCTCGATTTCTCCAGTGTAGCGGTTGATGAAATGGATAGAATCTTTATTCATGGGATAGGTGTGTGAGTGAGTGCTTTAGTTTTCTGCGCTGTCGCTGGCGCTATAGTGTTTTCTACCTTCGAAGGCGCGCATGAGGGTGACGGCATCGGCATGTCCTAGTCCTGCTCCTGCGGGCATGCCCTGCGCGAGGCGTGTGATGCGGCAGGGTTGCTGTGCCAGTAGGTCGGCGAGGTAGAGGGCGGTCGCTTCGCCTTCGACATCGCTGCCGAGGGCGAGGATGATTTCTGCGGGGGCTTGGGACTGCTCCGCGTGCTTCGCGATGCGCGATAGCAGTCCTTCTATCGCGAGGTCTTCGGGCATGATGCCATCAAGGGGGGATATCTTTCCACCGAGGCAGTGGTAGAGACCTCGGTAGATGCCGCAGCGCTCGATGGGGAGCACGTCCGTGGGCTGCTCGACGATGCAGATCTGATTCTGCTGTCGCTCAGGGGTCTGGCAGGCGGTGCAGAGCGCGCCTTTCAGCGCGAAGAAGCCACACTGGGGGCAGTAGCCTACCTGCTCATTGCTCTGAGTGAGTGCTTCCGCGAGATGCGTCGCTTCCTGCCTGCCCTGCTGGAGAAACCAGAGTGCGAGCCTCTCAGCTCCACGGCTGCCTATGCCAGGCATACGCTTGAGCTGGGTGATGAGTTCCTTGACGGCTCGGGGGTAATCTTGGGCTTTCATGCGGGGTGAGGGGAATCGCGAGGCGATGATAGGAAACTGGATTTTTGGGAATCAAGCGGCGGCTGGTAGTGCTCTACCTGCCGCCGCCTGGAACATTTTGGAAAATGTGATGTGTATCGAGTGTATTAGGCCTCGAAGCGCTTCACGATGAGTGAGGCATTATGACCACCGAAGCCGAAGGAGTTGCTCAGTGCGGCATTTACGGTCATGCTGCGGCCTACGTTTGCGCAGACGTCAAGGTCACAGTCTGGATCTTGGTTGTCGACGTTGATGGTAGGAGGTACGAAGCTGTCACGGATAGCCATGACGCAGGCGAG
>CAYJLR010000242.1:0-1905 GCA_964370895.1 uncultured Akkermansia sp. | reverse complement strand
AAAAAGAGAATGCCATGGGATAGCTGTAGCTGGGATTATATATTTTCTATCCCCGCTGACACACTCATTTTACCATGTTATATATTTTCTAGCACATATATGCGTTATTATCTACCAGCATTCTTCCTTCTCTCAAGGATTACAGTATATGAAAATCAACATGATCAGGAAGTTTTTGCAGGACCGAGTGAAATGGTTAATAGTCTTTTCTGGCTAGTTCTCTCAGATCATGCAGCGGAGCTTACATCATTAGAGAAAGAGACCGCTATAGAGTTAATTCATCTTGCGCGTGAATCATACCCTAATGAAGAATGCTTTAAAGATAGTGAGTTTTATGTATATGGTAGGCAGTTTCTAAAAGAATAGGCTCCAGTCCGAAATCTGTAGTCTTAGAAAGTGATATCCTTGCGCTAGGAGTTGAAGCTTGAAGTCTTCCTCCTAATCTGCTATACAGTTACTTTAATGATGCCTTTCTCCGCCAGAACGCTCGATAACAAGTGTAAAGCACCCTTCAGCCGAAGACTCTCCAGCTACAAGAATAACTAAAATATATGAAATTAATTATCTTATCACTTTTTGCCCAGCTCTCAGTTATAACTCAAGCTAAAACTCTAGAAAATATAACACCCGAGCAAACTTCGGTATATCAATCGCAAGCAGAAAAGCAAGTAGATATATTTTTATCAATGCCAGAGGAAGTTAGACGGGGGATATTATCCGAATCTGCTGAAGTTACAGTGTACTATTGTCTACAGCCTCCACAGTCTCCTATAGAGTTATATGAGCTTTTATACAGAGTATCTAAGATACCGAAAGAAGGTCAATATTCAGCCCTTTATCGCGAATACTTTAACGATCAACGTCAGTTGATAGCTGAAGCGTTAAACTCTCTCAAGAAAAATTCGGATGAGGATTACCAAAATAAAGTGCGACGTGAACTCCTAGAAACTTCTCGTAGCATGATGTATCTACCCAAATATAAAGAGATATCACGAGAATTAGAATCAATAGACTATCTCTATTATTTAGGTAGTTGTTACTCACAAGCGGCACTTGTTGAGAATTTTAGCATATTTAAGCTTAAGTATGAAAGTTTTTATGCTTTTCTGAATTATTTCTATTTAACTTATAACAAAGCTAGTTTTCATTCTTTCATATCCAAGAATCCAGAATTTTCAGATCGTAGTATAGAAGAGTTAAGGTTAATTCAAGTGTTCTTACAGAAGGGTATCAATGAGCAAATTAAGAAAGCCGTTTTACGTAAAAAACGCATCGATGACTTGGGTGACAATCAGTAATATGCATACAGTTCGAAAGCGATGCGATGAGTACTCCCACTACGCCTCAATTGACGGCTGAGAAATATCATAAATATATAGAAATGAATATGATAGAACGTTTAAAACCACGTGTGAAAAATCATCCATAATCAAAATTGAAGAACTGCATTGCAGAAAAAATACATTTATTAGCAATGCAGCTCTTAAATTAGTTATGCTGACCTGTTAATGGCGATACGAGTTATTCAGCGCTTGATGTACGTGAAATCGAATTGCACCTGATCCGAGAGAAGGATTTTAATATTTGATTTCGACCCCTCTCTCACTTTGGTGTTAAAGAGATTAGAAGGTGTTTTGGCAAAGGGAATCAGATTCGACGTAATAGTGAATGTGGTACTGCCGCCAGGTAGAACTTCAAAATGCCTATCTTTTACCGTTATCGTTGCGGATGTGGTGCCACAGTTGTAGGTTTTGTTCCCCAGCACATAGCGCATTTTGCTGAGTTTCACACGCCTGTTCGTGATGCTTGATATGGCATAGAGTGAGCTCTTGTTTGTGATGGTGTAGGTGGTATTGAAATCCATCGTCAGCGGCTTAGTCTTAAAAACGAAACTATACTTCGTCC
>CAYJLR010000241.1:0-1925 GCA_964370895.1 uncultured Akkermansia sp. | reverse complement strand
AGGTAGACCTCCACTTCTTACGCAGCGCGCAGGGGCACACTATTATCTTCAGCATCACGACGATGGTACATCAGGGCTATTTTAACTATGGCTACGCAGGACTGCAACTCGTAGATAAGGAATGGAAACACCTCCCACTTTTGGATAAAAAACTTCAGGCGCAGCTGATGGATGGAGCGATGCTCCACTACAAGGACGGAAATCTGGAGATCTTCGCGCAGAACTACGATGAGGACAGACATCGCAGCCTTAGCCTGCTAGCGAAGCTCGTCTGGGATGAAGCAGCGCTACGCTTCACACCCATATCGACCACATCGCCCCCCGCGCAAGCGAACAGAGGCACGTATCCCCATCAAAAATGAAGATACGTGCCCTCAGTGACATCCAGTCACGTGTATTAAAAAAATCAGCTTAATAATGCTTATTCGCCTTCTTCAAGATAGCCACAAGCTGCGTCTCCCCCTGAGATTCTGCGAGGCTCAGGGCACTTTCCCCTTTCTTATTCTTTAATGCAGGATTGGCACCGAGCTCGACGAGGCAGCGAGCGATGGCGAGTACCTCTTCCCCGCTGCTATAAGCTCCGCTCATCTGCACGAGTGTTATGAATGGTGTTTCGCCATGATCATCTGCTTGGTTCACATCGACTCCCCTATCGTGCAGCATCTTGATGAGCACGACGCGTGCAGGTACACCATTAATAGGGAGAGCTTCTGTAATACCGCCTACCGTCAGCACACTGAAATAAAGATTACGCCCATATTCACTCAGCACCTTCTCGTCAGCACCTGCGGTTAGTAGAGCTTTTACGCCCTCAACTGATTGTAGAGCACAGGCATGCGCGAGGGCAGTCGCGCCATCCCTAGTCTTCGCACCAGCATTAGCCCCTGCTTCTAGGAGTAGACGCACGAGGTCAGGACGCGCGGCACTGGCTGCCGCCATGAGCGGAGTCCAGCCGCTCTCAGCCATGGCTAAGTTCGGGTCAGCTCCTGCCTTTAGTAGCTTCTTGATAATCTCAGTCTGAAGCGGCGGATGGCAACTGCAAGCCATGATAAGAGGGGTGGCGTAAGGACTATCTCCATATATATCATTCTCAGTAGGGGACGGCATGTAGTTGACATCCGCTCCAGCGGCAATCATGCTGGTAACGAGCTGAGCATCTCCTTCTAAAATAGCATCAAGAAAGGGAGTCGATCCTAGCTCACCCACCTTGTTGATCTCTGAAGCTTCCAAATTAACAGTGGCGGCGGCATGCGCACACAGTGGCATGATACCTGCGGTCAGCAAGGGGAGAAAATTGAGTAAACACTTTATATTCATAATAGTGCTTTCAATAATGATTTGGTAAGACTATTTTGACTGCAGTTCCCTTACCTTCTGAGCCGCGTACTCGTCACCTGATTCCGCAGCCTTCTGATACCAGAGGATAGCTTTCTGCTTATCGACAGGCGTGCCATTACCATTTTCATAGTAAGCTGCGAGGTTGAATATCGCTGGTATGTAGCCCTGATCGGCAGCTTGCTGGGTGTATTTAAATGCGAGTTCGGGGTCTGCTTTTACGACTTTTCCCAGCATATACATCGTACCGAGCTGCCATTGTGCAGGAGCACTACCCAGCTCAGCCGCGCGGATGAAGAGCTTCATCGCCTCAGCCTCATTGTAATCTACCCCCATACCTGAGAGATAACACAGCCCGAGCTCGTAGGTAGCCGAGACATTCTTTTCCGCGGTGTATTCGAAGAGCATCATGACGCCCATCGGCACGCTCCTATCGACACCCTGACCTTGCAGATAACAGAGAGCAAGCGCGGTCTTTGCCTCGGCATGACCTGCGTCGGCAGCCTTCTTGTAGCACTCAAAGGCCTTCGTCGCGAGCTTACTGTCGTGCATACTGGCGTAGACGCGAGCCTGCTCGTACAGAGCGTTCG
>CAYJLR010000240.1:0-1936 GCA_964370895.1 uncultured Akkermansia sp. | reverse complement strand
CATTGAGCACTACGTCTTGCTTAGTGTATGTGCGTAGATGCAGCTTTGCCACGATAAATGAACGATGAATGCGCAAAAAATGCGCTGCGGGCAGCATGTCGAGCATACCGTTGAAGCTGAGCTTTGTTTTAATCAATTGCCCATCAATCAGATGAATGTGTATGTAGTTGTCTACGGATTCAATGTAGGCAATATGAGAAAGGGTAATTTGTACCTTCTTGTAATTGCTTGATACAGTAATCTGCTTGTCTTGCCACGAACCAGACTGGGTGGCAGAGAGAGTTTTTTTTACTCGTTGGATGCTTTTATCAAAACGCTCCTTGCTAATAGGTTTGTGGAGGTAATCAAGAGCGTTGAGCTCAAAGCCCATCAGAGCGTAGTTCTCGTAGGCAGTAGTGAATATAAGTAAGGTGTTTTCGGGGAGTAGCTTGGCGATGTCGAGCCCCGAATGCTCGTTCATCTCAATATCCAGAAAGACGACATCTGCGCCTTGCGCTTGTATGGCTTTGATACCTTGGAGTGGATCTGTAAAGCTACGTAGAGAAATCTCTTCATAGCTCTGGCAATAGTGCTGAATGACAGCAAGCGCCATGGGTTCATCGTCAATGGCAATACATTTCATAGCTGAATGATGAGTTGGAGGTGAAAGATATTCGTTAGCTCATGGGTGAGGAGTTGATAACGATTGGGGTAAATGACATCAAGTCTCTTACGGCAATTCTCTATACCCACCCCTGAGGAGTTCTGAGGCTTGTCAAAAATGGCGTTTTGTGTGCTGAAGCGTAATTCATTGCCTTTTTGCTCCAGCGTGATGTCAATTTGATAAGATGCTGAGGAGGATGTGCCGTACTTAAAGGCATTTTCAACAAAGGTGATGAGCAACATGGGGGGAATACATATTTCTCCCTCCTCAATGTCGCATTCGAAGTTCACTTTGCCATTCGTGCCTAAGCGAGTACGTTGTAAATCAATGTAGTTTTCGAGGTACTGGGCTTCATCTGCAAGTTGAATCTCAGTACTCTCTGCATGCGCGTACATATATTTGACCAATGCTGAGAATTGAAGAATGAATGCTCCCAGATGTTCCGAGCGTGTGAGATGTAGCGCATATAGTGTATTGAAGGTGTTGAAGAGAAAGTGCGGATTTATTTGAGTTTTGTACAGAGCAAGCTGCGCTTTGTTTCTTTCTGCTTCAAGTGATTGTCGGTGGATGATGTTGTTAAAAAGCTCGACCATAACCCCAGTCAAAAGTCCATAGCACATACTGAGTAGCCCCAAAAGCCCCATGGTTTGTAAATGCCTCCCATAGAGTGAGGCTATCACTTCAGAGAGTCCTGAGAGCTCAGGGTATGACACCCATTGGCGTAGAACCATAAAGATAAAAGCCACGACAAATGCGAGGGTAATGGCTATAGAGACTTTGAGATAATTTTTACGTAGTAGGTAGATAATCCAGTTATACCGCTTGCTGATGGCATAGATAACAAGAGCATAGACAAAGAGCAGGGCGATAGATGCCCAGCCATGAGCCAGCACACGCTCAATGGGCATGAGTAAAATCACGAGAGGAAGAACGACGAGGCAGTAGGCGTAGTTCATCGTGCGGACTATGTTTTTTTCGTCTAGCATGTTTTTTTGAGGTGAGCTGGGATGTGGGCTGCCGTTCACGTCCAGATTCCTGCTGTCTACCCACGCAACGCAAAAAATCCTTTGTTAGCAACGCAAGCTAATCTATCATAAAGCGAGCTATTCTTCAACCTCGAACTATTTCAACCCATGTTTACATTCATCAATCGCCTTTTAGCTATCCCTTACCTGACGCTAGTCCTAAAACTTCTTTCGATGGGGGTATTTATTCTGCTGCTCATTTCTGGCTTTTCAGCCTATTCACAAGATGCCGCTTTTTTGAACCATTTGCGCAATACCAATTTGGGCA
>CAYJLR010000239.1:0-1963 GCA_964370895.1 uncultured Akkermansia sp. | reverse complement strand
TCGTACGGTGTACCTGTTGCGCTGAAGTCTCTGCACAAAGGGCATATCTGTGATGGGGTAGATGCCTATTCTTCCCTGATCCAGAAGGAAGGTGTCTCTCTGGAAGAGATTTTGCAAGATAAGCGGTAGAGTGTCCCCTTCATTGATCACGACGATGCTGCCACTGTTGAGATGATTATAAGTGGTGAGGATATCATCTAACTGCTGATCGCTATTCTCATAATGTCTGTTGATAGGGTCGTGCCTATCGAGGGCATGAAGGTAAGTGAAGAACTGAGGCTCATTAAAAAGATGTGCTAACCTATGCTCTTTTAATTCAGTGATGAGTTCGCTGCGTTGCTCGTCGGTGAGCCTGTTCACCCATCGGCGAGGAGGGATGTTATGCGTAGCATGACGGAGGTAGAGTCGAACGAGCGGCTCTACAGGCAGTCCTACATCGAGGCTGTAGCGGATGAGTTGGGCTATATTCTGCTGATGATCACAGTTGATATCTTGGCATTTGCGTAGCTGCTGAATGATATCGTAGAGATGCTGTAGCTTCTCCTGCAAGTCAGGTGATCCTTGCTTGAGCGCCATGAGGGTGTGTGCGCTGAGCTCACCGAGCATATTTGCAGTTTGCTTCTCGTCATAATCTGAAGAGGCGAGATGCGTGAGCTGCTCATTGATCGCTTGAAGATCATGCAGTGTCTGCTCATGAGGCGAGGTATAGAGTGGGGGGAGCGTCTCTTCTTCAGCTGAGTGGCTGTGTTCGAATGAGTCACTGTCATTGCGGGCTTGCTGCTCAGACCCTGAATAGTAATAACTCGCGACAAGCCCCGCAACACCAAGGGTGAAGAAAAGAGCCCCGAGGATATTACGACGCGTCGCAAATGTCGTAGTCTGTTGGTAGGTCTGAGAATCGCTGGCTTCCTTGTACTTGTAAGGTACCTGCGTTAGTTGATGCTGGTCGAAAAGTGTGGTCTCATGGGCGACAGTCTTCTTTTCTTTCGTCGCAGCATTATCGCTAGACTTGTCAGTTATAGTAAGAGGGCGCTCTAGCTTAGACTTCTTGCTAATCATTCCTAAGTCTAAGATATTGCTATCCTTATGTGTGAGAATGCTGGACTTTGAGCTTGCGGGGGCAGGTAGTTTCTGACTGTCTGCGAGTCTGGTATTGATCTCTTGATCTCGCGTGATGAGTAGCTTGTGTTCGAGATGTAATGTAGGGCGCCCTGAGCGGCGTGCCTTCCCTTCCATTGTGGATTCTTCAAGGACAGCAATGCGCTGCGTCTGCGCGAAGGTATCAGTCAGTACGCCCGTCGTCGTGAAGGTAATCCCCCAACCACGTAGATGTGAGAGCCAGTCGCTCTCAGCCAAGAGGTGCAATATATCAAGACTGCGAGTACCAGACTTCACTACCATGAGGCAGTCGTGCTCATAGGGTGGGGTGATGAGGGATTTTGCGTTGTACTTATGCCCCGTGTGTTCCTTCCATGTACTCTGCTGATCGATCTCGGGCAAGAGGTCGGTAGAGAGTCGAGGCTCACTGCTGATGAGATGAGGCTTTTCCTTCCACTCAGCTTTCCAGAATTGATCCTTGTACAGACCGAGTATGACGGATGCTGGTGTCGGGCGTGCTCTGTTGGATCGCAAGGCGCGTACCTCGTCCTGAGTGAGTGAGAGATGGTGTGCGATATGGCATTCGCGTCCTGAGTAGTCCGCACCCGCGCTCTGAATACAGCTCAGGACGTGGAATGTTGATCCCGCGCAGTCCAGAATGTGGTATGAGAACTGAGGTCCTGAGATCAGCTTGTTATCCTCCTTGTAGCCAGAGATCTTGAGTAGTTTCTTCTCCAGCGAGCGTGGTAGCTGCTCACTACGCGCGACGACACCATAACCCGAGAGACTCGGGTCAAGTAGCTGGGGTGCACTGGTGTAAATCAGCTGATAAGACATGCCAAAAGGAGAGTAACTAAGAGGAGAG
>CAYJLR010000238.1:0-1968 GCA_964370895.1 uncultured Akkermansia sp. | reverse complement strand
AGATTTATTCAACATGGCGCGCAGATTCTACCACGCGCCCGCCTCCTTGTCAATGTGTGGTGAGATGGAGATAGTATAGTTTTTTTGTTTGTTTCTATAATTATTGGTTATAGTGGTGCAGTTTGTGTTTGTAAGTAATATTGTTTATGTTGCATTGTTATTACTTATGGGAAGTTTTCGCAATTCGTTTTCCTCAAAAGAGGATGTAGAAAATGAAGTAAACAGCGCGCCTTACTCTGTCTTTTTCGCGTATTTTTACCCTTTTCTCGTCGAATAAGTCATTATGCTTCGTCGAAAATGAAAAAAATACGCTGAAAAATCCCTTCGTGATTTCGCGCTGCGAATTACGAGAACTTCCCTTATGAAGAGAGCTATACCTGGCCTGATGCCTGTATTAGGTGTTGCTCAGAATACCCTGACAAGTGTTTTTATCACGGGTGCTTATAATGACACGAAGAGTATCTTTAATCTTGAGCTTCATGTTTACGATAAGTCGGGTGATCTGATTGGTATCTCAGGTGTGGGGGGGCATTTTCTCAATGGAGATGAACCACTTAGCTTTCAAACACGTGGGTATGGTTATACTGGTGATGATCCTAATCTTCTGAATGCCAACTTTGGCGTATGGGAAGGCGTTGCTTCGGCTGAGCAGATGTCTCTATTCGCATTAGGGACAGCGCAAAGTGGCTTTACAGTAGCTAACTTTCAAACCATTCCTGAACCTACAAGCGTGACTTTGGGCGTGCTGGCACTCGCAGGGCTTCTCGCTCGTCGTTAGGATGGTAAAAAGGCTGTCTAGTTGGGTAATTGTTAGGCGTTTTGGTGTAATTTATGTTTGCAAATGAAATTACTTGTGTTAGAGTAGGCCTATTTATGAAGGAAACTATATTTACAGCAATCTTATTAAGCTCTGGTTTTACCTACGCCGCTCCTGGCGATCTCGTATTTGGCGTTGCTAACACCACGGTTTCGAATCGTGAAACTAACGTTTCTAATTTGACTGAAAGTACGGTAGCTACTATCGGGACTACAGGTTACGTTAATTATGCAGTGAGTAGTGCAGTGAGTGGTGCAGACGGAGCCGTAGGGTTAGCTATAGCCTCTGCGACTCATTTTGAACTGATGGCAACTCGCTCGAGTAATGGCTACTCGATTAATGCTACTCAAACTCAAGCTGCAGGACTTACCGTCGCTGATGGATTCACCATGGGCCTGAATTATATTAATGCAGGTTCTGGTGACTGGAAGATTCTTGCAGAAGTTGGTATTGGTACTATGGGCTACTCCATTCAAAATCCCTCTACTAGCTCCTTGACTCTGCAGCAGAAGTTATTAACTGCAGGTGGCGGTCACACGAGTGTGTCTGGCACGAACGCAGTCTCAGATATCATACAGAATACCCTGACGAGTGTGTTTTTGACTGGTGCTTATAATAATGTGCGGGGCACACTGACCCTCGAACTTCATGTTTACGATAGTAATGGTGATCTGATAGGTAGCTCTGGTATGGGAACACTCACTGGTCTCAATGGCGATGAAGCTCTTAGCTTCCAGACGCGAGGTTATGGTGCTACAAAAGATGATGCTAATCTTCTGTACGCTAACTTCGGCGTATGGGAAGGTGCTGCCGTGGATGAGCAGATGTCTCAATTCGCATCGGATACAGCGCAAAAAGGCTATACAGTAGCGAACTTTCAAGCTATTCCTGAGCCTACAAGCGCGACGCTGAGCGTGCTGGTACTTGCGGGGCTTCTCGCACGTCGCCGTCGCCAGAATGGTAAATAAGGCTGCTTAACCTATTTTCCAATATTATGCCTGCACCGCCGTGCTGTGTGATAGGGTGAGAGCCCTAGATGCAGTGCTGTGGTGCTGTTTGTTTAGACGATTTCGTATCGAAAGCTAGAAGATCGCGGTGCAGGCTTGACTTATTGTTAGCATGAGCGTAAGCTCGCTTCATCCATGACTGTA
>CAYJLR010000237.1:0-2003 GCA_964370895.1 uncultured Akkermansia sp. | reverse complement strand
ATGCGCCTATTCCGCGCGTAAGAAGGAAATCAGCCTCCTTAGTTATACACTGCTCACGTGTCGCGAGATCGATTTTTATGCGAGACCTTGCGCGCGTGTCGCGAGGTCGAGAATGCGGGCGTGTATCTTCTCGATAGTTTCGATGAAGGCGGCGTCTTCTTTCCCGCTAGGGTCTTCGAGTCCCCAGTCTTCGCGGTGCTTGCAAGGGAGTGTGGGGCACTGGACATTACAGCCCATAGTAATGACGATATCGACGGCGGGGATGTCTTCGAGCAGCTTGCTGCTCTGGGTTTCCTCCATGTCGATGCCGTAGGTGTCCTTCATGAGGCGCACGGCATCTTGATTGATATGAGGGCGTAGTTCTGTGCCCGCGGAGTAGCTTTCGAAGGAGGCGGAGGCGAGGTGCTTTCCGAGGGCTTCTGCTATCTGGCTGCGGCAGGAATTATGGACGCAGACGAAGGCGACCTTGGGCAGGGTGGTGTTTGACATAATATTATATGATTTGTGAGGGGATAAAAAGGAATTTACTTGCAGGAGCAAGGCTTGAAATAGTGGCGTGTCTTGTTCGCATAGCGGACGAGCATGAGCATCACAGGTACTTCTACGAGTACACCGACTATGGTAGCAAGAACCACTGGACTGTCAATGCCAAAGAGAGCTATCGCAACAGCGACGGAAAGCTCAAAGAAGTTCGACGCACCTATCATGCCAGCTGGAGCGGCTATCTCATGCGGCTGCTTCAGCGCGCGGCTGCCGAAGTAGGCGAGCGCGAAGATGAGTACGGTCTGTATCGTCAGAGGTACCGCGATGAGCAGAATGTGCAGAGGGTGCTTCAGGATGACATCGCCCTGCAAGGAGAAGATGAGCACCAGTGTGAGCAGTAGACCACCAATAGTGAGATTCTGAAAGCGGGGGATGAAGTTCTTTTCCAAGTAGGCGAGGCCTTTCTTGCGCACGAGCTGGCGACGAGTGAGCACACCTCCGACTAGAGGGATCACGACAAAGAGCAACACAGAGATCACCAGCGTATCCCATGGGATAGTCACCCCTGCCTGTTGCAATAAGAGAGCGACGATAGGCGTGAAGGCGACGAGGATGATGAGATCATTCGTCGCGACCTGCACGACGGTGTAGGCAGCATTCCCTCGTGTGAGCTGGCTCCAGACGAAGACCATCGCCGTGCAGGGAGCTGCCCCTAGGAGTACGGCACCTGCGAGATAATCCTTCGCGAGATCGGGTGTGATGAACTCACTGAATATCACGTAGAAGAACAACCATGCGAAACCAAACATGGTGAAAGGCTTCACGAGCCAGTTCACCACCCATGTGAGGAATAGCCCCTGTGGGTTCTTGCGTACATTCTTCACACTCTCGAAGTCCACCTTCAGCATCATGGGGTAGATCATCAGCCAGATGAGACCCACGATGGGCAGGGATATATTCGCGTATTCTAGCTTTCCGAGAAGCTCAGGAACGACTGGAAGGAACTTCCCGAGTAGGACGCCCCCTATCATGCAGAGGATAACCCAGAGGGTGAGGTAACGCTCGAAGAAGCCCATGGCTGCGGATACGTTGCTATTTTGTGTTTCGATTTTTTTCATATCAAAATTAGTTGATATGAAGACTATAATTTCAATTGCAGCTTTTGTCAATTAATTTATCAAAAAAAGTTGATTTAAACGTTAATATAGCTATCTTGAATTACAAAAATACAAAAAAAACTAGCTCTCACTTCTTTTTCGCTTGCAATGCTACACTGATTGATCTAGTATAAGAAAAATCCGCGCAGCCCGCGAATTCAATTTTATCATACTATGAGCACGCCGTCTTCTCCTCCGACTCCGCCAGTCCCAGCGCCACCAGCCGCGCCTGGGGTGCCTGCACCTCCAGTTCCCCCTTCAGCACCAGGCGTACCACCCTCAGCTCCTAAGGCTCCGGGTGCTCCTATGCCCCCTTCAGCTCCTGGGATTCCCAAACCTCCGGGTTCCCCTACGCCTCCGGGT
>CAYJLR010000236.1:0-2025 GCA_964370895.1 uncultured Akkermansia sp. | reverse complement strand
ATATGCTCAAGGGTAAGGGTGGTCGCTTCCGTCAGAACCTGCTCGGTAAGCGCGTTGACTACTCCGGTCGTTCCGTCATCGTCATCGGTCCTCACCTTAAGATGAACCAGTGTGGTCTTCCGAAGAAAATGGCTCTTGCCCTCTTCGAACCATTCATCATTCATCGCTTGAAGGAACTTGGCTACGTGCACACCGTGCGCTCTGCTAAGAAGATGATCGACCGTAAGGAAGCCGTCGTCTGGGACATCCTCGAAGAAGTCACGAAGGGACACCCCGTGTTCTTGAACCGTGCTCCTACGCTGCACCGTCTTTCCATTCAGGCATTCGAGCCTGTTCTTATCGAAGGTTCCGCTATCCGTCTGCACCCGCTCGTCTGTACAGGTTACAACGCTGACTTCGACGGTGACCAGATGGCAGTACACGTCCCTCTCAGCATCGAAGCACAGCTCGAAGCACGTCTTCTCATGCTTGCTCCGAACAACATCTTCTCGCCAGCATCTGGCAAGCCTATCAGCACGCCTACACAGGATATTATTCTGGGTGCATACTACCTCACACACACACGTGCGATGGAAGTGAAGGAGATGCAGGATCACGCACAGGAACTCCCACTCTTCGAATCCATCTCTGAAGTAGAATTCGCCATTGCTGCACGCAAGATCGAATACCACCAGTGGATCCGTCTGAAGAACCCTGACTTCGGTAAAGAAGGTGAAGCATTCAAGCGTCTCTCATTCAACCGTGAAAGTGTCGACAAGAAAATCATCGTCACTACCGCTGGTCGCGTTCGTTTCAACGAAATCTGGCCAAACGAAATGGGCTACATCAATCGCAACGTCGGTAAGAAGCAGCTCGGTGAGATCATCTGGCGCTGCTACCAGATCTGCGGTCAGGAAAAGACTGTAGAAACACTCGACTCCCTGAAGTCCCTCGGCTATAAGGAAGCGACACGTTCTGGTTGCTCCATCGGTATCGTTGACATGGTCGTGCCTGAGCGCAAGGATGAAATGATCAGTGCTGCGTACGACGAAGTCGCTAAGGTGACAGAGCAGTACGAAGACGGTCTCATCACGAATGGCGAACGCTACGAAAAAGTCATTAACATCTGGTCCTCCACCACTGACCTTATCCAGAAGGAACTCTACACGAAGCTTGAGTACAACCAAGGTTCCGCAGTAGCAAGCCCACTCTACATGATGGTCGACTCTGGAGCTCGTGGTAACAAGGCACAGATTAAGCAGCTTTCCGGTATGCGCGGTCTGATGGCTAACCCATCCGGTGGTATTATCGAACGCCCCATTACGTCGAACTTCCGCGAAGGTCTCTCCGTGCTGGAATACTTCATCTCCACACACGGTGCTCGTAAGGGTCTCGCCGATACCGCTCTTAAGACAGCTGACTCTGGTTACATGACCCGTAAGCTCGTTGACGTCGCTCAGGACGTAATCGTCCGTGACGAAGACTGTGGTACGAACAACGGCATCCTCATGACCGCTATCTATGATGGTGATGATGAAGTCGCATCCCTTCCTACCCGCATCTATGGTCGCGTCGCTTGCGAAGAGATCAAAGATCCTACTTCAAAGGAAATCATCGTCGAAGAAAACGGCATCATCAGTGACGAAGCAGCGAAGCGCATCGAGCAGGTCGGTATCGAGAAGGTACGTGTACGCTCCGTGCTCACCTGTGAACTCTCACGTGGTTGCTGTGCGAAGTGCTACGGTCTCAATCTCGCGACTGGTAACAGCGTGAAGGTCGGTGAAGCCGTCGGTGTCATCGCGGCACAGTCCATCGGTGAACCTGGTACACAGCTGACGATGCGTACATTCCACGTCGGTGGTGCTGCTACAGCAGCCTCCAACCGTCCAGAATACATCACGAAGTCCGCTGGTCGCGTCATCTATGATGAAAACCTCCGTGACCGCTGCGTAGAAGACGAAAATGGTAACATGGTCGTCCTGTGCAAGAATGGCAGCATCAAGATCTACGACGAAGAAGGTAAGGAACTCGAGTCCTACCAGCTCG
>CAYJLR010000235.1:0-2040 GCA_964370895.1 uncultured Akkermansia sp. | reverse complement strand
AATCGCATTGAGAATAGCAGAGCCGAGAGCTACCTTGTTCTTTTCGAAGACTTCCTTCGTGAGATTCGCACGCTCACGGAATACCCAGATGAGTACGTCAGGGCTGAGGCTCTGACGGAAGATGCCGTTAACGATATCAGCGAAGAGCTGATCCTTCTCACCCTTCGCGATGATGAAGTCGGCCACTGGGGCGATCGTCTTCGGACCACCGAAGAGGAAGATATTTGTCGCGTAGGCTACCCATGAATCGGCGAGAGTCGAGGGGAGGCAGTCATACACGAGACGCTGACGCTGAGCGGTGAGTTCACCGATGTAGCGCACGATTTCTTCCGAGGAGATCGTGGCGAGCTTTTCGGAAAGTGTCGTGGGCACGGTGATGGATTCTGCAGCGAATGCCTGCTCTATCTTCTCACGTGCTTCTGGGCATGTGGCGAAGCGCTCCATGATTTCGTCACGGATGATGATGAGTTCGAGGACATGTTGAGGCTCGACGCGGTCGCGCTCGATATCCTTCTCCATCTCCTTCACCAGCTTGGCGACGAGTTCGTATTCACCATTAAGCACATCGAGACGTACAAGGTCAAGAATGCGCACGCAGGCTTCCAGTGTGTTCGCGGCGCAGTAATCTTCGTACAGTGCTTCAGCAGCACTGGAGGATGCACGCAGTGCAATCGCCTCACCGCGCTTCGTAGGAAGACGAAATCCAGGGTCGTCACGCATCGCAACGCGTGCACGCTCCCACCAGCTCTTCCATGAGGACGCTTCAATCACGCGACCGACGAGGAACTTTTCCAAGTCTTCAGGAAGCATAGGAAGCACCTCGTCGATTCCCTCACGCAGAGAGAAGTTATGCGAGAGCACAAGACGGATAAAGCCCAGCATGGTATCCTTGCCTTCTGCCTGCTGGCGAATAGCTTCAGGATCGTCAAAGCAATTGATCAAGAAGTGACCTTCAGGAAGAGGTGTCAGCTGATTAAAAGCGAGGCGAAGACCAAGAACATGGTTCAACTTCTGCTCAAAATTAATCTTAATAACTTGTTTGGTCAGAGACCACGCAGCTACCTTGCCTACACCCCATTCGCCGTGTATCACATACTTCCCTGGGGAAAAACGATCGAGTCGTGTCGCAAAATCCATAGGGATCTTGCCAGAATTTACAAATTTTTCTAAATCGGCATGCATACGTAGAAGTATAATAACACAGGATATGTCAAGGTCAACCCCAGATTGTTGAAATATTTTCACTAGGGCTCACTTTTAACCCTTTTTGTAGCCATTCAAAAATTAGTACTCAGCGTATTAAACTTTCTCAAATGGAAGCCATGCATAGGGGCGGTGAAAGTCAGGATTAGCTGAACAGTCGGTCGCAGTTGTCGCAAATAACTGCTCAGGGCTATTCAGAATAGCGCAGGCAGCGACGCGGCAGTTATCAAGACTGATACCGAGCTTCTCCAAGTCCGCAAGAGCCAATCTCGCTTCGCACGACCAGCCATCGGGACGCAGCGCCCCCTTAGAAACAAGCTGAGGAACAGCGTATCCCTCTTGAAAAAGTATGCGAGGCCCAGAGAACACCTCCGACCACCATGCACCATTTGGGCTGACATTACACTCAACATAGCAGCTGAGATCTTCGCGTGCGATGAAGAACTCGGCAGCATCATACATCCAGAGATTTTCTTGGAATGCACCCTCTTTCGCGTCAGGATGCACGATGGCAGGCGCATCGCAGCTAGCGCGGTAAACGAGCTCATCACCTTCGATAGAGAAGGAATAGCGATAAGGGGCAGGAAGGGCATTACCAAACCATTCATGAGCGATTTCAGAACAAGGGACTTCCAGAGAAGAGAGAGAATGAAGGGCGATATTCATGATTCTCGCATTATACACAAGCCCCACCCCCAGCGCAAGAACCAAGCCGCGTCAGTGCCCCTAATAATGGGATTGGACATAAGAAAATGCTTGCGGTGGGCTATGCTAATAAGGGATGGACATAAGAAAATGCTTGCGGTGGGCTATGCTAATAAGGGATGGACATAAGAA
>CAYJLR010000234.1:0-2060 GCA_964370895.1 uncultured Akkermansia sp. | reverse complement strand
ACTGCTCAAAAAGTAAGAGCTTCGTTAAATAAGTCTAGTTAATTCGTTATTCGTGCCAAATAGGTGCCAGTCAGTAGAAAAGACTTACTTTTAGGCTCTTATATACTATATTCCTCTTGAGTTTAACTTTATATTGAGTATGAGTAGATTACCAAGAAGAAAGCTGGGGCGCGGAGTTTATCATGTTTATAATCGCAGCGCGAACAATATGTGGATTCTGGAAACAGATGCCATGAAGGATTGCTTTAATTACTTGTAAAGACAAACTTATTTTTTTATTCTCAAGAATGTATGAAAATCAACGCTTCATTCTCACTTGTCGGCTCGCGCGCGCGAGGTATATTATAGCTAATAGTCTAATTTACACTTAATTATACTGACTGATGCCTATTTATAAGTGGTGAATTGAGATAAATATTACTTGAACATGTCATGCAAGCTATAAAAGAATCTGAACAGAGATCAATCAAAGAAACATTAGATTATTTGAAAAACCAAGTAGAATTTAATAAATGAAGCTTAGCAAAAATATACTTTTAGCACTATTTCTGACATCGCAGATGTATGCATCTTCAGCAGTAGTCCCAAAACTAAAAATAGAAAGTAAAGGACTAACACTTGGTGTCTTTATTCCTAGAACCTTGTCTAGTAAAAATATAAACTACAAAGCATGGAGTATCTATGCTTGCTACAAAATCAAAAATATGTCATTACTGCCTCTAACGATCTTTTCGATAGCATCACCGCAGATTGATACTGATCAGAATAGAACTTTAGATGATTTCCATTTCGGCTTGAATACAAAAGTGAATACACAAATGTACAATGTCATCATGCAGGAAAATGATCAACTTTTCTTTTTTGTTGAATTGGACTACATCAATCAAAAGCCTTCTTATCCCTCACTTTTCATAAGTAAAAGCTATATTACAGTCTGTTATAAGCATTACGATAATAATGTAAATTACACATTAGCAGTTACTAAAGGTGAGATTCTTTCTCGTTATTATTTTTTACCGCCATTTTGTGTAAGATCTCGTTCTTCTCATTTAACTGATTGTTTTTATGATAAACAAACTAATCTACTACACCTTACTGTAGCTAATAAAAGTAGTAAAATGGTTAAAATAGATTGGTATTTGCTAGGTAATTCTATTGCAAATAACTTAATACCTCATTATAAGTTGATAGAAAAAGATACAGGCGATATGATTGGTTTTTTGGGAACGTCACAAAAAAATATAAATGATTTTGCATCTGATGATGCCGTTTTTTTATTGCCCAGTGAAAGATACACTTATGTCGGCGAGGTCGGATATACAACTATGCTCGATGAAGAATATGAGGTGTATACTTCTGTTGATTTGGAAAAACGTTTAGCCCGAGAAACTCTAATAAGATCTAAATACGCTAACCCTATCATCATTAAGAAAAAAACAGATAAATAGGTAAGTTAGATGGTAGATAGCGTCAGGCAGCATTATTATTAGATGGTATCAGACCAATGCTATTAACTTAAGCAAAAGCAATCACTCAATTGATTGATAATAAGTACCATCACCTCGCCCACAGCTTATGAGTTGTGGGCATATCTCTTCTGCTATGGCGGCTCGTCTTATTTTGCGCGGTCGCCTTACTTTATTTTTCAGGAAGCTACGAGCAAATGCTCCTTCAAAACGTCTCATAAGAAGCATTCCTCAAAATCTCCTTATTATCCTGCATTCCCGAAACGCGTAACGAACTCTTTGTGCAGTTTATCGCTCATATACTACTGTCCTATATTAAAAAACAGATGGATGATAAAGGCTTATTTAAAAAATACACCTTGCAAGGAGTGCTAGATGAACTTGACGTAATGGAATGTATTAAAGCGAAAGGAAAACAATTGCGAGTGTGTGAACTGCTAGAAAACAACGCAAGCTTTACGAGGAGTTAGACATTAATCCGCCCTCCTCGTTATGACTCTCGGGAATGCCGGTTATTATCAATATTTTTCCACTCAGGTAACAACCATAGCACAAAAGTACTTTTCCCATAGACTTTTACTCAAAATCACCCAA
>CAYJLR010000233.1:0-2093 GCA_964370895.1 uncultured Akkermansia sp. | reverse complement strand
ATTAGGATGCTTGTAAGGAATAGTAAAAGCCCTATACCTCCAATTAATCGAAGAGGTTTCACAGAGAAAGAGGTGATAGCGTCTAAGCTAAGGTTAATGAGGGAAATAAAGGAGTACTTACTTTCCCCCTGCACACGATCGAGCACCTTGAATGGAATTGATGTTTGATTAAATCCGATGGACTTCATGATTCCACGGAAGAGGAGCTGGTTTTCACCATATTCGGATAGAGCCTCTAATGCGGCTTTTGTCATGAGGCAATAGTCCGCCTGATTACGCTCAATTGGCGTCCCTAGCTTTTGCATCAACCAATAGAAGCTAAGTGAAGCGTAGTAGCGTAACTTGCTTTGCTTGCCTCGATTTTCCTTAATGCCATAGATGACTTCAAAACCTTCATGATATTTTTCTAAGAATGTGTTAATCGCATGAATATCATATTGAAGATCTGCATCCATCGTAGTAGCAATATCACAGTGGTGACGAATCTCCATAAAACCAGCCCAGAGGGAGAATTCCTTACCTCTATTTGCAGCAAGGCGAGCTACTTTCACGGTATAGGGAGTTTTATTATGCTGCTCTAACAGCATGCTCCACGTAGCATCGCGAGACCCGTCATCCATGAAAAAAATGTAACTATCGGCTGAGATTAACTTTTTCTCCACACACTCATTCAGTTTAGCCCTGAGTTGAACGAGGGCTTCGTCTAGAGCCTCTTCTTCATTATAGCAAGGGACAACGATTGCTAAACGAGGAAGAGATGGGCTGGAAGGATGTAGAGTTTCCATATAGTGGTGTGAAAAAGTGCAATAGAAAAACGTTTCCCAGATTCTACATGATGAATAAGGTCATTTGCAATAGTAAACTGTAAGCGAATGTTTTTTTCTCATGGGTCGCGGATAGAACGAGTCGAAGCATCATTACTCGAGAGTTGTGACAGATAAAGAACTCAGTTTAGCAGCGCTGATCTGCCTTCAGACATATGAAAATACTCTTGCAATTAGTAAATAACAAGATATAATCGCATATCACCCCATCGCTCTAATACATCAGAATATGACCCAGCATTCTTCTTGGCGACAGTTGCGCCAGCCCCTTGGTCTCTTTCTCATCCTCTATATCCTTATTCATGGCTATAGTTTTCTGAGATTAGGACTACATCAGGACGAGATACTAGACTTCTACGGACAGGCCACTGACACCTATACGGCAGGTGGACGCTGGGGCACGACTCTATACCGTTACACTTTTGGTCTGGGTGCGAATATCTGGTCAGCACCTCTCATGACTGCTCTATGGCTCAGTCTAGCCCTAGGAGTCCAGCTCATGCTCTTCAACTGGAAGGAAAAATCCGAGCAATACCTCTACGTCATCAGCTACGCTCTATGCACCCAGCTTGCTTACATCCTCGCCTATAGTTTCCTCAGCGACGCAGTTGCGCTGGGCTGGCTCTGCGCTAGCCTATCTGCATACTGCCTCTTTAAACTGCGAGGCTCACTACTCTTCCGCAGCACACTAGCCATCCTTTTACTCGCTTTCTCACTCGCTACCTACCAAGCAAATGCCCTCTACTTCGGCGTCCTCGTCCTCGCCTATGCACTAATCCGGCACATCAGAGGAGGGACACTTATCCCTATTATACTACGCAGTGCTTACGTCAGCGTGACTGCCGTCGTCATCTGGTTCATCATTCGCAAGCTCACCTTAGGCCTAGCATCGCAAGAGGCACTAGATTACACCATCGCGTACCAAAAAGGCATGTCTCAATGGGGTAACTTCATGAGCCTAGATTTTAAGATGAAATTTCTCTTCATTGCGCGCTATATAAAAATCACCTTCATGGAAGCATGCGGTATCATGCACGGCGGTCAGTGTTTTAACGCCATCACCCTGCTAGCTCTTCCGCTACTGGGATTCAAGTTACTTAAACTCTCAAAAGCATGGATAGGAATAACTCTTCTACTGGCTATATGGCTCATCCCCTACGCCCTCACACTAGGCTTAGGCACAGTTCAAGACCCGCGCACCCATGTCGCCTCCAGCCTCTCTATCGCCATCTTAGTAACTCTGGCGTGGTCACAACTCTCAAACACGCA
>CAYJLR010000232.1:0-2129 GCA_964370895.1 uncultured Akkermansia sp. | reverse complement strand
TGGAGCGACGAAGTTAGGATCAAGTACGGGTGTATATTGAGCTTGAATATTCATAATTTAATGCGTTTGCGTTGCTATGGGTTCTAGTACTACCATGAACAGCCTATGCTGGCAAGCAAAAAAAACCAGTACTACCGCCAAACAAGCTTGTTAGAGCAATTTATTAAGGAAATATCTTTGAAAAACAGAAACTGAAAAATCTAGAAAAATAGCGATGCTGTGCTTGATGCTTGACAGGTCAGAAGGCCTCCAGTAGAATACGCCAAAACCCTTTTCTAATTTCTCTTCATTTATTTATGCGCACATTAGTCGAAACCATCGGTAAGTACTTGCAAACGGTCACCGCCCCTTTTCTTTCAGACGCAAACTCTGCCGAACTGCGTGTCGCACGTTCCAACGAGGGTGATCTCATCCGCTTCCGCCTCATCCTCGAACAAGAAGATGTAGCTCGCGTCATCGGTCGCAATGGGATGACAGCATCTGCTATCCGTTCCCTAGCTAAGTCAGTCGGAGAGAGACACGGAGTACGTGTCGTCGTACACATTCTTTCCAAGGAAGAGGCTGCTCTGGACTCTCAGTCCTGATTCTTGATACTTCGCGTATTCTCAAGACGTCGATTGATAGATCAATCGGCGCTGTTCAATACTAGTTGCTA
The DNA here is from genome assembly GCA_964370895.1 of uncultured Akkermansia sp. Taxonomy (GTDB): domain Bacteria; phylum Verrucomicrobiota; class Verrucomicrobiia; order Verrucomicrobiales; family Akkermansiaceae; genus Akkermansia. The sequence goes on along the minus strand of CAYJLR010000232.1, from coordinate 1,474 downwards.
TGCAAGATTTATTCAACCATGAGCAGAGCCCTCAGCTTGCGGCTCGCGTCTTGGTCGATGGCTTGCAAGAAATGATCCTCGATTACGCCATCCCCGAGGAGATGAGGGATCATGTGCAGCGAGGCTGCCGCGTCGAGGTAAACATGCGCCAGCGTCTTCTCTCAGGGACTATCCTTGAGTTAAGCACTCCTGACCCGCAGTGGGCTTATAGGCTACGCCCCATCGTACGGCTCATCGATGAGAAGCCCGTGATCCCTGCGAAGCTCATGGATCTCGCTGAGTGGGCTGCTGATTATTATGCCGTCCCTACGGAGCAGATGATTCGCTGCATGCTGCCCACCGCGGTGCGACAGGAAAGGAATGATGAGAAAAAGCGCAAGATCGCCATCCTCCAAGACTGGCCAAATGACGATGAGCTTAACAAGATCAACGCCCGAGCCCCACGGCAAGCCCACATCCTGCGCTACCTCCACCAATCCGAAGAAAAGAAAGCACCGCTCAGCGATCTAGGTGGCTCAGCCGCTCTCGCCCCCTGCCGAGCACTCGAAAAGCGCAAACTCATTCGCATCGAGGAAGAGAGCGTCCATCGCGATCCTGTAGGCGAGGAAACCTTCAGTAAATCAGAACCTCTCGCTCTCAATGAAGGGCAGCAAGCAGCCCTTGATTTCATTCTTGAAGAGCTCAACAAGGAGGAGAAGACACCCATCCTTCTTCAGGGGGTAACCGGCTCAGGGAAGACAGAAGTCTATCTCCAAGCAGCAGCGCAGGCCATCGCTCGCGGTCAGGGGGTACTCATCCTCGTACCCGAGATCTCTCTCACCCCTCAGACTATGGCGCGATTCAAGGCGCGATTCGCTGACGATCCACAGTCCGTGGCCATCCTCCACAGTGCGATGAGCGACGGAGAGCGCTATGATGAGTGGCATGCGATTAGAAAGGGACGCGCTCGTGTTGCTATAGGACCACGCTCAGCAGTATTCTCTCCCGTTAATGATCTAGGCCTCATCATCGTCGATGAAGAGCATGATGGCTCATACAAGCAGGAGAGCTCACCTCGCTACCACGCGCGAGATCTCGCTATACTCCGTGCGAAGATGGAGGGGGCATGTATCGTTCTCGGTTCTGCGACACCATCGCTAGAGAGCCATTACAATGTCATCAAGAAGAAGTACCAGCTACTCAGGCTAGACCAGCGAGCTGATGGACAGCTACTCCCTGTGACGCGCGTGCTTGATATGCGCTCCGAGGTGAAGGATAAGCGATTCTTAGGCATCCTCAGCGAGCGACTGCGCTCTGCTATCGACGACAGACTCCAGAAGGGTGAGCAGGTCATCCTCTTGCTGAATCGCCGTGGCTTCGCTCGCTCCTTGCAATGTGAAGAATGTGGCTACGTCGCGCACTGTGAGCACTGCGAGATGCCCATGACGTATCACCTATCGGAGAATCGCCTCATCTGCCATATTTGTGGCTTTCG
>CAYJLR010000231.1:0-2139 GCA_964370895.1 uncultured Akkermansia sp. | reverse complement strand
GCGAACTTCTTCTACCTCACAGGTGTTGATCAGGAAGAAAGCATCCTACTCATGTACATAGATGAAGACGGCAAGCACGAGGACATCCTGCTGCTGCGCGAGACAAATGCTCAGATCGCCATCTGGGAAGGCTCAAAACTCGAAAAGCAGGAAGGCACAGAGCTCAGCGGCATCACCGACGTACGCTGGATTGATGAATACCAAGCCCTCCTCACGAAATGGATGCCACGGGCGAAGGAAGTCTGGCTCGAGCGCGACAATCACCCTCGCCGCCTCACCTACGTGCAGACGCGCAATGAGCGCATGGCAGCCGCCCTACAGGCGAACTACCCTGACGCGACGATGAAAATCCTCTATCCCATCATCTCTGAGATGCGTATGATCAAGACAGAGGAGGAAATCGATCAGATACGTCAGGCATGCCGCAGCACAGGCGAAGGCTTCATCGAACTGCTCGGTCAGCTGAAGGCTGGTATGGGCGAATGGGAAATCGAGGGTATCCTCTCCTCCGCATTCATCCGCCGCCGCTCACGCGGATTCTCCTTCACCCCCATCGTCGCTGGTGGTGGGAACGCCTGTGTACTCCACTACATCACGAACCACATGGAAACGAAGGATGGCGACCTCGTCCTCCTCGACATAGGCGCAGAATATGGTGGCTACGCGGGCGACATGACCCGCACTGTCCCTCTGAACGGCAAGTACAGCCCACGCCAGAAGGCAGTGTATGAAGCCTGCCTCGCAGTTTACGAGGAAGCGAAGAAGCTCATGAAGGTGGGAGTGCGCAAGATGGATTACGAGCGTTCTGTTCGTTGCTTTATGGCGCAGCAGCTCCTCGGTCTCGGTCTCATCACGGAGGCTGAAATCGCAGAAAAGCCAGAAGATCCACCAGCCGTTCGTCGTTACTTCATGCATGGCACGAGTCATTCACTCGGCATTGATGTGCACGATGTGGGTGCGATGGACACGAGCTTTGCGCTGAATCAGGTCTGGACGATAGAACCAGGTATCTACATCAAGGAAGAAAACATCGGCATCCGCATCGAAACAGATGTCGTCGTCCGCGAAAATGGAGTAGAAGACCTTCTCGACTTCGTACCAGTCACGGTAGAGGAAATAGAAGACTATTTCACAAGAGGCTCACAATAAGCTTTTAGTAATAACATCAGCTACAAGCTAAGAAAAAAAATACAAAAAAATCCTTTTTTAGCTTGCGCTGATCTGAAAATACACGTAAAATCCCCCCGCACCCTGCTCAACGCAGGGCACCAAGATAAGCTCGGATGGCGGAATTGGTAGACGCGCTAGACTAAGGATCTAGTGGAGCGATCCGTGGGGGTTCGAGTCCCCCTTCGAGCAGAAAAAAGCCGCAAGTTTTACTTGCGGCTTTTTTGTGTACTATTCTTTAAATATAAGAATTAAAAAAAAGGGGTCAACGCAAAAAAAAGCTGGGTATATGCTGCAAATCTGCTATGATGATGTCCGTTGAATCTAATCATCTCAACAAGCCCCCCCTTATGACTCTATCTAAACTCATCCCCTTCACTCTCATCGCAGCAGCGTTTGCTAGCACACTCACGCTCAGCTCATGTGGTTCAGACTCATCTAGCCCTAGCTCGGATTCTAGCACAGAACCAGAAAACACCCTTGACCTCATCACGCCCTATGAGATTACAATCGCATGGAACGATGTTAGCGAAGTACTCAATATGAGACCTAGTACAGAAGTCAAGGGCTCTAGTAACGTCGAAGTCTTACTAGGACGCGAAGACATTTATACAATGAGCGGCATCTACCAATGGGTCACCTTTCCGAATGATGAAACACACCAAGCAGAGCTGGTATTAGAACATCAATTTTTAGAACAGAGCGATACTAGCATAAAGAGTACATACACCTACACTATCTATTTCACCTTTACTGATAAAACGACAGCAACTGCTACGATAAAACTCAAGAAAATAATCGATGGTGCAGAGAGCCCAGAAGAATGGATACACGATAAGCCAGCATCATTCTCACGACCTCTGTACTAAGAATCACGCATCAGCGCGAAGAATCTACATCAGATCCTTAACCTCGACCGCGCGGTCATCTTCATTGATACGCTAGGCATCTCGATAGAGTGCCTAGCGTTTA
>CAYJLR010000230.1:0-2144 GCA_964370895.1 uncultured Akkermansia sp. | reverse complement strand
TTACTTCGCAGGAGTGGGGTTGAAGTGGTAAGGCATCCACTTCTTCCACTTCTTCGTCGCTTCTGATACGCCGTCGGAGACGGGGATGGACCAGGCCTTGAAGAAGGGTGCGAGGTCGCGCTGCGTGATGTCAGAGAGGTGGTAGACCCAGTTATCTATCTTTCGCTGATCGCCTGTGCTCTCGCAGGGGAGGTAGCAGGGCTTACCTGTGATGCTGCTCTCATTGAATCGGGTGAAGAGTTTCTTGTATGTATCCCAGCCGAACTCATTGCGAATCTGACGGAAGAGGATGAGCCCAAGGAAGGGATCTTTCTGCCAGTCTTCGAACTTCGCGCCATTGTCAAAGAACTTCTTAATCGCGCGCTGCGTGGACTCTGCACTGACTCCTGAGTGCGACTTGTCGCGCCCCATGATGATCATGTCGTAGACGTAGAGGGAGAAGAAGTTTACACTCACTTCTGTCGTGCCACTGAAGACCCAGTCATTATAATTCTGCATATTATGCCCGATCTCGTGGAAGAAGCCCCAAGCGGAGTTCAGAGTGCTAGGGTCGTAGATGAACTGCTCTGCCTCGTAGTGCTGTACCCCCTCGCGGTGATGCGCCATGACAGGGTATCCGCTATGCATGAGTCCGAGGCTGATCTGCTCGTCGAGCACGATGCGCTGCTTGCGGAAGAAGGGCTCAGGGATCTGGGCTAGATCGTAGCAGGCTCCGATGATGTCCTTCCAGATGAGGGCGGACTCCTCCAGGTTTTTGATTTTTTTCAGACCCTCGGTGGACATCGTGACGATGAGATTATCTGTTTCGAACTCTCCCCATGGGGCAGCGCTCGCTTCCAGCATAACGCGGAACTCCTCGGGGCTGGTCTTGCCAGCGACATAATGTGCGACGGGTGAGCCGCCCTCGATGCGTACGGTGGCGTTCAGATCGCTCATCTCAGGGGCGACATTCAGGTAGATCAGACCGCCAAAGGGGCTGGTGATGCTTACTTTCTCTTGATCGAGTAGCTTCGTATTCGTCACGAGAGGCATGCGCCTCCACTCCGTATGCCATTTTGAATTCGGTGGTACTTTGTCACTGTGGATGCCTATTTGCACGCTGACCTTACCGCGTAATTCTGCTGGTACTGTGAGCTCGATGGGCTTGCCTGCTGGGGCGTAGAGTCCAGTGCTATAGTGTGTTTGATTGTCAGGTAGGTTGTAATTACGGCTGTAACCTAGTTTTGCATTGATGCCGCGCAGGTGGTCGGGCATTTTCTTATGCTCGAGATGAATGTCCTTTGTGATGGTCTTGTAGCCATCTTTTAGGAGGCCGGGAAAGTGCTTTGCCGATGGGTGAACTTTGAGCGTCTCGGGGGATTCCTGAGACCAGCTCAGGGCTTGGTCATAGATTTTCTGAGCATCGGCTTCATTGAGCTTATAAGGTTTCTGAGGTGATACCTCTAAGCTGTAGAAATCTTCAGCATTCAGTGTCTGAAAGGCTGATAGGCTTATGATGGCGCAAGCGAGTGCGCTGGATTTATGATAAAACATAGGCAAATATTAGATAATTCGTCATGCATCATAACATATAGGGAAAATAATGCAAGGGGTGAATCTGCCATCGTGGAACAGTCATGGGGAAAATATTGTAGTACTCGCTACACCCAGTAGAGCTCGCCACACCCATACTAGAGGCGGTGCAGGTGGACGGGTCAAGGGAGCGGAGCCCTTGCGGGTCTGGGCAGAGCCCAGAAGCAGACCGTGCTCGAAGAGCACGGCAACGTCAGTGAGAACACTCAAATTACTAATAGCCCGCGAGGAAGCCCCTGCATGGAGTCAGCACCCTCACTGACGTCATCTTATCCTCTGCCCGCAGGGCAGGTCTTTTCTGCTGTGGAAGGTGCGAAGCGTAACAAGGCGGTGGACGCTATCGCGTTTGCCTCGGAAGAGATGTGTCGCGCTGTCGCGCGCAGTCTAGGGGGGCGTCAGTTTCTGGTGTGGAGATGATGCTGGGTTTGCCCTACAGGCGCGTGTGACTTCAGACTATGAGGAAACTGACGCTGCTGTGGCTGCGCCACAGCTTTTCCTTTGGGGGCTAGCCCCCATGTCCCCCAGTGGGACGCTGTCCCACACCCTGCCAGAGGAGCGCGCCCCTCTGGACT
>CAYJLR010000229.1:0-2216 GCA_964370895.1 uncultured Akkermansia sp. | reverse complement strand
TATCCTACTGCTCGCGTAGCCAATCAAGAAAGCCCTGAGCCCAGCGCTTGGAGATGCCAGGGAGGCTTTCGAGGTCTTCCACGCTACGGGTGCGCAGGTTTTTTATGCTGCGGTAAGTCTTTAGCAGTAATTCTTTTCTCTTCGCGGTCATGCTAGGGTAGGCGTCGAGGAGGCTTTCTTTTACGCGCTTTCGTACGAGGAGTTCATTGTAGTTATTCGCGAAGCGGTGAGCCTCATCGCGCAGACGCTGGAGGAGTTTTAAAGCACCAGAGTTCTTCGCTAGTATAATAGGGTCGCTTCGCTCGGGGAGGAAGACTTCTTCGTGACGCTTCGCTAGGCCGATGAGTGGCATGCCGCCCAGCCCTACCTCTTGTAGAACCTCGCGCGCGATGCTGAGCTGTCCCTTGCCACCATCGACGACGACGAGATCGGGGACGGTGATGGGGGCGTTCCCTTCGGCGCTGAGTTGCTTCAGCCAGCTGTAGGAGTCGAGCTCTGCTGGTTTTTCATTCTGGCGAGAGCTTTCTTTTAAGATGCGCGTGTAGCGTCGCTTGATAACTTCGAGCATGGAGGCGAAGTCGTTCTGCCCATCCACCCCGCGTATGCGGTAGCGTCGGTAGGACTTGTTGTCAGGTCGTCCGTGGGTGAAGCGTACCATGGACGCGACGATGTGGTTATCCGACAAGTTGGAGATGTCGAAGCATTCCATGATGCTAGGCGGCTCTATGCCCAGCGCACGACCTAGCTCGGCAAGATCGTCATCGGGGCGTACCGTGCCAGGGAGATCGCCTGTCTTGCGCGTGAAGCGACGTGCAGGCTCTAGGGTCTTGATGATGTTCTCTCGGATGTCGCGTAGGCGCGCAGCATGCTCGAACTCCAGTGCCTCAGAGGCGGCCTCCATCTCTGCGGTGAGGGCATCGAGGTGCGACTGGCGTCCGCGCGTGCCTTCGAGGAGGCCGAGGGCGGCTTCGAATTGCTCGCGGTAATTTTCTTCGCTGATGCGACCGACGCAGGGGGCGGAGCAGTGGCGGATGAGATCATCGTGGCAGTGACGGTATTCCTTTTCACCGGGGTGACGCGCGGTGCAGCTGCGGAGTTGGAAACGGTGATTGAGCCATTCGACAGTTTCTTTCAGCGCGTTGCTGTGAACGAATGGTCCGATGTAGCGCGCACCATCTTCCTTCTTCAAGCGCACGAGGCTGAAGCGGGGGAGGGCATCCTGACGCGACGCGCGCAGGAGGAAGTAGCGCTTGTCATCGCGCATCTGGACATTGTAGTGAGGGCGGTAGTCCTTGATGAGCTTTTGCTCGAGTATCATTGCCTCCGAGTCGTTGCGCAGCTCGTAGTAGTCGAAATCGCGTATCGCTCCGATGAGGGCGCGTGTCTTGTGGTCGCTGAGCGTGGCGCGAGAGGGGGAAAAGTAGTTTGCAAGGCGTCGTTTTAGGTTCTTAGCCTTGCCGACATAGATGACATGCCCGCCTTCGCCCTTCATGAGGTAGACACCTGGGCAGTGTGGGCTGGATCGCCACTTTTCCTTGAGCTCTTCTTTCGTCATTTCTAGACAGATTATAGCATATCCTGTAAAGAAATCAACCACGCGCCACAATGTCATTTTTCTACTGCCAGAAAATTTAATATGATTGACAAAACCGTCAGCCTCACTATAATTCCCCTAGGGGGTAAAACCACCCCCCAACACGAGATCATGGAACCCATTTACGAAGGAAAGGCAAAGAGACTGTTCACGACAGAAGATCCTAATGTATTGCGCATGGAGTATAAAGACTCCGCCACAGCATTCAATGCTCTGAAAAAAGAAGACTTTGAAAACAAGGGTCGCTTCAATAAGGCTATCACACTCATTATCTATCGCATGTTTGAAGAGAAGGGTGTGCCTACTCACCTCGTCGCTGACGTTGATGAGATTAACCTCCTTGTAAAGCGTGTTTCCATCCTTCCTCTCGAAGTGATCGTGCGTAACATCGCAGCTGGTTCCTTCTCCAAGCGCATGGGCGTCGAAGAAGGCACAGCATTCAAGCAGCCTATCGTCGAGTTCTCCTACAAGGATGACGCACTCGGTGATCCATTCATCAATGACGACTACGCTCGCGAACTCGGTGCTGCTACCGAAGAAGAGTGCGCCTACCTCAAGAAGATGGCTCTCATCATCAACGAAGTCATGATCGAGTTCTTCCTGAAGGCGAACCTGCGCCTCG
>CAYJLR010000228.1:0-2222 GCA_964370895.1 uncultured Akkermansia sp. | reverse complement strand
GCACGGCAAAGGGCATACAGAACGCCCACCCTAGCCAGTTCCACGACTGGATGGCTACCTTCACCGACATCGCAGGCATCCCACGCCCAGCCCGCACCGCTGGTCGCTCCCTGCTCCCCCTCTTAAATGACAGCGAAGCTCAGCTGCGTGACAACGTCGTCTACACGGAGTTCTTCGGGCATGGGCACATGACGCAGTTCCGCCACTATGCAGCAAATAAGAAGAACCGCCCACGAGGCGAGCAGCAGGCCTTCTACATCACCGCCCCCGATGGACGCTGGCTGAAAGCCATACGCACAGGCATACAAAGTGGCGATCTCAGCGAAAAGTTCGAAGTCTACGACACCCTCAACGACCCACAGGAGACGAAAAACATCGTACACACGCTAGGCGAAAACGCCCAGCAGCATCTCCACAGCTTCTACCTCCGCCAGCGCATCCCCTACAGCTACGTCCAGCAGACAGAAGACGGAAAAGCCCCCGCCTACGCCTACACAGGAAAACGCCCCTACGACCACCAAGCCATCCCTGCCACACCACTGAACCCCGCCATCCCATCAGGACTCGCGGGACGCAGAATCGCATGGGAACGAGAACTAGGCTGGATACCCGATTTCTCCACCCTCCCCCAGACAAAGAAAGCCGAGCATTTCAATGACGACGGAAAAGGCAGATTCGACATGCCAGCAGGCAGCATCACCGAGCTACGCGGCTACCTCGTCATCCCCGAGACAGGCAGCTACCTCCCAGAACTGGAAACCAGCGAAGGCACGCACGTCCACATCCGCATCCACAACATCAGCCTAGAAGACACCGGACCTGTCATCTTAGAGAAAGGCATGCACCCCATCATCATCACCCTCACCCAGAGCAAGGAGAAAAACGGACACACCACCATCACTTGGGAACAAGGCACTGCCACGTGCAACAAAACTATCCATCTCGGCTACAAGCATTCCTTCCGCCGTTAGCCAGAACATCTAGCTACAGATATCTCGTCATTGTCGTGTATTTCTTGACAGAACGATATCGAGAGAGTATGCTCTTGTACCCCCAAACAGAGAGAATATTCTCATCCTATCATGACTTCATTTGCATCATTAGCTATCGCTCAAGGCGGACTTACGCGCGAGCAAGCACGCGAACTACTCACCCTCCCCGAGGAAGAGCTTTTCCAATCTGCGACAGAAATCCGCGAGCACTACTTCGCGAACGAAGTAGAAGCCTGCTTCATTATCAATGCGAAGAGTGGAAACTGCAATATGAACTGCAAGTTCTGCTCCCAGAGTGGTGCGAACAGCACAGAGATCGAAGAATACCCATTCATGTCCGAGCAGCAGCTCGAAGACATCGTCCGCAGCTGGGAGCAGTTCCCTGTAGGACGCTGCGGCATCGTCACCGCTGGTGGAGCTCTCACCGATGCTGATGTGGAAAAACTCGCCACCTTCTTAGAGAAGCGCCGTGACTCAGGTCGCCCAGGCCCACGCATGTGTGGCTCACTCGGTCGCCTGAAGCAGAAGGCACTCCGTCGCCTGAAAGACGCAGGCATGACCCGCATCCATCACAATCTTGAAACCAGCGAACGCTACTACCCAGAAGTCTGCACGACGCAGCAGTGGCGTGACCGCCTCGACACCGTACATGAAGCGCAGAAAGAAGGCTTCTCCGTATGCAGCGGTGGCCTCTTCGGGCTAGGTGAGACATGGGAAGACAGACTCGACTTCGCCTTCTTCTTGAAGGATGACGGCATCGAACATATCCCTGTGAACTTCCTCTACCCGCACCCCGGTACACCGATGGCTGACCAGCCTATCATGAGCCCAGAAGAAGCCCTCCGCATCATCGCGGTATACCGTCACGTGCACCCACGCTCCATCATCCGCGTCTGCGGTGGCCGTGTGAGTGTCCTTCGCAAGCGTCAGTTCGACATGTTCGCCGCTGGGGCAAATGCCTTCATGACGGGGAACTACCTCACCATCACAGGCGCAGGTCCGGGTGAAGATCTCAAGGCTCTTGAGCTAAGGAATATCCAAATTGTCAATGAGCTCAGCATTAGAAATTAAATCACTTGCCAGTCTCATAACTTCTGATTTATCCTTGACAAGCGTGCCACTTTCCTGTTAAATGGGGCGCACGCACAAGGCCAGTTTGGCGGAATTGGTAGACGCGCTCGACTCAAAATCGAGTTCTTCGGAGTGTGGGTTCGAGTCCCACAACTGGTA
>CAYJLR010000227.1:0-2261 GCA_964370895.1 uncultured Akkermansia sp. | reverse complement strand
AGCTGCGCGACAGCGTGAGACAGATTCTTAAGACATTTTGCGAAAGAGCAAAATGTCTTAAGAAAGTCCAAGACACCTCTTGGACGGCCTGAGCATAGCGAAGGTGATGAGGAACGATCTTAAGCAAGGTGCGGGGACAGCGTCCCTGCTGGGGGTGTGGGGGCAGCGCCCACGCATAAAAGCCGAGGCGAAGCCGACGGCAGCGTCAGTTTCATCATAACCTGATGTCACATCTGCCCGTGAGGAAAACTCAGCATCGAGTCCACAGCAGAAACTGACGCACCTACTACTGCGCGCGCTAGCGCGACACTTATCTTCCGTGGCAAACGCGATAGCGTAGAACCACTGCTTGTTACGCTCCGCGTTGGCAACGGTAGATAAGTGCTGCCCTACGGGCAGAGGATGAGGGGACGTCAGTGTGGCTGCTGCAACCTTGCTGTGACTTCCTCGCGAGCGTTAAAAAAATTAAGTTTTCTCACTGACATTCCGCGCTCTGCGAGCTCGGGCTTCTTCTGGGCTCTGCCCAGACCCGCAAGGGCTGCACGCCCTTGACCCGGCAGGTGGTCGGACCACCTGCACCGCCTTTATGGTGGGTGTGGCAAGCGTAGAAGCCAGAGACGAGCGGTTGCGCAGGGGCAGCTATTCTTATTAGTTAAGAACGGAGAAAAAACAACTATAAAATAGGTCTCTTGCATCTTTAACATACCAAGCTCTTGAATTCACATATCTCAGGAGTTTTTTCCTTTCTGATCAGAACGTACTGAAGCTAAACAAATGTGAGTTATCCCTATACAGCTTGCTTAATTGCTCAAGATATCATTATTAAATTGCCATCGCCCATTATTTCTATTATATTGCCTCTTGTATGAAGTATAAATCTATTCTTTCAAGCTTTTCAATTCTAGCCATGCTTTCCTACACATTAGCAAACTTCAGCTATGCTAAACCAGCCGACTTGGCTCCTGAAATTTACAGTGATGCACAAGCCCGAATGAATAAAGAGCTAGGCGCTTATTTCATCCAATGCGAAATAGAAGCTATACAAGGAATCATCCAGAACTTGCGTTCCACTCCTATTAAGATAGACACGCTCCAGCTACTAGATGCGCGCATCAAGCCGCTAGAGTCCCTTGTATCTCAGAGCAACTTATCACAATCGACCCGTGATTTCTGTTTACAACTTACCTTGAAACTATTAGAAGCGAAAGAGCTCATAAAAACTGAAAAAAAGAGTGAAGACTTGCTATATTATACGAAACTAGTGGAGAAAAGCTATGCGAAGCATCTCCAAGTCTGGAAAGACACACCCATCTCTAATACCTTAAAACAATCAGTCCTATCTAGAGTTATAAGTAAATTATCAGAAGCAGATAGACAGATCCTTCTATCTCAGCAGAAAGGAGAATTCGCTAATATCACGCATTATGAGAAATATGTGAAAGAATTAGAAGAGAAAAAAGCTCAATGGGAGCAAAAGAAAGCAGTACCGAAACCCACGGCAGAATCTATCGCGCTCATGGAAGCTGTATTCCCTCAGCTCTTCGACTGTCGAAAACGATTCATACAAACACAAAAACAGCTAGGTCAAAGAACGGGTTATCTTAGTAACATAAAACTCTCCTACGCTCTACCCATCTTAAAGAGCTATTTCCCAAAAGGCAGTGAGCCCGCCATATTCTCCGAATACTGGAATGCTAACATAGCGGAATTAGAAAAAGAGCTTATAGCAAACCCAGATGCCGAATACATCCTATCTGGATCTAGCTCAAAGAATGCACAAAGTGATGCAGCACGCCAAATTGAACTAGCATTCGAAAACTTGTGCAATAATTGGGCGAATTGGGATATAGCAAATGCGCGTTCAGTTGACTTCGCTAACATACCTATATATCTATCGCTTGACGCAGACGATGCGAGTATTCAGTCAGATGCTCAGTTAAGACTACTCGAGATCATTCAAGACGCGTGGGAGAATTAAAGCATAAGTGAAGGAGGCTTTATTTTGGAGTGCACTAACGCAGTCCAGAGCGTCGTAGAGTCTCCTCCAGCTTACGCGTGTGTGTAGCAGCTCTAATCTTTCGTGGCAAATGCGATAGAGTAATGACGGTATGCGTACGCTTCGCGTTTGCCACGGATGATTAGTGTCGCGCTGTCGCGCGCGGTGTAGGGGGCGTCAGTTTCTGGCGCGGACACCACGCTGGGTTTCCCCCACAGGCAGGTGTTACATCAGGCAATGCTGAAACTGACGCGGCCGTCGGCTT
>CAYJLR010000226.1:0-2270 GCA_964370895.1 uncultured Akkermansia sp. | reverse complement strand
CTCCGCGCTGGCACAAACGAAGTTATCATTCCTTCCAACCGCAAGATCACAAAGACTCTCCTGCGTAAGCTCGCAGTCCACCACGACCAGATCGAGATGGATCCTAGCCCAGTGCGCAACCAGATCTTTGAAATCATCAACAGCTACGAAAGCTCCTTTGCAGCCCTTGACGATGAGCGTGACCGCAAGCTCGACCTCATCGAAGCCGGTGCAGAAATGGATCCAGGCGTCGTTACAGAAGTGAAGGTCTACATCGCCACGAAGCGCAAGCTCGGAGTTGGTGATAAGATGGCAGGTCGTCACGGTAACAAGGGTGTTTGCTCCCGCGTTCTTCCTATCGAAGACATGCCCTACCTCGAAGACGGTACACCCGTTGACATCATTCTTAACCCACTTGGCGTGCCTTCACGTATGAACGTAGGTCAGGTTCTTGAAGCTCACCTCGGTGTAGCCGCAAAGGCACTTGGCTTCAAGGTAGCTACCCCAGTATTCGACGGTATCGAAGAAGAAAAGATCTGGGACTACATGAGTCAGGCTAAGAAGGTAGACGGCTTCACATGGGTCGGTGATGGTAAGGATGGATCTACCGCTGGTAAGAGCCGCCTCCTCGACGGTCTCACTGGTGAATACTTCCACTATCCAGTCGTTGTTGGTTATACCTACATGCTTAAGTTGAACCACTTGGTTGCCGATAAGGTGCACGCTCGTGCCGTTGGTACCTACTCCCTCGTCACCCAGCAACCACTCGGCGGTAAAGCCCAGCACGGTGGTCAGCGCTTCGGTGAGATGGAAGTGTGGGCGATGGAAGCTTATGGTGCGGCCTACACGCTCCAAGAACTTCTCACCGTCAAGTCTGATGACGTCCAAGGACGTACTCGCATCTATGAAAAGATCGTGAAGGGTGACAGCTCGCTGGAAGCGGGTACACCAGAATCCTTCAACGTTCTGATCAAGGAAATGCAGGCACTCTGCTTGAATGTCGAGCCTACCGATCGTCGCGATCGCAGAGCTGACGCTCAGACAGCTGATGACTTCTTCACCCTCCTTGCAGAAGGCGAAGAACTCGCTGAAGACGAACTCATGGCTGAAGGCATCTTCGAAGATGACCTTAGCGAAGACGATGATGACTTCACAGCAGAAAGCAGTGACGAAGAATCTGAAATGTAAACCTGAAACCGCTCCCCCCTGCATACGCAATGGGGGAGCAAGACAACCTTAAAAAAAATTACTGATATGTCTTTTATCGATAACACAACCGATACACCAAAAAACTTCGATCAGGTTTGCATCACCGTCGCCAGTCCCGAGGACATCCTAAGCTGGTCGAGTGGAGAGGTGAAGAACCCTGAGACGATCAACTACCGTACCTTCAAGCCCGAAAAGGGTGGTCTCTTCTGCGAGCGTATCTTCGGACCTACGCGCGACATGGAGTGCTCCTGCGGCCGTTACAAGCGCGCGAAGAACAAGGGAATGATCTGTGACCGCTGTGGCGTCGAAGTCACCAGCTCCCGCGTACGCCGCGAGCGCATGGGTCACATCGAACTCGCCGTCCCTGTCACACACATCTGGTTCTACAAGTGCATGCCCAGCCGCATCGGCCTCATGCTCGACCTCACAGCTCGTGATCTGGAACGCGTCATCTACTACGAAGATTACATCCTCATCGATCCTAAGGGAATCGCTGGCCTCGAGCGTGGTCAGATCATCACAGAGGAAGAATACGAAAACCTCATCGACGACTACGGTGATGAAGCACCTGACGCTGGTATGGGCGCAGACGCATTGCAGCGTCTCCTCGCTACCATCGACATGGGAGCCCTCATCGACAAGCTTCGTCAAGACATCGACAAGACGAACTCCAAGCAGAACAAGCGTAAGATCGCGAAGCGACTCCAGCTTGCTCAGGGCTTCCGCGATAGCGAAACAAAGCCAGAATGGATGGTGCTCAACAAGCTCCCCGTCATCCCTCCCGATCTGCGTCCTCTCGTCCCCCTTCCTGGTGGCCGCTTCGCTACGAGTGACTTGAACGACCTCTACCGTCGTGTCATCAACCGTAACAACCGCCTCCGCGAACTCGCAGCTCTTCAGACACCTGAAGTCATTAAGCGAAACGAAATGCGCATGCTCCAAGAAGCAGTCGACGCCCTCTTCGACAACGGCCGTCACGGCCGTCACGTCACAGGCGCTGGCAACCGTCCTCTCAAGTCCCTCTCTGATATGCTCAAGGGTAAGGGTGGTCGCTTCCGTCAGAACCTGCTCGGTAAGCGCGT
>CAYJLR010000225.1:0-2305 GCA_964370895.1 uncultured Akkermansia sp. | reverse complement strand
TGATGGTATCGGCATTGATATTGCGTTCCTCTAAATCCATAACGAACTATATTTAGCACAGCTGATATATGATGTAAACTAATAAATGGGTGCCAGATGCTTTTTTAATTTACGCTTGATTCTGGAAATGATACAGGTATAATATAAAATATGTCGAGAAACTCTCTATCTTCTATTGTTTGTGGCGGTGCATTAACCCTGCTCGCACTGGGGCTTAGCCAATGTAGTCAGTCCTCGGGTGCGCTCACCTCAGCCGAGCTGCATGAAGCACTCGAAGCTCCGAAGCTCTACCTCACGAACAGCGTGACGACATGGATAGAAGAAGGGAATGTAAATATCCCCATCTCAGCCGAAGACAGAAAGCGTATACACCGCTGCTTGAAGCCAGGCCATGCACGCTTCATTCCTGACTCTTATTACGAAGATGAAGATGATCTCGGAGGAGATGAGGCACACTATGGATTCTATATCCTATCAAGCACTGGTCAGACACTCCTCGCTCATGTCGATGAAGACGAGATCGAGCTCGATGATATAGCCTACAGTGAAGAAACGGCGAAGCAGCTCTATACCATACTTGAGCCCTACATCAAGGCACTCAAATCACATACCGATGGAGTGATGTCTGCGCAATAAACCGCGTAGCTCAACCTCAATGCAAGAAAAAAAATCATGCGCGCCCCATGGCTTTACCTCGAGGAACAGCTCCATGAGCTGCGTTCTCTTCAGCCTAGCATTCAGGGTGAAGTACATCCACTCGCGCACATCGCAGGAGTGCTAGAGCTCGGTGAAGGCTCAGAGATCATGGCGGGCTGCGTCATTGAAGGCTACGTCCGTGTAGGTAAGAACTGCCGCATAGGCCCGAATGCCTACATACGCGGTGCATGTGATATCGCTGATAACTGTCGCATCGGTCATGCCGTCGAACTGAAGGATTGCCTCATAGGTAGCGGTAGCTTCATCTCTCATCTGAGCTACCTCGGTGACTCCATCCTCGAAGAAGATGTGAATCTCGGGGCTGGTTGTATCCTGAGTAACTTTCGCCACGACGCAGGTGAGATACGCATGCCATGGGATGGCGCGCTCCAGCCCACAGGTCGCAATAAACTAGGCAGCTACATCGGAGCGCATAGTCGACTCGGCTGCAATAGCGTCATCCTTCCCGGCCGCTACTTGCCGCCCAGCACGTGGGTGAATGCAGGGGAAGCCTACTACGGTTAATTGCGAGGAACCTGCCCTTTTAAGGTACCCTCAGCTCTTCTTTTTTGACATGCGCACGAAGGCGCATCGCAGCTGATGCCATGCCGCACGCAGCGCGTTCCAAGGAAGCTTGCGCAGTCGATGGCGACGTTGGAGTGTGCTGACACTCGGCTTCCAGTCCTGAGGAGGCGCGGCCTCATGCTCGCGAATCGTCTTGATGATCTGCTGCCAGAGATTATTCCTCTCTAGGAGCTGCTGGCGAGCCTGTTTGATGGCAGGGAGACGCTTGCTGTACTCATCATTCGCGATAGCCTCCTTGATAATGCGAGCTGCCTCAGCGTGATCATCAATAGGGATGCGAATGAAGCTATCCGCAGGCAGCACCTGATCCAGATGCGCATCGCCAGCGTAGAAAGGGAGGCAGTAGTGGACCAGAGCATCCGCTATCTTCTCTGACCAGTGGAAATCCTCAGCGAAATTCTCGATGACAATGTGATAAGCGTAGGGCGCTAGCGCGTCATATTTCTTTTCTAATGGCTTCATTCCGTAGCCGAACCAATCGAGACTATCGAGGTGCTCCTGTAGATAACTCAGCAGCTGGTAGCGCTTATAGTGATCCGTGTGCTTCATTCTTTTACCTGAAGCGACAGCTGAGATACACTTCGTTTTTTCAGGGAGAGGGTAGTCAGTATGCTCATCGAATGTGCGCCCATCGAGCCAGACGAAGCAGCCCTCGCCACGCTTCCAGTGAGGGTGAGGGATATACTCCTGATCATGCGTAGTGAGGATGTAATTAAACTGATTAGTATAAAAGGGCGGATAGAGTTTGATGCTCGGTGGCTCCTGCGTGACGAGGATAGTCTGCTCAGGAGGGCAGGCGAGGCGCTCGACTGGGTGAGCCCTATTAAGCTCATCATAGACGACAGCCCAATCATAATCGCGTAGCTCGGGGTCGCAACTAAAGCGAAATCCGTGATAATCACCACTGGGCATTAAAATACTGGCATTGCTCTTGTTAAACCAGGGGCTAATAATCTTCACGCGCGTGATATCCATGCCGCTATTATAAAGAGGAGCGTTAGCACTTTCAACTATAAAAAAAATG
>CAYJLR010000224.1:0-2311 GCA_964370895.1 uncultured Akkermansia sp. | reverse complement strand
CAGCCATGAAAAAAATCACAATTCAATACCTTTGTGATGTACTAGAATCTGAAAGTAATATTTACTATAAGAGTAACACTATTAAAGCGCTTGGACTGACCAATTATCTTTTAGAAGAAAAGCGTATTTTGACTAATCTCGATGTAAGTAAATTGGACGCAAGCTGCATGAAAGCATTTGAAATGTACATTAGATGTATAGATCAATGTATTATTGACTCAAAGAAATCATTTGAAAAGAAAAATGAAAATCGCATTTATCAAGAATTAGATCAATTACAAGATGAATTTAAATGTATCTATCCCCTCACAAGTCGAGATGGAGCACTAGCTCTTGTCTTCGAACATTTTGATCTATATGATTACTATAGTTATGCTTTGCAGAAAAAAAATAAAGAAGAAATTTCTCGCTTTATTAGCCTACTCCGCCAAGCAATAAAATCTGGGGTATTAAATAGGTGCCAGTAGAGATTAAATAGGTGCCAGTCAGTAGAGAAGCTTTACTTTTAGTCTCTTATATGCTATATTCCTCTTAAGTTAACTCTATATTGATTATGAGTAGATTACCAAGAAGAAAGCTGGGGCGCGGAGTATATCATGTTTATAATCGCAGCGCGAACAATATGTGGATTCTGGAAACAGATGCCATGAAGGATTGCTTTATGCAACTTGTTCTAAAATATATTGATAGATACGAACTTAATGTCTACCATTACTGCGTGATGAGTAATCATTTCCATTTCGCTATTGAAGGAGATATTTGTGATATTTCTAGCTTCATGAGCGGAGTCTCCTCTCGCTATACGATGCGCTACCATGCTATGACCAAATCAGGTTATGGTTCGATATGGCAAGGTCGCTATAAGAGCGTACTCGTGCAGAAAGAAGGATACTTGGCTCGCTTGGGCAAATATATTGAGCTCAATCCCGTCCGAGCTCAAATGATTCAGCATAGCGACATCGTCCATTACCCATGGAGTTCTGCTAAATGTTATCTTACAGGTGAATCCGATGGATTGATTCGCCCCGAAGAACACCCTTATCAACAGCATCTAGAGCAATATGGAGAGCAGAGCAAGCAAAGATATGCGCAATATCTCAGCATGCCCTATGAAGAAGATATGGAGCTCTTCAGAAGTGAAAATCGGCAGATAGGAGATGAGGCATTTTTAGCAAGTGTTATCAGCATAGGGGCGCGCAAGAAGTTATCCGTAGGACGCCCAAGAAAGAAAACCTTATAACAACATGATGCTCGCCGCTGTAGAAAGCCATGGAACTAATTACTTGTAAGTAAGAACTATTTTTGGTAATATCAAGAATGTATGAAAACTAACGCCTCATTCTCACTAATCGACTCTTTCGCACTAGAGGAATATTATATATAATAATTTAACTTTTATTTAATTATGCTGACTGGCACCTATTTCATTAAAACATCATACTGTCTGCAATAAAGGGACGCAGCAAACCGATGATGAAAAAATAGAATTTATCAACTCCCGTATAGAAGCGATAACTGAAAAATGCATGTCATTGAAGAATACAATACAGCAATTATGAAAATAAGTATAATAAACAAACTCTGCATTTGCTTGCTGCTATTTACAACTATATCATGTAGTATGCAACAAATGAAAGTATCTGAATCACATAAAATTTGTGACAAAATTGTTCGATTAGAATTATTTAAAGAAGATTATTATAAGAGAACAAAAATCGAACTAAGTGCATTAACGCTAAAAAAATTACAAGAAGTTTTCACTGAAATAATTAGATCTGAAGATTTTCTATATAGATACCATCTTCCTTCAAGTATTCTCAATCAACCTCATGTGACATACTATCCTGACAACCCAAATGAAGAATTAACGTTCGAAGATATCTATGACCGAAAATATGATTATTATTTTATAATTAATTGTAATAATTTACAATTATATGTATTTGAATTCACTTTAATCAACCCTTTTTCTGTTGTCTCATATAGCGTTAATGATAAATATACTAAGAAGCAATTCGTAACCGAAGATGGTTTAGAAAGGGCTATGGGGAAAATTCATTCTCTGGAACATTGTTTTTCGGAAGCTGAAAGAAAATCGATTCTTGATATATATGCTGCTTGTTGGGAAAAATATAGCGAATAGATAGGTAAAGTTAAATAGGCACTATTTATTAACATGTCCAGATACGGGTACACCTCCCAATAACTCCTAACCTAAGGAAACGCTGATTTAATCGTGCAAGAGCAAATCAGCTATGGTATACTTTGTGAAAGCCCCCCAAACACGCGATGAGTCAGAAAAGTTTCACCG
>CAYJLR010000223.1:0-2352 GCA_964370895.1 uncultured Akkermansia sp. | reverse complement strand
CGACGTTGATGGTAGGAGGTACGAAGCTGTCACGGATAGCCATGACGCAGGCGAGGAGCTCGACGCCACCAGCTGCACCGAGAAGGTGACCTGTCATGGACTTCGTGGAGCTGACGACGAGACCATTTGTCGCGTATTCGCCGAATGTCTTCTTGATACCTTGTGTTTCGCAGATATCACCGAGTGGTGTGGATGTGCCGTGCGTGTTCACGTACTGGATGTCGCTAGGCTCCATGCCTGCGTGCTTCAGTGCCATGTTCATGCAGCGTGCTGCGCCTGCGCCATCGGGGACAGGTGAGGTGAGGTGATACGCGTCGGCGCTGAGACCGTAACCGACGAGTTCTGCGAGGATGGTCGCACCGCGCTTCTGAGCGTGCTCGAGTGTCTCGAGGACGACGATGGCGGAGCCTTCACCCATGACGAATCCATCACGGTCGACGTCGTATGGACGTGAGGCGCGCTCTGGCTCATCATTGCGTGTAGAAAGGGCTTTCATGTTCGCGAAGCCGACGATGCCAATAGGTAGAATGGTCGCTTCTGCGCCACCGCAGATCATGACATCAGCGTCGCCGAACTTCATGATGCGCCATGCTTCACCGATACAGTGATTGGAAGTAGCACATGCGGTAGAGATGCTCATGTTAGGTCCACCGAAGCCGTAGTCGATGCTGATCATACCGCTTGCCATGTTTGTGATCATGTAAGGGATGCAGAAAGGAGATACGCGACGTGGTCCCTTAGTGATGAGAGCTTCGTAGTTTTCGCCATGGATGCCGAGACCACCGATACCGGAGCCTACCATGACACCGACGCGATCCTTGTCGAGATCTGGGGATTCTGGATCGAGCTTTGCGTTGTCCATGGCCATGACGGCTGCGGCCATGGCGAGTTGTTCGTAGCGGTCAGTGCGGCGAACGGATTTTGGATCCTTGCGGAAGAAAGGCGTCGCGTCAAAGTTGCGTACTTCGCCACCGATGTGGATACCGAATGTTGAGGTATCGAGGCTTTCGAGGCGAGAGATTCCGCTCTTGCCAGCCTTCATCGATTCCCATGTTTCTTCAGCGGTGTTTCCCAGTGGGGATACCGCGCCTATGCCTGTGATTACAATGCGACGTTCTGTCATAGTGGTTATTAAGGTTAACGTTATACCTCGTCTGTGTCAAGTACAATGTATTATTAACAGAGAAGAGATCTTAATTGCTTGTATTTTTTATTATGAATTATTTGTTATTTATGCTTCTTTACCTGAAGCGCGCTGGGCGAAGGGGACGAAGCGTCCACGACGTGCGAGAATGAGGGTGTGCATCTTCATCTGCTTGCCCTTAGAGGCTGCTGGGACGTGGCTGTATCTGACTTCAAATCCAGCACGGCGGAGGATGCCTTCGAGTCGCTTGTCAGTCTTACCGATGGCGATGACGAGGAGGCTGCCTCCCTTGAGTGCGTTAAAATAGGCCTGTGCATCCTGTACGCTCATCGGGCAGCGAGCGTGGGTGTGCTTGAGCATGATGGCGTGTAGGGAGCCTGTGCGCTTCTGGCAGAGCTCGAGTGCTGAGGCATACTCGACGGTGACGCGAGGATCGTCATTCAGGATGGCTGCATTTTCGCTGTGCTCGCGGTTCCATGCGACGATGGCTTCGTTCGGCTCTGCGACGATGAAGGAGGCCTTCTCACGCTTGATGAGGCGGCTGGCTTCTGCGAGTCCATAGCCCAGTCCCAGCCCTGCTATCATGACGATAGGCTGCGTGGCGCGGGTGATAGGTGCGATGGCTACTTCAGCCATGGCGTCTTCACTGCCGTGGGTGAAGGATGAGGCGCAGGGGATGCCATCCTGCATGATGGTGAGGGTGCCGTCTCGTTCCCAGAGTTCCCAGAGAATGCCGTCGGCATCTTGGGTTTCGGCAAGTTTAATGAGTGGTTTCATGCTCGTGTGTTAGCTATACTAGCAGTTACTTGTCTGACAAGCAAGTCAGATATCGTAATAGAGGGGTTAGAAATAGAAAAGTGTAATGGTGACAATACTGAGGACCTTATGAGCTGAGCTGCATGACTGCGCTGATCAGCCCTTCTGGCGGCGCAGGACGCGCAGACGCGTCTCCATGTGGGGGCGCAGCTCCTGCTCTATCCATGCGTAGGCGGCTTCGAGGCCATCGCTCTTGAAAATGCAGCCTATCTGGGCTTCTACAGCCGTGGCATTCCCACGCAGGCGCAAAAACTGGTTGCTGGTGAATTCAATGAAAAGCTTCCCATCTATCTCACCGCGGAAGGACAGTATCCACTCACGCACGTAGAGTGCGAGAATCGCGTCGCCTACCCATGCTTGGGCGCGCACCTTGGGGTCGAGATCGGGTGGGA
>CAYJLR010000222.1:0-2364 GCA_964370895.1 uncultured Akkermansia sp. | reverse complement strand
TACGATGGGATGCCTTGCGCTGAAGCTTAGGCTTTTTAACTCCGTGTCTCATGATTTTATATAATGTTTAGTTTGTTAATAGTGAAATGTGATTTATGCTGGCTCTTTATTCATCATCATCATCGAAGCTGTCGATGTTGTGGGAGATAAGTGCCTGAAGTTCTGAGGAGCGGATCTCGTCAGATTCTGCGCGCATCTTAGACGCAGGTGCTGGTGCGGAAAGAAGCTTCGCGTCGAACTGCATACCAAGGGAGAGACCGTGCTGAACGAGCTTGTCCTTGATTTCGTTGAGGGACTTCTTACCGAAGTTACGGTACTTGAGCATTTCTGCTTCTGTCTTCATAGCGAGCTGACCGACGGTCGTGATGTTCGCGTTGTTGAGGCAGTTTGCTGCACGTACGGAAAGTTCGATTTCGTTTACGCTCATGTTGAGCAGCTTGCGAAGTTGTGCTGTGTTTGCGTCCTGATCTGCACCAGATGCCTTGTCGAAGGCGATGCTGCGCTCGTCATCTTCGACGAATACGTCGAGGTGGTGACGCATGATGCTAGCTGCTTGGAGCATAGCTACGTTAGGGCTGACGCGGCCGTCTGTCCAGATGTCGAGGATGAGCTTGTCGAACTCGGTCATCTGACCGACACGAGCGTTCTCGACGTCGTACTTGACGCGGGTGACAGGGGAGAAGATGGAGTCGATAGGAATGACGCCGATTGGGCGATCCTTCGTGTTGTTATCATCAGCGGTGTAGAAACCACGGCCGACATTGATTTCGAATTCGCAGTCGAGGATAGTGTTCTGATCGAGTGTGCAGATGATCTGATCCTTGTTGACGACGGAGTACATGGAATCTTCCTTGATGTCACCTGCGGTGACGACGCCCTGCTTCGTGACACGAAGAGAGAGTGTGCGAGGTTCTTTACCAGTATGGGAGAACTTCACCTTCTTGAGGTTAAGGATGATTTCTGTTACGTCTTCGACGACGCCTGGAAGTGAGGAGAACTCGTGCTGAGCACCTGCGATGCGAACGCTCGTGATAGCTGCACCTTCGAGGGAGCTGAGGAGGACGCGACGGAGGGAGTTACCCAGTGTATGACCGAAGCCTGTTTCGATAGGCTCGGCGATGAAAGTGACGTGATTCTCGTCATTAGGATCCGCGATGCGCTGGAGGCTGCTAGGGATTTCGAAATGAGCGAGTTGGATGACTTCCTTATCTTGTGTTTCTTCTGACATGTTTGTGTTGGGGTTGATCGGGTTTCCCTACGTTACGAGCTCTGCTTCCGTAGAAAACGAGGACCGACGATCAGTGTTTTATAAAACTCGCGCAGCGAAAGAATACTACGCAACTCCATCCTTGACAAGACTTTTCTTAGGGAATGTAGTAATTTGTTCTATTTTCTCCTAAAATAGGGGTGTAAGAAATGATTTTTCTCATATTTCTTTTAGCCGCCTAGACGCAGAAAGAGCCCGCGTACAACGCGAGCTCTTTCTTTTTAAATGCTGTTGTCTGACTTGCTTTTAAGCTTCAGGGTACTTGCTCGAGGGACCATACTTGTTTGTGCCACGATCGCTGTCGCAGAAAAGGACAGTGATGAGTAACCAGAGGCCTATCAGACCTGCGACAATAATGGCGATGTATCCGAGCCATCCCATAATGCCAAAGTTGCTGGTGAAGCTGTAGAGTACGTTAGCTGCGATGAGGATGAGGGCAAGTATGCTTGATTTACCTACATCATGACAGCGGCGTGACAGCACGCCCAATAATGGGATGCCGATGATGATGGCGACGAGCGTCTGCACGAGCGCGATGAAGATACATGTAAAGCCTAGACCAAAGACAGAAAGATTTTCAGCCAGAGCATCTTGCACGATCTGTGTATTTCCAGACAGTATTTCTGCTGCCATATAGGATTCTATGGCTCCCTGCTGCATGCTATTCAAGACAGCGCTGACAATAGCGTTAATGATGGTGATGAAGAGCACGAAGGACCAGTATTCCTTACGTGTTGCGCGGCCTGCAAAGGAAGCGTAGCGCTTGATCGCGCTTACGAAGTGTACCCAGAGGTTGGACTGCGGGTTAGGAGGCGTGTCTTCGCCGATGACGAATTTGAAGGGACAATTTTCTGTGTTCATAGTAGAGTTATGATAGCAGTGGGGTACTTAAAGTCAAGTAAATTTCGGCATAAAAAGAAGAGCCCTTTCCAGTGAGGAAGAGACTCTCGAGATACTGATTTAGCTAGCGTTGCGATTGAGATGCGAGCTGCCAACGAGTGGGATATTGCTCGCTCTGCGCTTCTTGTGTGCTAGTGCGCGGATGAAGGACTTCTGCGAACAGGTATCGATGAGTACAGGTGTGCCAGGTCGTACGA
>CAYJLR010000221.1:0-2382 GCA_964370895.1 uncultured Akkermansia sp. | reverse complement strand
TCGTGGCACAGCTCCACCGCTCCCCTGGTATTTGCTTTGAAAAGTCCCGCCACACTAATGGTAAGGATCTTTACTCTTTCCGCATCATCCCTGACCGTGGTTCATGGTTGGAAGTACAGTTCGATACGAACGACCTCATGTACGTCTTCCTTGACCGCCGCCGCCGCCGTCGTAAGTTCCTTGCGACGACATTCCTGCGCTACCTCGGTTATGCGACAGATCGCCAGATCGTCGAACAGTTCTTCAGCATCCAGAAGCTGAACCTGAATGACGTTTCCAGCGAAGAGCTCGAGTACCTCGTACCTTTCGAAGACATCAAGCATGGTGAAGAAAAGGGCAAGGGTACCGTCATCGCGAAGGCGTACGAGCCATTCAGCCTTGCCACGATCAAGAAGATGCTCGAACTCGGCATCACCGAGATCGAAGTGATCGACCAGCGCGAGGAAGAAACCCTCGTTAAGACACTCAAGAAGGACCTCGCATCTGACCGCGAAACCGCACTGAAGGAAATCTTCCGTAAGTTCCGCCCAGGTGATCCTTCATCCGTCCAGCAGGCCGCCGCCGCACTCGACCGTCTCTTCAACGAAGAGAAGAAGTATGACCTCACGCGCGTCGGTCGTTACAAGATCAACCAGAAGCTCGGCCTCGATGTTTCTGAAGATTGCCGCCTCATCCAGCCTATCGATTTCCTCGCTGCGATCAAGTACCTTCTTCGCCTGAAGAATGGTGAAGGTCAGGTAGACGATATTGACCACCTTGGCAACCGTCGTGTACGTGCCGTCGGTGAACTTATCGCAAACCAGTGCCGCGTCGGTCTCGCACGCACCGAGCGCCTCGTTAAGGAGCGCATGACTCTCTGCGATATCACCCGTGGCGATATCACACCTAGCAAGCTTATCAACCCGAAGGCACTCAGTGCTGTCGTACGCGACTTCTTCGGTCGAAGCCAGCTTTCCCAGTTCATGGACCAGATTAACCCGCTTGCCGAGCTTACGCATAAGCGTCGTCTCTCCGCACTGGGTCCTGGTGGTCTGAACCGCGACCGCGCAGGCTTCGAAGTTCGAGACGTACATGACTCTCACTACGGTCGTATCTGCCCGATTGAGACCCCAGAAGGTCCGAACATCGGTCTGATTAACTCCCTTTGTACCTACGCTCGAATCGACGACTACGGCTTCATTGAAACTCCTTTCCGTCGTGTACGTCACCTCGAGAAGAAGAACAAGAAGGGCGAAGTCACCAGCAGTGAAACCATCATCACAAACGAAATCGAATACCTTTCCGCTGATAAGGAAGAGTATCTCCTCATCGCACAGGCGAACAACGCCATCGATGATGACAACGGCTCAGGCCACTTCGTCGCAAACCGCATCACAGCACGTGAGCACGGTGAGTTCATCGAAGTAGACCCACGCCGTGTCGACTACATGGACGTGTCACCTAAGCAGATCATCTCGATTGCTGCAGGTCTCATTCCTTTCCTTGAGCATGATGATGCTAACCGTGCACTCATGGGCGCGAACATGCAACGTCAGGGTGTCCCTCTCATGGTGAACCAAGCGCCACTCGTCGGTACAGGTATCGAAGCGAAGTGTGCTGCTGACAGCTGCGCTGTCGTCATCGCAGAAGCACCAGGTATCGTCGCATCCGCGACAGCTGAGTACATCATCACCTCCCCAGATGGTGAGCTTCCAGTATCTCCACAGCGCTGGCTCAGTGAGCCAGAGAGCATCAAGACCGATATCGAAAAGGGTATCCACGTCTACCAGCTCCGCAAGTTCATGCGTTCTAACGCTTCCACCTGCATCAACCAGAAGCCTATCGTGAACCGCGGCGACGTCGTGAAGCCCGGTATGGTACTCGCAGACGGTCCTTGTACAGACGGTGGTGAACTCGCACTCGGTCGCAACGTACTCGTGGCATACATGTCATGGTATGGTTACAACTACGAAGATGCTATCATCATCTCTGAGCGCCTCGTGCAGGAAGATGCCTATACCTCCATTCACATCGAAGAGTTCGAGGAGAAGGCACGTGACACGAAGCTCGGACCTGAAGAAATCACACGCGACATTCCCAATGTCGGCGACGAAGCCCTGAAGAACCTCGGCAGCGACGGTGTCATCCGCATCGGTGCAGAAGTGAAGCCTGGCGACATTCTCGTCGGTAAGATCACTCCTAAGAGTGAAACAGAGCTCGCTCCAGAAGAGCGCCTCCTGCGCGCCATCTTCGGTGAGAAGGCAGCTGACGTGAAGGACACATCCATGCGCGTACCTCCCGGCACGACTGGTGTCGTCATGGACGTTCGCATCGTGCGCTCCGCAGCACCTGGTGAAGCACCAGTAGACATCGAGAAGGAAAGCCAGAAGCAGCACAAGAAGG
>CAYJLR010000220.1:0-2382 GCA_964370895.1 uncultured Akkermansia sp. | reverse complement strand
CATCCCCCCTCATGCGCAGTGCATCCCCTGCAGCGATCTCCGCATGGCAGCCCCCAGCATTCAGCAGCTCCTCCGCAGGCACATCTGTAGCCGCCAGCAGCGATGAATACCGCATGAAGTGGAGCTGTAACTTCGGCAGCATACGCGGACTAGGAGCAGGCATCATTGGTCGCCTCCAGATCATCTCAGAAACCCTCAGCCCATCACTAGGCACAGCACAGACACTGCGCTACGACCACCTCCTGAAGGCGAAGCTCCAGCTCCCTGCCGAAGGATTCGTCCCGAACTCACGCCTCTCCATCATCCATGGCGCACGCGTCATCGCCCTCCAGTACTATGCCGACGGCAGCATCGCCCCCGTAGGTGTCGACACCATGGGCGGAGGACGCGCCACCATCCAGACACGCGACGCAGAAGAATACCTCCGCTGGCAGGAAAGCAGCGGTGCAGCATGGCTCTTCTCCACCACCACAGGAGAACTCATCGAATACACCTCCGAGCTCGGAGCCCGCATCACAGACATCGACGACTACCTCATCATTAACTACGACACCGAGACGCAAGCCCTCAGCCAGATCTGGAACTACTGGGACGGACTCGCACAGATCAGCCCACTGAGCCCCAGCAGCTACAGCATCCAGCTCTACACGAACGCCCAGATCGCAGGCCGCGAAGCCGACGGCACATTCAGCCTCATCGCTGACGCAGCCCCCTTCAAGAGCTTTGCCATCAGCTACATCGACGAGAGCCTCCGCATCGTAGAAAGCAGCCCCGCACGCCCCGACCGTGAGAACAGCTGGACACGCAGCGCCACAGGCGCATGGTCACATATCCTAGGCACAGGCGATCACGCCATCCACACCACACGCACACGTAACGAACTGGAAGCCGGCATCAACGGCAGCCTCGAGGTCTGGGAACTCATCACAGAAAAGAGCAAGGCAGGCGTCATCGCCTCACGCACACAGGAAATCTACCAATCCACCCCCGTCGGAAAGCTCCTGCTCACCCGCGTAGAAGGCTACGGCAGCCCCGAAGCCCTCACGACCCAATACCGCTACGACGGCGTCGGTAACCGCATCGCCACCATCGCCCCCGATGGCAGCCAGCGAGAGTACAACTACGACCCCACAGGCCGCCTCCTAGCCACCACCCAGCCATGGGGCGATGGCAGCTACAAGCAAGTCAGCAACTACAGCTACACCGACAGCACCGAAGGCGACTACCGCAGCGACTACTCACGCATCCTCATCGAGCTCATGGACAGCGCGGGGAACATCACCGACCTGAGCCAAGAAGACTACAGCTACAGCTATGAAAACAGCATCAAGCGCGTCGAGATCCGCAGCAGCGGCATGGGCAGCGAGCACAGCCAGCTACGCGTAGAAGAAAGCTGGATGGGAGACGCGACAAACATCTATGCACGCGGACGCAGCCGCATGAGCCAAGACATCCGCGGCATCCAGACATGGCATGAATACGAAGCCACCAGCCTCCATGATGCCCTCTACACCCACAGCACAGAAACCCGTGTGAATGGCGAGCTCGTCGCAGGACAGAGCACACGCAAGGTAGCATACATCTCAGCCCAGGGGAACACCCTGCGCGAGGAAAACTACCAGCTACTCAGTGACGGCACATGGGCACTCATCAGCGGCATGACACACAGCTACGACGTACAGAACCGCCGCCACGCCACCACACATGACAACGGCCGCAGCAGCAGCCGCGAACTCATCTGCAACGGCAGCATCCTCTGGGAAATCGACGAAGACGGCATCCGCACCGACTACGCCTACGACAGCGCACGCACCCTCATTGAGACCACACGCGCCGCCACCCCCACCACCCCAGAAACCATCACCGAATGGGTGAAAGACGCCGCAGGACGCGCCACACAGACACGCACCCACATCGGAGCCATGATCAGCACACAGAGCAGCACCTACGACCTGCTCGGACGCATGACCAGCAGCACAGACAGCCTCGGACGCAGCAGCAGCACCAGCTACAGCGCAGACGGACTCAGCAGCACGCAGACTAGCCCCAGTGGAGCGACACTGATTAATCGCCGCTACCCCAGCGGAGAACTAGCCGAGCAGAGCGGCACAGGACAGCGCCATCTGCTCCACCGCTACGAAGTCGTCAGCACAGGCCCACGACACAACACCCAGCTGGCAGCCACAGGCATCACCCTCCAGCAGGAAGACAGCAACGGACTCGGACAGAGCATCGTCACCGTCACCCCCACCACCCACTCAGGACGCTACATCGTCAAGAGCTCACAGTACAACGAGAAGGGACAGCTCATCCGCAGCCAGCACGGCAGCATGGCCGCCACCCTCTACAGCTACGACAGCATGGGGCATCAGGTGAAGACCA
>CAYJLR010000219.1:0-2386 GCA_964370895.1 uncultured Akkermansia sp. | reverse complement strand
AGAAAAAAGTGCTTGCTATATGGAAAATAATCTGTATACTCGCGCGAGTAATTCAACTTATATAAACAAATAATGATGAAGGATACCGTACGTAATTTTACCACTGGAGCTGGAAAAGAAGGCTCTTACTATTCGCTTCCAGCCTTAGCCGAAAAGGGCTATGCTGGTATCTCACGCATGCCTGTGTCACTGCGTATCGTCTTAGAAAGCCTCATGCGCCATTGTGATGGTCTGAAGGTGACAGAAGATGACGTGAAGAACCTCGCTGCATGGGATGCGACGAATCCTGGTGATTATGAAATTCCCTTCACGGTAGCCCGCATCATTCTTCAGGACCTCACAGGTGTGCCTCTGCTGGTTGACCTCGCAGCTATGCGCTCTGCTGTGCAGGATCTCGGTGCAGACCCACAGAAGATGGAACCACTCGTCCCTGTCGATCTCGTGGTCGACCACTCGGTGCAGGTCGACTGGTCAAGCTTCCCTGATTCTTATAAGAAGAACCTCCAGCGCGAGTTCGAGCGCAATACAGAGCGTTATGAGTTCCTTAAGTGGGGGCAGCAGGCCTTCGAAACCTTCTCCGTCGTTCCACCGAGCACAGGTATCGTGCATCAGGTAAACCTCGAGCACCTCGCTCGCGGCGTGATGGAGCAGGACGGTGTCTACTACCCCGATAGCCTTGTCGGTACAGACTCCCACACTACCATGATTAACGGTCTTGGCATCGTCGCATGGGGTGTAGGTGGTATCGAAGCAGAGGCAGGCATGCTCGGTCAGCCTGTCACCTTCCTCGTGCCTGAAGTCGTCGGTGTGAACCTCACGGGCGAGCTCCGCGAGGGTGTTACCGCGACTGACGCGGCTCTGTACGTCACCGAACTGCTGCGCAAGCATGGTGTCGTCGGTAAGTTCGTCGAGTTCTTTGGAGCAGGTGCAGCCTCCCTGTCCCTCCCTGACCGTGCGACCATCGCGAACATGGCACCTGAGTATGGCGCGACCATGGGCTTCTTCCCACTCGACGAGCAGAGTCTGGCTTACCTGACGACCACAGGTCGCAGCAGCGAGCTCGTCTCCACAGTAGAGTCCTACTACAAGGCTCAGAACCTCTTCGGCATGCCACAGCAGGGTGATATAGACTACTCCGTCGTGCTGGAGCTCGACCTCAGCAGCATCCAGCCCTCCGTCGCAGGACCGAAGCGTCCACAGGATCGCATCGCGATGAGTGATCTGAAGGGCAAGTTCGCTGAGCTCACCCAGAGCACTTATAATCTTCCTCTCGCCCGTCCCTCCGTCGCTGTCACCATGCAGGGTGAGGCTGGTAACCCCGAAGCTGATGTTACACAGGATGTCGAGCTGAAGGACGGCTCTATCCTCGTCGCGGCTATCACGAGCTGCACGAACACGAGTAACGAAAGCCTCATGCTCGGTGCTGGCATCCTCGCAAAGAAGGCCGCCGCCCTCGGTATGAAGGTACCCGCTTACGTGAAGACCAGCATGGCGCCGGGCTCACGCCTCGCGGAAAAATATTTTAACAACAATGACCTCCTCGCAGGGCTCGAAGCCGTCGGCTTCTCCATCGTCGGCTACGGCTGCGCTACCTGCATCGGTAACTCTGGTCCTCTGAATGCCCAGCTCGAAGCGGCGGTGAAGGAACATGAGCTGCTCTCCTGCTCCGTACTCTCGGGTAACCGTAACTTCGAAGCACGCATCCACGCCTCCGTGAAGGCGAACTTCCTCATGTCACCACCGCTCGTGATCGCCTTCGCGCTCGCAGGTCGTGTCGATATCGACATGGAGACAGAAGCCCTCGGACTTGCAGCTGACGGTAGCCCTGTTTACCTGAAGGACATCTGGCCAAGCAATGAAGAAATAGCCGAAGCCCAGAAGAAGGCCTGCACGCCGGAAGACTACACCAGCAGCTACGGCAGTCACATCGCTGAGTGGGATGCGGTCGAAGGCCCTGAAGGCGCGACATTCGCATGGAATGCTGACTCCAGCTACATCCACCGCCCCCCTTATTTCGAAAGCTTCACAGGCAAGGGTGAGAAGGCTGACATCGTCGACATTATCGACGCCCGTCCGCTCGGTATCTTCGGTGACAGTGTGACGACTGACCATATCTCACCTGCAGGTGCGATCAAGCCCACATCCCCAGCGGGACAGTTCCTCGCAGCACAGGGTGTCGAGCGTCGTGATTTTAACACCTACGGCTCACGCCGTGGGAATGACCTCATCATGACACGCGGTACATTCGCGAACGTGCGTATCAAGAACCGCATGGTCGGCACAGTAGAAGGTGGCTACACGCTGTACTTCGGCGACGCATCCGTCAGTGCACCCGATCAGGACATCGCATGCAGCAGCGGCACGCCTACCTTCATCTACGATGCAG
>CAYJLR010000218.1:0-2393 GCA_964370895.1 uncultured Akkermansia sp. | reverse complement strand
AAGCAGAACTCTTCATCAATGGTAAGAGCCAAGGCGTGCGTAAGAAGAGCGCTACCGAAGGTGGCACATTCACACAGTCTAATGTCACCGTCGGTAAGAATGAATACCGCCTCACATGGGAAGACGTGAAGTACGAACCAGGTGAAGTGAAGGTAATCGTGAAGAAGGATGGCAAGCCATGGGCGACTGCTACACGCGTCACCACAGGTGAGAGTGCTAAGGTAACAGCAGAACTCAGTCAGAATACTCTTATCGGCGATGGTCGCGACCTCTCCTACATCGAGCTTGCGCTCGTAGATGCGAATGGGAATGTCGTCCCAACAGACAGTCGCAAGGTGAGCTTCAGCGTCACTGGTGATGCAGGTAAGCTCGTCGGTTTCTGTAATGGTGATCCCCTTGACCACAACAGCATGCAGGCACTCGATCAGCGATTCTTCAATGGTCGCATGATTGCCATCCTTCGCGGTGAGCGCGCTAAGGCAGGGAACGTCGAAGTGACAATCAAGGCTGAAGGTCTTCCAGAACAAAAGATTTACGTCAAAGTTAAGAAGGCAACTGCTGAGCAACTCAAGAAGTAAATTGTTATAAATCAATTGTCATACCCATAGCAATTTTACTTGCTATGGGTATTTTTTTGTTGTATGGTGCTTATGGTTATCCCTATTCATACATCACTGAAAGCCCACTTAGCGTGATCTTTTTAGCTATGGATTAAAAGATTCCTCCCCCCCTAATACAGATCAATACTATCTTCACCATACCATTGTATTGCATTATGAAAAATAAAATATTACGCATATCAGGATTGCTAGCCTTGACGGGGTTTCTGAGCTCTTGTTATTACAATCCCGCGCTGTATCCATCCTACACTTCTGGAGTATCAGTTTCTGCTTCTACCTACGTTCCTGACACATCTCAGGTATGGGTATCTGACACTTATGATAGTACCGGTTTCCCTATTTATGGTTATAACTACGGTAGGCCAGTCTATGGATACACCTCGGCTGGTGTGGCAATCTTCACCCTTGGTGCGCTGACCGCACTGAGCTGTGTCCCCGACTGGGGCTATGCTTCATGGTATCGCGGCTCTTATCGCTACCCAAGCCATATCCGTCGTTATCACGCGCCACCACGCTATCCGAAGAATCATCGTCCGAATTATCGTCCGTCGCACAAGCCTAGCTATCACCCATCGCACAAGCCTAGCCACGGCTCATCGTATAAACCTAACTACCGTTCAAACAATACGACGATTATTAACAATACGACTGTCAATAAGAATAGCTTTAATAAAAATAACAATATTAAGCATAATTCAAAGCATAACACAAGATACAATAGCGTTACGAAAAACAATGCGATCAAGAATACATCGGTGAGAAATCAGAATAATAAGAGCGCATTTCATAAGAATAATGCTCAGACTCGCCCCAGCTCCAGCACGAGACCTAGTAAGGGAAGTAGCTCAAGACCTAGCGGCGCGAATCGCCCACACCAGCAGTCAGGGAAGAATCCTCGTCATTCTAGATCTTGAGTTGCCTCAAGTTTGCTTTGATTCTTCGTTTTACTGGCGATGAAGTAGAGCTACGTTTTTTCGGGCTACCTTTGTGGTAGCCCTTTTTCGTGCTCTCTCACGAGCTAAGAAGTTCGTAGTGCGACAAAATGTCACACTGTTGTGACATTTTGTCGTGTCGTGTGTGACATTTTGTCTCATATAAATCATCTGTTCAGAATTGGAGTTTTCATTTTTGTTTGGTAGACAGTTAATTATGGTTTTTCTTTTTTTCTGAGGAAGCTGGCATGCTATTTGCATATAGTAAAGTAGGCAGGCACATTCCTGTCGCGAACATTCTCAAAACATACAATCAATAGAAAGAAATAACACATTATGCCAAAAATCCTCGGAATCGACCTCGGTACGACCAATTCATGCATGTCAGTCATGGAAGGCGGCCAAGGTACAGTATTAGAAAACAGCGAAGGCGCACGCACCACTCCTTCCATCGTCGCATTCACTAAGTCTGGTGAACGCGTCGTCGGTCAGGCCGCCAAGCGTCAAGCTGTCACAAACCCACGCAACACAGTTTACTCCGCTAAGCGCCTCATCGGTCGCAAGTTCTCCGAACTCACCGAAGACGATAAGAAAGTACCTTACGAAATCGTAGCCGCTGCTAATGGCGATGCGCACATTCAGGTAGAAGTCGGTGGCGAAACAAAGGTATTCTCCCCACAAGAAATCAGCGCCATGATCCTCGCGAAGCTTAAGGCTGACGCAGAAGACAAACTCGGTGAAACTATCACAGAAGCTGTCATCACTGTCCCAGCTTACTTCAACGATGCTCAGCGTAACGCCACAAAGGCAGCTGGTGAAATCGCAGGTCTGAAGGTACGTC
>CAYJLR010000217.1:0-2401 GCA_964370895.1 uncultured Akkermansia sp. | reverse complement strand
CTATTAGAGTACTTCTGGTGCAGCGAGGTAG
Organism: uncultured Akkermansia sp.; assembly: GCA_964370895.1. GTDB lineage: Bacteria > Verrucomicrobiota > Verrucomicrobiia > Verrucomicrobiales > Akkermansiaceae > Akkermansia. Next base: position 2,370 of record CAYJLR010000217.1, on the reverse strand, counting down.
ATGGTGCCGCTGCTATCCATCTTCCTGTCAGCCTTGTACTGTACTTCGATGCTGTACTTCGCGCCCTGCTTGATGGCGGGTACATTCAGTCTGTACTCAATATTGCGCTGAGAGTGACCACTGAAGCCTTCGTGGATGTCTTCAGCTATCTTCTTGCCATCTTCATAGAGGGTGACGGACTCGATCTCTGCTCCATCTACACCTGCGTCGTAGAAGAAGGCTACCGTGTAGTCGCCCTTCATCTTCATGTGAGCTGTCGCGTCGTAGCTGCCTTTCTTCGCATTCATCTGAGCGGAGTTCCACTTGCCGACGACGGGCTTGCGATCATACTCGCTACGAGAGAAGGCTGAGAGCGCTTCGCGGTTGTAATTAATGCCGCGTGCTTCGAGGATCTCGTTGTACTTCGCCATGCGCTTTCTGAAGTCGGCGTAGTTCATGTTCTCAGGCTCGGTCCAGCCTACTTCTGCGAAGGCCACAGTGCGTGGGAATGCTTGGAAGTGCATGCGTTCCAAGGTAGGTGTCCACTCTGTCCACATCTGGGTGCTAGGTCCGAGGATGCTCTTGCTCTCGGCAGCTGTGAGGCCATTGAGAATAGGATTGAAGTTGTATGCCTTCTCGAGGGAGATGCTGCTGTAGCTGTAGTCGAGGTAGGTGGAGTAGCAGTAGCCATTTACGATGGTATAGCCGTCTTGGATGGCGCGCTTTGCGTGGTTGAGATCGCCCTTCCAGACGTGAATGATCGCGTCCTTATCCAGTTTTTCTTCGGATACGCCACCGCCGTCATGGTTCAGATCGATGCCGTAGATCTCATTCCAGCCCATGCCACGACGGCCTTTCTTGCTGATGATGTCAGCGACGCGGTTGGAGAAGATCATCTGAACGCCAGAGAAGCTGTTCACATTATGCTTCTTCATGAAGGCATCAATCTCAGGGAGGATAGGCATCGCTGCGAACTCTTCAGGTGTCGCTTTCGTGACCACAGCTGGTTCGTAAGGGTTATCTGTCTTCGGTGTCGCGCGCCATTGCTGATTGTAGCGTACTTCGTCACCACCGAAGTGGATGACTTCACCGGGGAAGAGTGCGACGACTTCGTCCATCACATCAGAGATGAACTCATAGGTGCTTTCCTTTGTCGGGTCGAGAGCGACGTTTGTGATGAAGTCCGTAGGAGTCTCCTTAGGAGATTTCAGTGAGAGATGTGGGTAGGCGGTCGCTGCTGCGCCACTGTGACCTGGCATGTTGATCTCAGGCAGGATGGTGATGTTACGATCGGCTGCGTATTGGACGATTTCTTTGATCTGCTCCTGTGTGTAGAATCCACCGTGTGGTACGCCAGAGTAGCGGCCGCTCTTCCATGTGCCGATTTCAGAGTCCTTGCGGAAGCCACCGACTTCGGTAAGCTTAGGATACTTCTTGATCTCGATGCGCCAGCCAGCATCATTTGTGAGCCCCCAGTGGAAGATATTCATCTTCAAGAGTGCCATCTGGTCGAGGATCTGCTTTACCGCCTCCACACCATGGAAGTAGCGAGCGTCGTCAAGCATGAAGGCACGCCAGCCGAAACGAGGCGAGTCACGCATTTCGAATGCCTTATCACCTACGGTCCACTTCACAATAGATTTTTCCATCTTAGGCGTGTGGAACTCAATAGGGAGCATCTGCATGATGCTAGCGACGGCGTAGAAAGCACCCTTGATGTCGTCAGCGATGATGGTGATGCCATCCTTCGTGCTGCGCATCGCGTAGCCCTCTTTCCCTAGATCGGCGGCGAGGCTCGTCATGCCGCTGAGTAGCTCGATGGAGATACTGTTATTAGGTGCTTCATTTGCCGCGCCTGATTGGATAGGGAGAGGGAGTCCTGTGCCTTGGGAAAGTATCTTTTGGATATTCTTAGCCTGCTTATTGAGCTCTTCAGTGGGATTAACCACGTAGATGCAAGTATTCGAGTCAAGGGTGAAAGGAGCTTCGTTCGTGACGCTCATGGAAGCTGGCTTAGGGATGAGTTGTTCCTGGCCCTGCAGGGTAGTGGCGCTTAAACTGATCGCGCCTAATGCTAAGAGTGTAGATATACGCATATGTGATAATAGTGTGATGTTAGCATCGCAGCCTTAGTGTGTGCTACTATGGTGCAATATCAATATAGTATATCAAATAGGATCCCCTGCAGCAAGCTAGAAATCTAGAAACGTGCAGGTATGACTTAATCTACAGTTTTTGTCTAGGGATTATAGTAATTTAAATTAAATGTGTTAGGAGAAAGAGGGGAGAAAAAAGCCTAATTAAATCAAATTCCTGTTGCAAATTTTACTCTTATATGATATTTTGTGACCACCATGAAAATCACTGGCACTACACATCAAAAAGCCGCTG
>CAYJLR010000216.1:0-2410 GCA_964370895.1 uncultured Akkermansia sp. | reverse complement strand
ATCTCCAAGCGCTGGGCTCAGGGCTTTCTTGATTGGCTACGCGAGCAGTAGGATAAACTCAGTCTATCACAAAAAATGATGACAAACAATGCGATAGTGCCTCAAAAACTAAATAAATCTCTATCAATCAACATCATTTGTCAAATTTTAGATAAAATCTAACTATGCATACAAAAATACTGATAATAAATTAAAAGCATCCATCCTCTACCAATAACAAATACAAGTAATTCTATAACAATCACTTCTTTATTCCTACTTCATCAGTCGATAATTATTGACATCACGAATTACATTGATAGAATAAGAGCACACCCTAACTAAATAACAACTCCCTGCCCTTGATTCTACACTCTCTTCTCCACACGGAAAAGAGCACGACATGGACATGTTATGCTAAATACGCCTATCGTCATGATTCATCGCAAACCCAGCGCCCCATTCCTTTTCAGCATCTTAGCATTCGCAGCTTGTAATCCCGCTATCGCCTTAACTGAAATCGGCCTATCCGTCACAGAAGAAGACTACGGAGATGTGAACACCGCCATCACGGCGAATACCACAGGCATATACGGAGCAGCCACGACGAAGGATCTTTATATTGGTAATATCAACTCAGATATCACCGTGGGCGACTTTAGCAGATGGGCAGGTATAACTGGGATCAAAATCGCTTGGGGGCAGAACTCATGCGGAGTCCACTTCCAAAACATCGCAGAAACTGCTACCATCGACGTGAAGTCTAAGACTCATGCCACAGGGATAGACTTAGGCAGATCTTCTCAGATGGGAGACATACTTGGCGACCTAATAGTGACCGGTCTAGACAACTCAGCTACAGGGATCACCGCCATGAACTCAGTCAATATCGGAGCGATCACAGGGCTAATCGATGTTCGCTCTGACAATGGGTATGCACAAGGCATCTTCATACAAAGTGACACACATACAGGAAGCATTAGCGGCAATATTAATGTTCATTCCACTAATGGAAAAGTTCAAGGTATAGGCTTGAATCATAGCAGCAGTATTGCCGACTTTTCAGGTACACTCACAGCTACTTCCACGATAGGGTCAGTGACCGGCATATCCATCGAAGGCTCTAGCACGATTGGAGAGGCCTCTGGTAAGGGCATAGGCGGCACAATCAACGTTTCAAGCACGCAAGGAGTCGCCACAGGTATCTACCTAACCTCGCAGAAGTTCAACGTCATCACGGGCAATGTCAATGTCACATCAGAACACGAAGCAGTAGGTATCAACCTCTCTAACGATGCCCAGCTAGGCACTATAGGTAAAGACGCTGTAATCAACGTCACACTGAGCAGCAATGGCTCAAATGCAGGCAATGCGTACGGCATCAAAGCTGAAGACTTAATAGGAAATGAAGCGGGCTACAACATCAGCGATATCGAAGGCACTTTCAAGATCGTTAATAACACGAGCTCAGAAGATGCGACACTGGGAAATGCTTATGGCATCTACATGATAGGTGACGGTGGCATGGGCACAATATCCAGCGATCAGGTACATAATTCCACTAGCTCTATCATCGTCGAAACAGTTGATACAGATAAGGCCTACGGCGTATACGCTCAAACAGCAAAAACCATCTACTTCGAAGGAGGGGCGACCATCAAGGCGTCTTCCACAAGTGATCGCTCCCATGGCTACGCCATCTATAATGATACTCATGGCATCACTGTAGCAGAGGCGAGCACGAGCAAAGGAGGGGATGCCTTCCTGAGCGGTAATCTTTATGCAGGTGACAAGTCTCTCGTTTTCCAGAGCGGAGACTACCAAGTCAGCTCAGATAACTGGACAGCGAGTAACATCGTCTTAGGAGCCACGAGCTCGACCGCAGCATTACAAACCGCCCATGTCACCGTCACGGATATCATGACCACGAATGCGACGAGTATTGACTTCTATCTGAATACGGTGGAGGACTTTTCACAGCTCACCGTCAATGCTGGTGGAGCCTTCGATTTAAGCTCTATCAATGAGGTAAACTTCCACTTCTCCCAGGAGTTTATCGAGGTCTGGGGAGTCGATTATTTTAACAAGATTTCTCTAGCGACTGGCGCGCTTACAGTGCAGGACATGGAGCACATCACTGTGAATATGTATGGTGAGGGGCTTGTCGAAACCGAGTACATCATCAGCGACAGTGAAATCTCTATCTTCATCTTACCAGAACCCAGCACCGCGACCATGAGTATCATCGCTCTAATCGCCCTTATGAGCCGCCGTCGTCGTCGCTCATCAGTAATATCATGAGGCGCGCGAGATAGCCTATCTTCGTGCTCACAGCTTGAAATACCCTAACAGGACTGCGGCAAAGGTGGTCGGCATCACCAAGATCACGGTGACGCAGAAGAGAAGCATCGCGTCTAGCAGGTAGGGGCTC
>CAYJLR010000215.1:0-2508 GCA_964370895.1 uncultured Akkermansia sp. | reverse complement strand
GACAAAATATGTACTTTTACACGCTTTCTCTTCTTGCGAGAATCCAGAGTAGATCAGAAAGGCGGTTAATGAAGAGACTGCTCGCGCCATTGCTCAGCTCGCCATCCTCGCGCAGCTGCGCCATACGACGCTCGGCACGTCGGCAGGTGGCTCGTGCCATGTCTAGCATGGCAGCTCCTAGTGACGCATCTTTACCTGGGCGAGCCCAGCCTTTGAACTTGATATTTTCCTCCGATTCCAGAGTCTTGGCGGTGTTTTCTATCCAGCTGACATCTTCATCTTTCAGTCGTGCGTAGCCGCGCTCGTCGTAGCGGGGGAGATCTTCCTCTAGTGTGGCGAGTTCTCCCATGAGTCCTATGAGTCTTTCCTGCACGCTGTCGATGATGTTTTCGCTATCTTCTTTCACACCTGCAGCGCGTGCGACACCTAGGCAGGTGTTGAGTTCATCGACTGTGCCGTAGGCATCGAGGCGGGGTGCTGACTTAGATAATCTCTTGCCAAACATTAAATCGGTTTGACCTTCGTCTCCTCTTTTGGTAATAACGCTCATGTTACATGTGAATTTACTACAGTGATATGAATATTGCACGCCTAAAATCTGCCCCCGAGCTCTTCTACTCTCTCCAAGGTGAGGGTGCGAATCTCGGCACACCCGCCATTTTTATCCGACTTGCGGGTTGTAATCTGCGCTGTACGTGGTGCGATACGGCCTATTCTTGGGGGGCAGGGATGGAGCTATCGATCGCAGAGCTCGTCGAGAAGATTCGCGAGTTCCCCTGCACGCACCTCGTCATCACGGGTGGTGAGCCTCTGCTACAGCAGGAGGGGATTTCAGAATTACTACAGGCTCTGCCTGATTATAGCGTCGAGATAGAGACGAATGGCACAGTAGTGCCAGATGAGTTTCTCAGGCAGCGCGTGACGCAGTGGAATGTGTCACCGAAGCTGAGTCATGCTGCTCAGCCCGCCTCGCTCGATAGGGTGGTGCTGCATGATTTTGCGTCATTGCCGCATTCTTGGTTTAAATTTGTGGTGCAGCAGCCCACAGATTGGGAAGAGATCGCTCAGCTGGAGTTACCAAAAGGACGTATCATTCTGATGCCTTGCGCGCGTAGTCGCGAGGAGCTGCGTGCAGCACGGTTGACACTAGCAGAGTTATGCATTCAGCATGGCGTTCGATTCGGTGATAGATTGCATCTAGAATTATGGGATAGTAAGAAGGGCGTGTGAGCGTATTGGTGCGAATTACCCTATGATAAATTAGAGTCATAATAGGGACACATCTGGAAAAAAAGTTTTACATCGCGGGGCATATCTGTTAAAGTGAAGTCTACAAATAAATTTGTTATTCACATGAACAACCCCACTTCACGTCGTCGATTCTTACAGCAGCTCGGTCTTTTCACGGGCGCTCTCGCCGCTAGTCCTTTCATGGCTAGCACGGCCTCTGGTCTTGTTATTCCTAACTCTCTGGGTGCTGGTAATGAGTACACTCCAAAGGCTCCATATCCATTTGGACCTATGGAAACCTACCCATCTCGTCCTGCAGGGTCCAAGTACATGGGTGACTTCTGCGCACCTAAGCTTGAAACAGTTCGCATGGGCTTCATCGGTCTTGGCCGTCGTGGCAGCTCCATGATGAACCTGATGCTGAATGTTCCTGGTGCTGAAGTGGTCGGTGTTTGTGATATTCACGAAGATGTGGCTAAGGCTGCTGGTGATCGCGTTCTGAAGGCTTCTGGTAAGGAAGCTAAGGTATACTACGGCGATGAGCAGACCTACATCAAGTTCCTCAAGGAAGTAAAGCCTGATGTCGTACTCGTCGCTCCCAGCTGGGAATGGCATGCTCGCGTCACTTGTGACGTGATGCTTCACGGTGCACATGCTCTCGTGGAAGTGCCTATGGCAGTTTCCATCAAGGAACTCTGGGAAATCGTCGACACGAGCGAAAAGACTCAGAAGGTCTGTATGCAGCTCGAAAACTGTAACTATGGTCGCGAAGAACTCCTCTTCCTCAACATGGTGCGTCAGGGCGCTATCGGTCAGCTCCTTCACGGTGAAGCTGCTTACATCCATGATCTCCGCTACGAGATGAAGGACGAACATGGCCGTCACACAGGCTCATGGCGTACCTACCATTACTCCAAGCGTAATGGTAATGTCTATCCTACACATGGTCTCGGTCCAGTAGCTCAGTACATGAACCTCGGTCGTGGCGAAGATAACTTCGGTCGTCTCGTCTCCTACTCCAGCCCAGCTCTTGGTCGTAAGGAATTTGCTAAGAAGACCTGGCCTGCAGATCACAAGTGGAACAAGCTTGCTTACGATTGCGGTGATATCAACACCTCCATCATCAAGACCACACTCGGTCGTACCATCATGCTTCAGTGGGACGAAACATCCCCACGCCCATACAGCCGTCACAACCTCATCCAAGGTACACTCGGCACACTGACAGGCTATCCTACTCGCGTCGCAGGTGAGCTTCTCGGTGATGGTGATTACCAC
>CAYJLR010000214.1:0-2562 GCA_964370895.1 uncultured Akkermansia sp. | reverse complement strand
CCTGCGCAGTTTGGCACGGTGTCGGCTAATGAGCTGGCTGCTGACCGCGCGAAGTGGCTGGAGTATCACTCTGTGCTGGAGTGGCTGAATCTTGAGAAGGTGAAGCACATGCACCGCGATATCATTACTGGTGCGTGGGCAGAGCCTCAGTGGATATGGGAGCAGGTCGAGCAGGTACACCCTCGACTCATCTCGTCTATTCGCACGAGGGAGTCCAGTCTGAAGGAGTATGAGCTCACGATAGAGCATGTAGAGGATCTGGACGATGCTCAGGCTGCTCTCGCGGATGCTCAGGAGCGCACGATGCGCGACCTGCTGGCGAGTATTGATAATATCCCCGAGTCTATCATGGAGCTGGGTGTGGCGAGTCGTAGACACTACACGGTGCTCCAGCCGCTGGATATGGGAAACTCGCTGCATCTGGAGAGTGTCGATCGCTGGCTGATCTGCCGCGATGGTTACCGTGGCGCGTGGAGGTGGAATCCCTCGGCTGCTATTGGCAACACGCGAGGGGAAGATTTCCCCTGTTATGCGGGTGCTCTGATAACTCGCATCTGTGCGTCTCCCCTCGATCTTCCAGCGACTCAGCTGGTGCTTCATAGCTCGACCACGCTGGCGCAGTGGGATACTTTCCTACAGACTTACGGCATACCAGCCAAGTTCATCGTCATGCCTGATGGTGTCAGTGATCAGGATAAGAAGGTTTACCTGCAAGCGGCTCTTCAGTGCATCAGTAATGCGCGAGGAGTGCTGCCTCATGGTACTGATCTCAAGTCCGTGACTGCTCCTCAGACGAATGTCGAGCTCTTCGCCCGCCGTCTCCAGCAGGCTCATGATGATATCGTGATGCTCATGACTGGTAGCACGCTGACCATGCAGACCGCTCCCGACTCGGGCACGCTGGCAGGGGGAGCTCATGCGGATACGTCTTCGCGTATCGCTGCTGCTGAGGCGGACGAGATAGCGAGTGTGCTGACGCGCTCTCTGCTGCTGCCTACCATGGCGCAGTATCACCCCCAGCAGGATGTGCTCATTAAACTGACGCTGCGCAAGGATGCTCAGCCCAGCGTCACGGACGAAGTGGCTAATGTGGTGTCGCTGCGCTCGGCGGGATTCAGCATCGATGTCGATCAGGTATCCTCGCGCACTGGATGGGATGTGGTCGAAGCGGCTACTCCTCCCATGGGGGCAACTCCTGCCATGGCTCTTAATCATCACATAGACCATCTCAAGAGAGAGATGCTGTGCCATCGCTCATCGAATCATTATGCGCCTGCTCGCCTGAATTATGAGCGAAGCATACAGACGCGCATAGCTCGTGCGGAACATCTGCGTGACGCGACGGAGCTGGATGCGGACTCGCGCAGGCTAGCTGAGTCCATGCTCGCGGAGTCCTTCGATGTCGATCAGGTGCGCTCAGATGCTCATTACGCAGCAGGCGCGTTATATGACGCGCTAGAAGGTGATACGGCAGAATACCCGAAAAACACCTAATCCCCCCTTGCAAGCCCCTTGCAAGACTCCAGAAATGACAATTTTATGAATATTACTGAAAGTAGAAAACCCGAAAGCGTCCCTAGCTTTGATCCGCATATCGAGCTGCCTTATAAAAAAGGCGAGTGTCCCGAGGCTGGGTGGTACGCGATAGAGCCCGCTGGTGAGTACCTGCTCGCGGATAGTCCGCAGCGCATCGCGGCGAAGGAGCAGAAGCCAGAGGGTGACTTGTCTCTGCATAAGGAGCTCATCGACGAGACCTGCCTGCGTCAGCTAGTCGAGGTCTTCGACCCCACGGCATGTGGAGGCAATGGGATTCCCATTAATGAGAATCATCTGTACCTGAACAAGGGGCAGACGGACAAGGCGCGTGGCTACATCCGCGCTCTGGCGACGGATGGGCAGCAGCTCTATGCGTATCTTAGCCTCACGGCTCAGGGGCATGCGGAGGTGAATGAGGCTGAGTTCTGGGCGACGAGCACGGAGTACCTCTATGGTGAGTATAGCTCGCGCGGTCAGAAGTCAGGGGCTACGTACTGGTCACCGACTGTTCTGCGCGGTCTCGCTTTCACGAATCACCCGAATCGCGCGGAGCAAAAGGGCATCGTGCGCGTGAATAGTCGCACTGGAAATTTTCATCAACCCCCACAAGGAAACATGAACGAACAAGAAAAGAAACCCACAGACAAGAATTCTCAGACTCCCACGGAGGATGAGATGAAGAAGAATGAGCTGGATAAGGAGAAAGATCCTGTCGCAGCTCAGAGCGAGGAAGGCAACGAGGATGATGTCAAGACGAACGATGATGATGCGTCTGATGCTCTCGGTGACTTCCTGAATGAACTCGCGTCTATCTTCGGATATGGCGACGAGATGGATGGAGAGGCGATGCTGGAGGCTCTGCGCGTACACAAGGCTGACTTCGATGCGCTGGCATCAGCTGGTGCGAAGGCTGCTAATTCCGCCCCTCGTCCTCGTTTCCCTCGTGCGACTGCACCTGCGACGCGCATCAACTCTGGGGCTCGCCCTGCGGTGAATGCGACTATGTCCGTGCGTGTCGGTGATAGT
>CAYJLR010000213.1:0-2573 GCA_964370895.1 uncultured Akkermansia sp. | reverse complement strand
TGAGCAATGCCCCGAGTACATAGCACATGGCCAGTCGCTGGAACACGCCAAACACACGCACATGCTCACAATGAGCCATCACATTATCCCAAAAGCTTAGATCAGGAGCTGCATCAGGATTATGAAAGGGGAAGGCATTCAGCGCGAGTCCTATACCAAAAATCACTGACCCGCGGAACAAGATCTTCCCCAGTAAGCCAAAGGAAAAAGTCGTCTCGCGCTTCCCAAAGGAAAAGGCCATCGCCACCCCCATGATGAAGACGAAGAAGGGGAATACGAGATCAGCGACTGTACAGCCCTCCCACCTCACATGCTGAAGTGGCTTAAATGCCACCCCCCACGTACCGGGGTTATTAACCAGTATCATCCCCGTGATACTCAGACCACGGAGGATATCTAAAGCGGAATAGCGAGGCGAATCTGTCATACATTAATATACTAGCACATCTCACTATCAATCGTCAAGAGCGAAACACCACTGGTAAATATCGCATAATATAGAATGATTATGGAGCCATATTCTTATACTCTTCTGCAAAACGCTGCTCTACTATACCCCTTTTAGCATATTCATCTACATCTGCCATCATTTTATTTTTCAAATCTTCATATGAAACCATAGGTAAGTTTAATGAAGAAAATTTCCACTCATTATTAATATTTTGGATATTTTTTCGTATACGCCACATTAGTTCTGTATATAAATAAATATCAGAGAATTTAGAATCAAATATAGCCTGTAGTATAGAAGGATCTTTATTTAACCAAATTAATAATATCTCCATTTTAGGGCTTTCTTTAGAATAAAAATTGATGTTCCTGTAAATATCTAGTATATTCTCCATCTGCTCAATTTTCTTAGAAAAATAGAGAAGCCCTGCTCCTATTACATACTCTAACCAATAAATATTTATGTCTGACGCGTACTGTCTGAGTTTATCACAATAAGTTACATCATCAAAAAATTGTGACATACCTCTATAATTTAAATAACTCGTATTTATCAATTTTCTAGAAAACGTATCTTCTATATATTCCTCGAAATGCGATTCGGCGAACTGCCTTATTTGTCTTTTAAGAGCCTTCATACATGATGATTCTGTTTGAATAAAACAGATCATACTTAAATAGACTTCAATAACTGATTTCATCATAGACAAAGAAGAAAAAGCCTGTGTTTCTTCTTTAATACAATTTTCCCAACTTTCAATCTCTCTTTGAAACTCTATGGAGCTATAATGTACAAAAGACTTCCCTCTACTATGCTTATACAATAGTTCTAATTTGGTATAAGCTGCATCTTCATCTCGAAGTTCTTCTACTAACTTTTCAACATTACTGTACCCTGTTGTTACTTCTTTATATATTTGCGGATAAATAGCATAAGTTTTTAATTGGGTTAAATTCTCCAAGAATTCTTTAACTCCTTTTTTATTTCGATTATTCTCATCTTTCGTAGAAAACATATTCGCAGAATTTCTTAACTCATTGCGTTCTATATCTGACGAAAAATATCTATCAATTTTAACATTGATAGATATGGTCAATAAAATAATATATTCAAGTACGTATCTATCGGTTATATGTGATTTCCCCCCCCCTTTTTCAAGTCGACTATTAAGATTCTCTACGTTTTTTAGAATTTTTTGAAAAAGCCTCAGATTACTGTAAATAACTTCTATAAAACCCTGCACATTTTCGTCATAATCATTTTTTTCTGTATACATCTGTCTAAGTCGCAGAATATAGAATTTCAAGGCTTCTTCCAGCTCAGGATAGCTCTCTTTTTCAATTAAAGACAATGGGTCTATAACCAAATCATGTCTAAAATCATAATCAAACACCTTCTCTACGCCTAACTCTGCAGCTTTCTCTACTGTCGCAGATTTATCAATGACAAGAATATTAAAGCCTTCTTCTTTTGCTAATCGATAAAAATATCCGAGTAGTAATCCATTAAGCTCGCTCTTAGATCGATCAAAATCATCAAAACAAAATGAAAAGTCAGTAGGGTTTAAAAATCGCTTAATATCGCAAGCATTGATATTTAACCCCAAATACTTACTGGATAAAAATGAAAGAGTACCGCCTAAATTATTATACCAATACAATACTGCTATTATTAGAGGTGGAGCAAGAGCTAGCATTTTCAAATAAGTATACTCTCCCCACAAAACCGCTGGCATAAGAAAGATATAGACAATTGAAAATACAATCCCCAAACTCTGCCATGACCACCACTTTCTCTCTTCTAAGGCATGCTCTATCCCCTTTTTAAAGACTATAGCCTTCAGATCATCAACTGAGGCGATTTCATAGAGTGATACATAACAAAATTTTCCTTTTGTCTGTTTCCGTATCGTATTCTCGAACCTGTAGGTCTTCCCACTTCCCCATGGGCCGTGTAAAAGTACGATTTTACCCTTACTATTATTGAATATGCTGGCTATGCCATCTATTTTGTGAGCTTCATTCGTCGGCATAAGTATTTTTTCAAAATCACTGGTAAATATCAATACCCAGTTCCATCAGATCTGTGAGTGAGAGTGCGCAGGGATCGGGGGCGACCCAGT
>CAYJLR010000212.1:0-2592 GCA_964370895.1 uncultured Akkermansia sp. | reverse complement strand
GTATCTGGGCGAGGTCGGTGCCGTAGATGTTAATGGCGATCTCTGAGGCTGAGCCTGAGAGGGTGCTACTGATACGATGGGCGAGGGGGAAGCCTATCATGCCACTCATACCAGGGACACCGCGCAGGATTTCTGTGATTTCCTGTCGTATGCGTGTCTGGTCTCGTGAGAGGTCGACGCGGACGAGGAGTTCTGCTGCGCTGACGGGCTCGGCGTGTTCATCGTTTTCTGCTCGTCCTGCGCGCTGGGCAACGGTTTTCACGCCGTCGATCTTCTCGATGCGCGCCATGACCTGTCGCGCCATGCGCTCGGTTTCCTCAAGGGATGTACCGGGGACAGCGTTCACGAATACGGTGTAACAGTCCTCATTAAAGGGTGGCAGGAAGCTCGTGCCGAATCCACTCGCCAGCCACACGAATGCAGCAGTCACAGCGAGCATGAAGGAACAGACCATGCGCGGCCACTTCATGCAGAAGCGCAGGACGGGGGTGTACACCGCCTTGATGACGCGCGCACTGATCGAGTCACCAGAGTTGTGGGACTTCTTGCTCGCCTTAAAGAAGATCAAGATGAGTACTGGCATGATGGTGAGCGCGACGATGAGTGACGCGAGCAGAGCCAGCATGTAGGAGATACCCAGTGGCTGGTAGAACTGTCCTTCCACGCCCGAGAGGAAGAGGAGGGGGGTGAACACCAGCAGGATGATGACGGAGCTGTAGCCCATGGAGCTGAGAATCTCATTCTTCGCTTCGAGGATGACCTCCATCTTACCCTTCTGTTCGGCGGCAGGGAGCTGCGCGTTCGCATTCAGCTTACGCCATGCGACTTCGACGAGGATGATGGCATTATCCACCACGTCACCGACGACGACGGCGAGACCGCCGAGTGTCATGATATTCACCGAGAGTCCGAAGGCGGGGAACATCGCCATGCCGAGCATGATGGAGAAGGGCATGGAGAGCAGCGTGATCATGGCTGTTCTCAAGTTCAGCAGCGTGAGGAGGAGAACAGCGAAGACGACGATACCCGCGATGAGTAAGGTGCTCTTCCCATTTTCCAGCGACAGGCTGATGAAGTCTGACTGACGGTAAGCATCGGTGTAGATGGTCATGCCTTCGGGAAGGCTACTGTCGGAGAATTCCTTCACTGCGGCATCGACAGCAGCAGTGAGCTTCATGGTATTCGCACCAGGGGCTTTCTGGACAGAAAGGATGACGGCATCGCCACCCTTGAATCCTGCATTACCACGGCGAGGAGCACCACCTATGCTGACACTGGCGACGTCTTCGACGCGGAGTACTTCGCTGGGGTGGCTGCTGATAGGGGCACGCTTGATATGCTCGGTGGTGACAGCGCGGCTGCGCTGCTGGACGGGGACTTCGAGTCCTGCAACGTCCTCGAGGTAACCTGCGGGTAGGGTGCTCTGGGCGTCCGTGACTGCTGTTTCGAGGTCGTCGAGTGTGACGTTCGCCTGTCGCATTTTCTCGGTGTCGTACAGCACCTGAAACTCAGGTAAACGACCGCCAAGGACGGTGACCTGACCGACACCGGGGATGGACATGAGGCGGTTTCGCAGGTGGTATTCTGCGATGCGGCGCATTTCCAATGGGTCGGTATTCTCATCGCCCGTGATGGCGAGTAGCATGATTTCCCCAGTCACGGAGACGATGGGCGTGAGCTCGGGGCTGATGCCTTCGGGGAGGGATTCGCGCACGGAGGCGAGTCGTTCAGAGACGATCTGTCGCGCTCGGTAGATGTCTGTGCCCCAGTCGAAGTCCACCCAGACGAAGGAGAGACCGCCGCCGGAGGAGTCCTTCACCCCACGCACGCCAGCAGTGCCCTGCATCGCGGCGTTAATGGGGATGCTGATGTACTGCTCTACCTCTTCAGCAGTGAGCCCTGGGGCTTCTGCCTGTATGGTGACGCGTGGTACCTTCAGCTCGGGGAATACGTCGACGGGTAGCTGGCGTATGCCCCAGATGCTGAGAGCTGAGGCGAAGAGGCAAGCGACGATGATGAATAGCCTGTTGCGGAGGCAGAATTCTACTAATCTATTCATATCTTAGTGCTCCTCTCCTTCGTGGAATGTACCATCCGCGTGGAAGTGGCCTATGACTTTCTGCTGCGCGCCTGCACCCGTGAGGAGGAACTTCAGCTCGTAGCCACCTTTGGAGACGATGGTATTGCCTGATTTTAACCCTCTCACAGTGCTTCTATCGAAGCGGGTGTCGAGGACTTCTACCTTCACGGCTTCGTAGACTTTCTCCGAGTGTTTGACGAATACGATGTCGTCGACGCCTACCTTCACGATGGCGGTGTTCGGGATGTTCGTGCCCTGCTCGTTTGTCGCCTTGTCAAAGAGGTCGATGCGGCAGAGTAGACCTGCATGCGCGCCCTCAGGGAGCTCGGTAGGGGTGAAGTAGACCTTGCGCGTCTGCTTCACTGGGTCGATCTGCTCGGAGACGCGCAGAGTGCCTGTTACCTTCACAAGCTCATTCCCGATGGGGATGCTGGCTGTCGCGGCGCTGAACTGAGGAGCGGCGCTGCCGTAGAGGCTGGATTCGATTTCGAGGCTGCTGGGATTCGTCGTGC
>CAYJLR010000211.1:0-2600 GCA_964370895.1 uncultured Akkermansia sp. | reverse complement strand
ACAACGATGAAGACCCACGTGAAAAAAGGTGATACTGTCGAAGTAATCACTGGAAAGAGCAAGGGCAAGCGCGGTGTGATCTTGTCCATCAATGCCAAAAAGCAGACTGTAATCGTCGAAGGTGCTCGCACCATCAAGAAGGCAGTCAAGCCTACAGAATCCGATCCTGAAGGCGGCATTAAGGAACTAGACGCACCTATCCACATCTCCAATGTGAAGAAAGTGAACTAATATCCCTAGGGATGAGTTCCGCGCTTAAGCCATCAACCAAGAACAAATAACGAGCTGACCCGCTAATAATATATGAGCAAACCAAGCATGCTAAAGTTCTACCAGGAGACAGTAACACCTGCACTCCAGGAGAAACACCAGTACAAGAACGTACACCAGATCCCTCGTCTCGAGAAGATCGTGGTGACTACGTGCATGGGCAAGCACCCTGACCGCAAGCAAGCAGTCGAGGATGCTGTAGCCGAAATCGCAAAGATCACTGGCCAAAAGCCAGCCATGACCTACGCCCGCAAGAGCGTCGCTAACTTCAAACTGCGTGAGGGCGAAGTCCTCGGCGCACGTGTCACTCTGCGTTCCACGCAGATGTGGGAGTTCCTCGATCGCTTCATCAACATCACCGCTCCTAACATTCGTGACTTCCGTGGTTTATCCACAAAGTCCTTCGACGGACGCGGTAACTACGCCATCGGTATTTCCGATCAGTCGATCTTCCCTGAAATCGAACTTGATCAGATCAAGCGCACCATCGGCTTTGACATCATCTTCGTGACCAGTGCTCCTACTGACGAAGAAGGTCGCAGCCTGCTTAAGGAACTGGGTATCCCATTCCGCAAGCCACAGAAGAAAAATGAAGTTAACGCCTAACCAGAATTCATACCATGGCAGTATTAAGTGACCCCATCGCAGATTTCCTCACCCGCGTCAAGAACGCAGGTATCGCTCGCAATGAGTCCTTCACAGCACCTTTCTCCAAGATTAAGGCAGAAGTAGCACGCATTCTCCAAGAAGAAGGCTACATCTGGAGCTTCGAAGTCACAGGCGAAGGAAAAGAAAAGGCCATCATCGTGAAGAGCAAGTTCACGAAGGAAGGCAAGTCCATCATCACAAACGTCAAGCGTTGCTCCAAGCCCGGACGCCGCCAATACGTTCCTAGCAGCGAAATCCCAACCGTCATGAACGGTCTCGGTATTTCCATCGTTTCCACATCCGCTGGAATCATGACAGGTGCTAAGGCTCGTAAGCTGCAAATCGGTGGCGAGCTTCTCGCTATCGTCTGGTAATGTTATTAACCCCTCAAACGATACAATTTTATGTCACGAGTAGGTAAGAAAATCATCACCATCCCAGCAGACGTTACAATCACCGTCAACAACACCACCGTTACAGTTAAGGGTGGCAAGGGTGAACTCAGCTGGACTATGCCAGAAGGCCTCACACTGAGCATCGACGGAGCAGAAGCAACTCTCGCTCGCAAGGATGACTCCCGTAAGCTTCGTGCCCTTCACGGCACAAACCGTTCCCTCATCGCTAACATGATCGAGGGCGTCTCCAAGGGCTTCGTTAAGGAGCTCGAAATCATCGGCGTTGGTTTCAAGGCAGCTGTGAAAGGCTCTGACCTTGACCTCGCACTGGGCAAGTCTCACCCCATCCTCCACCCTATTCCTGCTGGACTCACAATCACTGTGACGGACAACACGAAGGTGAAGGTAGAAGGTATCGACAAGCAAGTCGTAGGACAGTTCGCCGCGGAAGTCCGTGGCTACTACCCACCCGAACCTTACAAGGGCAAAGGCGTTCGCTACGTTGGTGAACACGTACGTCGTAAGGAAGGTAAGAGCGTTGGTAAGTAATCGAAAACAATTGACTATATTACAATAATATGAGCACAATCAATCGCAAAGCCATCCGCAGCCGCGTACACGCCCGCATTCGTAAGAAGATCTCTGGCACTGCCGCACGTCCTCGTCTGGCTGTCAATTTCTCCAATCAGCATGTTTACGCACAGGTCATCGACGACGAAAAGGGCGTCACGATCTGCTCCGCTAGCACACATAATGTCGACGCTAAGAAGGCAAACATGGAAACAGCCGCTAAGGTTGGTTCTCTTGTAGCTGAACGCGCCGTTGCCGCAGGCATCACAGAAGTAGTATTTGACCGTGGTGGTTTCCTCTACCATGGAAAGGTAAAGTCTCTTGCAGACGCTGCACGTGAAGCTGGACTTAAATTCTAACCCGAACAATTCACAATATAATGAACACGGAAGAAACAAAAGCTCCCGAGCAAGCCGCAGCAGCCCCTGCTGCAGCAGCACCTCAGCAACAGCAGCGTGGTCGCGGCGGTAACCGTCCTCAGGGCAATCGCCCACAAGGCGGTGGTCGCGGACCTCGTGGTCCACGTCGTGACGGTCGTCGCAACGAAGCACCCGTTGAGGAAGGTCCTCAACTCATGGAAAAAGTTGTCTACATCAACCGATGCGCTAAAGTCGTAAAGGGTGGTCGTCGCTTCTCCTTCTCAGCTCTCATGGTCGTAGGTGACCAGAAGGGTAAAGTAGGTTACGGCTTCGGCAAGGCAAACGAAGTTTCCGATGC
>CAYJLR010000210.1:0-2628 GCA_964370895.1 uncultured Akkermansia sp. | reverse complement strand
TGAGCCCCTCTGGACTCCCGCTCTAGGTGTCGGCTTGTTTCGCTTCTCAGTGCGGTCGGTGAGGCTCCAGTGTCTGTCGCATGGTTCTGTCATGCGTCAGCGCGCTTTCTAATGCTTGCTGCTGCAGCTGTTCCTGCATGCGGTATGCCATCTCTCCTTTCGCTTCCACTGGGACGTATGTTCCGTCTCCTTGCAGGACGAAGGCTTGCTGGTTGTCTCTGAAGCAGGCTTCCAGTATGTCGCGCGCTCGTTGCGCTAGTTTCGGGTCGAGTAGCGGGATCATGAGTTCTACGCGTTTGTCGAGGTTCCTGCTCATCCAGTCCGCACTGGCGATGTAGGTGAGCGGATGCCCTCCATTATGGAAGCTCAGGATGCGCGCATGTTCCAGATAGTAGTCGAGTATGCTGGTGATGCGTGTGTTTGCCCGCGCTTTCGCCGTGCTAGGTGTCCAGCAGCATACGCCTCGTATGTTCAGATGGATTTTCACGCCGGCTTCAGCGGCTCTTTCCAGCGCATCCATGACTTCGCGTTCGTTCAGAGAGTTCATCTTGGCTTTGATTTCCGCATGGTCTCCCAGGCTGGCTCTCGCAGTCTCGGCTTCGATGAGTTCAATGAGTCTTTTTTTCATCATTGCTGGCGATGGGAAGATGCGTCGGAAGCTGGTGAGCTGTGTCAGTCCTGTCACGGAGTTGAAGAATTGCGATGCGTCTGCTCCGAGTTTGTCATCGCAGGTGAGCAGCGACATGTCGACGTATATACGGGCGGTAGATTCGTTGTAGTTCCCTGTGCCAAAGTGGCAGTAGCGTCTCAGTCCATCGGCTTCGCGTCTGACGATGAGGAGGACTTTTGCGTGGGTTTTAAAGCCTTTTACGCCATAGACGACTTGGACTCCCGAGCGTTGTAGTAGTTCTGCTTGATCGAGGTTGTTCTGTTCGTCAAATCTGGCTTTGATTTCGACGAGGGCTGTGACTTGCTTGCCTGCTTCTGCCGCGCGGCAGAGGGCGCGGATGAAGCGTGAGTTTTTCGCGGTGCGGTAGAGGACTTGCTTGATGGCGATGACTTGCGGGTCTTCCGCGGCTTCTTCGATGAGGCGTACGACTGGTTCGTAGGATTCGAAGGGGTTGTACAGCAGGATGTCGCCTTGCACGATGTTTTCAAACATGCTGATGTGCGTGTCGATGTTTTGCGAGTCTGAGGGTTTCCACGCGGGGGCTTTCAGTTCTTCATGTCCGCTTTCGAAGGCCATGGACATGAAGTCTGTCAGGCGTAGTGGTCCTGGGATGAGGTAGATGGAGTTGCTGCGTGCTCCGACGATGGAGGCAATGCGCTGGCGGAAGATGATGGGGGTGGATGCGGGGATCTCAAGGCGCACGCAGTCGGAGAACTTGCGCGCGACGAGGACTTCTGACATGCCTTCGACCATGTCGCCTTCTTCGTCTTCGAGGATGATGTCGCCATTGCGCGTGAGGCGGAAGGCGCTTTTGTAGAGGAGTTGCTCATCAGGGAAGAATTCGTGGGCGAATTCTAGGACGAGGTCTTCTAGCAGGATATAGCGGTTTTTTCCTATGCTGGGGACGCTGATGCGACGGGGTAGTCCTTCTGGTAGGACGATGGCGACGAAGCGGCTGTCTGTGCTGTCGTTGCTCGCGAGTTCAAATCCGAGGATGAGTTTCAGCGATGGTAGTGGGGTATGTGGGTGGTCTCCAAGCGCGATGAGGGTGAGCGCGGGGGCTATCTGGAGGAGGAATGTCTGGCTGAGCTCGCTGCGCTGCGCTTCATCGAGCTGCTGCACGCAGACGGGTTGTAGTCCGTGCTGTTCCATGGTGGGTAGCAGCATCTGGTTGTAGATTTCGTACTGCTTGTTCACCATGGCGGAGGCGCGCTCTTGTATGAGCTTGAGCTGTTCACGGGGGCTGAGTCCACAGTGGTCGGGGCTGTGGTTTCCCGATTGTTCCATGAGCATGAGGCCGCCAACGCGTACTTGGAAGAATTCGTCGAGGTTGCTCGCGGAGATAGAGAGGAATTTTATACGTTCAAGCAGGGGATTTTCCGTTCGTCCTGCGAGGGTGATGACGCGTTCGTTAAATTCTAACCAGGATAGTTCTCTGTTGATGTACATAACTCAGTCTTCGTGTGGGGTGTTCTCCTTCGCTTGTAGGCGTGGGAGGGGGGTGACTTCGTTCCCGTTGAGCGGGGCGCGCCTCTGGTGGACACGGGGGGCGAGGATGGGGCTGTTCGCATAGGCGTCGCGGAACATTTCGAGTTTCGCGTCTATGTTGTCAAGGTAGTGCAGGAGTATGGCTTCGGGTGTCTTAGGGACGACGGGTGAGCCGTATTCTAGCTCTCCATGATGTGCTGCCACGAGGTGGATGAGGTGCAGTCGTACGCGGTCGGAGGCGGGCTCTAGCTGGCTCCACTCTTGTCGGCGTTCTGGGGTCATGAGAAAGTTCCAGAGTTTGTTGATCATTTCGATGCCGATGGGGATGTGTCCGAGGAGTTCGGCTGCTTCAGAATGTGGCATGCTGAAGCCTGCTTCTTCGTATTGGTTCTCCCACATCTTGCCGCAGTCGTGGAAGAGGATGCCTGCCATGAGGAGGTCTTCGTTCACTTCGGGGTAGACGCTGCATA
>CAYJLR010000209.1:0-2673 GCA_964370895.1 uncultured Akkermansia sp. | reverse complement strand
AGCCAATCAGCCATGGCGAAGCGACTTCTCCGCTACTCCCGTGATGGAGGTGTGACATGGACAGATGAGAAGCCAGCCGCTGAGCTCGTACCCATCGTCTGCCAAGGCTCACTCATCAGCGACAGCGGCGAGGAAAACCGTCTTTACTTCTCCTGCCCCGGTGTGGAAAAAAAGCGGCAGAACATGACCATCTACTCCAGCCCAGACGCAGGAGCTAACTGGCCAGTCGCCTTAACCATCCGCGAAGGTTTTCATGCCTATTCTAACCTCGTGGAGCTCGACAACAAGACGCTCGGCATCCTCTACGAAACCGAGCGTGGCGCAGCACCTCTCCCCACAAGCGGCATCATCTTCGAGCTCGTGGAGAAAGAGAACATCCTCCAATCGAAAAATCTCCTAAGCGCTGATTAAGAATATGATCGCTTAGGGGATTTCAGATGAAACTACTTCATTTCTTTTTACGGCAGTTGTAAAAGATGATAGCTGCGCCGAGTCCTAGGATACCCACGTCATCTATTAATCCCAGTATAGGGATGAGATCAGGGATGATATCGACAGGCGATAATCCGTAGATAGCCGCAAGAGAGGCTACAATGACATTCGGTGTGCTAACAAGCTTTCTCTCGTTTTGTTCTGGCTTGTTTTCTGTTTTGTGGCTATTCATGGCGTATTATTCAGAGGGATCTGCAATGAAGCGATAGGTAGAGGATTCCATGCCTGGGCCCTGTTGTAATTTTTCGATGAAGTTTTTCTTAGCTTCTGTCAGGAGTTCTTCGCTCTTCGCAGCGTGCTCCCTTGCGACGCCATCAAGCGCATTTTGTGCCGCTACTCTGTCCTCATCTTGAACATTGTTCCACAATCCATTCGATTCATCTAGATCTTTTAGAGCGAGACGCTCACAAGAAATCAATACAGGATTAACCCCTCGTACTAGGACGATTTCTCCTTGAAACTCGTACACTACCTTTGACAAGTCGACACCTGCGCTAATTTTATAAACACCGACTAGGTTAATATCTTTTGTACTACCAAACCACTCGGCGCTGTAAGCGTGATCTATTTTCGCCTCTCTACTGGCAGTGACTGCTAACCATTCTTCCTTAATGTTACCATCGACAATATAGGTCGTTTTAGATTTGTCCGCTGGAGTTAGTGCAACTTTTAAACCTCCTTTGATGTCACTGTAAACAGCGGAAATTCCCTTCACTGTTTTTTCTATTTTATCATCGCCGCGGCTTATAGTTTTATCTCCATAATAGAAGGTGGAGAATATAACAGCTCCGATTACTATAGCGATTCCTAATACTGCTATAGCGACCCACTTTGCACGACTATGAGTTTCCATATGACTGGTGATTTTTGAGGCTACATTTTGTGCTAGATGCTCATTTTGATCTGAGTTGTTTAGTTCGTTTTTCATTGTGTTAGTATGTGTGTGTTTTATTTTGGTTGTTCATAGGGCAAAAATACTGTGAAGGCTCTCTTCCAGACGATAGTTTTGAATCGTACG
Source organism: uncultured Akkermansia sp. (assembly GCA_964370895.1). Taxonomy (GTDB): domain Bacteria; phylum Verrucomicrobiota; class Verrucomicrobiia; order Verrucomicrobiales; family Akkermansiaceae; genus Akkermansia. The sequence goes on along the minus strand of CAYJLR010000209.1, from coordinate 1,163 downwards.
TGTTCGGAGTCGCCTTCAGCGAGGAGGATAAAGTCTTCTGATTTAGAGTCTCGGTTCTTACATTTTTCTATAATGGACACTCTTTCAGTAGCACTAGGCGGGCATGGGTGCGTGAGCTGAGCGATGATGGGTGTCGTTTTGCCACTCGTGCTGATGAGTAGGCATCGATGGCTGTATCTTTCCTTTTGGAAGCAAATAGCGCCAGCTTCTAGTACATCATTGAGCTCTTTCCATTTATACTGACTGCGGTCAGCGTGGTCGGGATAGTGGCATGAAGCGCAGCGGTAATACTGCATGCTATCTTGTAGATTTCTTTTGACGGAATGTTTGCAAGCCGAGAGGCGGTTTAATGGATCAAAGGCGAATTGCATGATGCTAGATGTCTCCAGCATAGTGCGGAGAACTACTAACTCACTTGCGCCGCAGGCCGGGCAAATGAATTTGATATTATCTGATATATTAATAGCAGTCATGTGACTTTATAATATCATTTAGGCTATTAAACGCAAGATAAATATCACTTAAGAGGTGAAAATGTATTCTCTTTGATATAAACAGTAAACAGCATTGACATATTATCGTAAAAAAGATATAACTCATGAATGCAGGAAACTGAGCAAGATCAGCTAAAACGCAATGTAAAAGTGTGGCTTAAGTCTAATGGGTTTGACTACGCTTGGCTGGCTGAACGTTGCTTCGTAACAGAGACGACAGTACGCAATTGGATGGCGAAAAAGAAGATACCTGTATCGAAGGCTCATATCATAGAGGAGTTGATTAAAAATAAGCCTATTAAACTCCCAGCAAGAGTCCAAGTTGAAGAGGAGACCACGGTAACGCTAAAATTGGATTCTGCAACACGAGCAGCCTTAGAGCACCGAGCATTTTGGAGAGGTATGTCACTGACAGAGTTTCTTGCAGAAGAAGTTCCTCGCCTTGCGCAAGATGAGTCAGATCGCGGGGCTCATTTATCTTGACATTTATTAACATATACCATAGTTTATAATAATGTTGAGTAGGCATTATATGGGCTGTAAGAACAGTGGCTGCACCTTCGAGGTCGAAGGTACACGGCTGCGTGTGAGTATGGAGCGATCAAAATTTAGCTTCATTGCATTACGCGTGATTCTTCTCGCCTTTCTGATCTTGGTCGTGAGTTTTTC
>CAYJLR010000208.1:0-2692 GCA_964370895.1 uncultured Akkermansia sp. | reverse complement strand
TCTTCGCAGAGATGCGTGCATTTTTATATACTGCTTTCACTTCCATGGTAATGGTATTTCTTGAAGATTTTAGTCGATTGTTTTAACGGAAACGCTATCTCCGACTTTTACGTCGAGTGAGTTGCTGAGACGCTTTTGAACAAGCATACCTGCGACCTTCTTACGTACATCGGTGACAACCGCATAGGCAATAGCCTGATCCCCTCTGGCGATCTCCATGGGCATGCCCACTTTAATCTTCGCTTCTTGTCCTGCATTGATGACTAGGAGGCCAGATTCTGCGTCAATACTGACGACAGTTGAGTGATTAAGATTACCTGCCAGCGCGTTCTGCGGTGCTGTACGATAACCGAGTCCGACTTCTAACTCACGAAGTGCTGCTTCTAATTCAAGAGAAGCGTTTGCATCTTCGACGAGTGCACCCTGACTGTAGGCTGCAACAGTGTTGCTGAGATTGAGAGCTATCTTGCGAAGCGTCTCATAATCGGCTCTTGTTGCTTCCAACTGGGCGACGGTTTCGATGAGTCTTGCTTCCCCCTGTCCGAGGGCAGCGCCACCGAGCGCGTCAAGTCGTTCGCGGATCTCGCGCAGTTCACTACGTGCATCAGAGGCATCCTGTCGAGCGAGCGCGTAGCTTTCTCTGAGGACGGCATTCTGACGTTCGAGCTGGGCGATTTTGCTTTCCGCACCAGACTCCCCGTTGGCTACACAATATGTACTCGTAATGCTGATAAGCATCGTAGTGAGCGCATTCATGCAGGAGCAACGGTTCATCGTGGTATAGTGTTAATGTTAATGTTTACTTCTTGCCAATGCCACCGTGTGCCTTGAAGGTACGGGTGGGGGCGAATTCACCAAGCTTGTGGCCCACCATGTTTTCGGTCACGTAGACAGTAGCAAAGCTCTTGCCTGTGTGAACGAGGAAGGTGAGACCGACAAAGTCGGGAATTACCATGGAGGCGCGACTCCAGGTCTTGATCGGCTTACGGTCACCGCTTTCGAGTTGGATGTCTACTTTCTTAAGAAGAGACTGGCTAACGAAGGGTCCTTTTTTGAGGGAACGTCCCATAATTCAAATATTATATGATTGGTTTGACGATTACTTGCTCTTACGACGCTGTACGATGAAAGCGTCGGATGGCTTGCGGAGACGGCGTGTCTTCTGACCCTTGACGTGACCCCATGGGGACTTCAAGTGCTGACGACCACCACCGGACTTGGACTTACCTTCACCACCACCGTTCGGGTGATCTACAGGGTTCATACACATACCGCGTACGGTAGGACGGATACCCTTCCAGCGGGAGCGACCTGCCTTACCGGAGGATTCGTTCATGTGCTGGGTGTTACCAACCTGACCGATCGTGCAGTAGCACTCGACACGGAACTTGCGGATTTCGCCAGATGGCATCTTCACAAGTGCGTATTCACCGTCGCGGTTGGACAGGATAGCCTGCTGACCAGCAGAGCGTGCGATCTTACCACCGGATCCAGGACGGATTTCGATGTTATGAACGGCTGTACCAAGGGGAACGTTCTTGAGTGGCATAGCGTTACCCACCTTAGGGGCAACTGTTGTGCCGCTCTGTACCTTCTGACCAACGGTCAGACCGACAGGAGCAATGATGTAGCTCTTCGCACCATCTGTGTATTGAATAAGGGCAATACGGCAGGTACGGTTTGGATCATACTCGATACCGATGACGGTTGCTTCTTCCTTCTTAGAACGAAGGAAGTCGACGAGACGATAGTGACGCTTGTGACCACCACCGATGTGGCGGGTCGTGATGCGGCCGTTGTTGTTACGACCACCACTCTTGTGCAAAGGCTTAAGAAGGCTCTTTTCTGGCTTGCTCTTCGTGATTTCGTCGAAGGAAGGCAGTACCTTGTAGCGATTGGATGGAGTGGTAGGCTTGAATGACTTGAGGGACATAGTAGCTTACAATATTAGGTGTTCCAAACGGGATTAGACAAGTTCGAGTGTTTCACCTGCTGCAAGACGGACATATGCCTTCTTCCATGCGGGTGTTCTACCTTCGGCGGAAGTGCGCTTGCGGCGAAGCTTACCGTCATAATTGGCGGTGCGTACGCTTGCGACCTTCTTTCCAAATGCCTTTTCGATTGCCTGCTTGATCTCGATCTTTGTAGCCTTTACAGCTACTTCGAGAACTAACTCGCCAGTCTTCTCATGAAGAATTGTGGCTTTTTCAGAAACGCGTGGCTTCTTGATAACGTCGTAGATATTCATGTTAGTTCGTGCGGGTTGCGAGGGTTTCGATGGCGGAGTCAACAAGGATTACCTTCTTGGCACCGAGGAGTTGTTCTACATTAACCTCTGTAGCCGTGATGAGACGGACGTTGCCGACGTTACGTGCGGCGCGGTAGGTTAATTCGTCGAATGATGCAGCTACGATAAGTACCTTAGCAGCGTCAGTGAGTGCGTTAACAGCAGCGATGAAGCTCTTTGTCTTGCCATCAGCGATAGCGAAGCTATCAGTTGTGGCTACCTTACCACCGGCGATGATATCACCGAGTACGCGGCGGAGGGCAAGCTTACGTGTGCTCTTGTTAACTTTCTTGCTATAATCGCGAGGACGTGGGCCGAACACGACACCACCGCCTACGAAGATAGGGCTTTGGTGGTCGCCGTGACGGGCGTTACCTGTACCTTTTTGGCGATAGATCTTGCGGT
>CAYJLR010000207.1:0-2761 GCA_964370895.1 uncultured Akkermansia sp. | reverse complement strand
CGGTGAAGCAGCGTCAAGAAGACGTGGCAAAAGTCATCCTCCGCGAGCACAACGTGCATCTCGACCTCATTAAGATCGCTGAGACAAAGCTCGTCACAGGCACACCAGCCGAGCGCGCTGCAGCACGCGTCATCCTCGCTCTGCCCCTCGCGACAGAAGCCCAGTTTGACCCGCACATGGATGCGCTCCTCTACGGTGAAACCCTCTCGAACCAGAATGCGAACCACTCTGTCTCCCTCAAGGGTGACTTCTGGAAAGCCGTCGAATCGAATGGGAACACCTACACACGCTGGGTGACAAACCCCAGCCACATCGTCCACACCTTCCGTGCGACAGAACTCCTCCAGAAGATGTCTGAAGCCATCTGGGACAACGGAGAACCAGGTGTCCATAACAACGACATCATCAACCTCTGGAACCCCGTAAAGAGCCTCGGTGAGATCTCGACATCGAACCCCTGCTCCGAGTACATCTTCCTGAACAACACCTCCTGTAACCTCTCCTCCTTTAACGCATATCGCTTCTTAACAAAGGATGAGAACGGACAGCCTAGCTTCGATGCCGATGCCCTCCAGCACGCAGCACGCCTCGCAATGGTCTGCGCTGACCTGAACATCGAACGCGGTGGCTTCCCCATCCCTGAAATCGCAGAAGGCACATTCCGCTTCCGTACGACAGGCATTGGCTATGCGAACGTAGGTGGTGCACTCATGAGCCTCGGTGTCCCTTACGACTCTGATGAAGGCCGCTGGATCTCCAGCCAGCTCTGCTCCTGCTTAACCGCAGCCTGCTGGAGCGCCTCCGCAGAAATGGGACGCGAACTCGGCTCCTATCTCGAATACGACGCCACACAAGGCGACCTGAAAGCCGTGCTGAACCTCCACGCCGTCGCGCAGCAACTCAGCACCCTCATAGGCAGCGGTAAAGTCTCCGAACAAAGCGTAGACACCGTCATCGAAGACCTCATCAAGAAAGTGAAAGGCGACCTCCCGGAAGCACAGGGACTCGATGCCGCCTTCGCGCTGCGCTCCTTCGTCGCTAGCTTCGTCGCCCCAGAATCCATCAACACAGCACGCGTCGCCCCAGCGAAGACCCTCGCAAACAAGGCGCTCGAACTCTGGGTACAATCGACAAAGGACAACGCATTCCGCAACTCCTTCGTCTCCGTCATGGCACCGACAGGCACCATCTCTGCACCACTTGGCTGCTATGATGAAGGCACCACCTCCATCGAGCCAGACTACACACTCGTCAAATGGAAGCAACTCTCAGGTGGCGGCATGATCAAGATGTTCAACCGCCTCTCCCTCGAAGCACTCCGCACCCTTGGCTACTCTGAGCCACAGGTACGCGAAGCCGCCTTCGAAGTCGCAGGTCTGGACGGACTCATCACCGCCTGTGGTGGGAACATTGAAGAAGCCATCACTCAGCTCCTCGCTGACCCCTGCTCCAAGGCAGCTGGCCCAGTACGCCACGCATGGCGTCGCAATGTCCAGTCATCTGTCGGACGCAAGGAAGTCAAAGAAGCAGTCAGCTTCCTGTCGAACAGCGCGAACATGGCACTGTACAATGCGGATCAACTCCTCGTTGTCAATGGCATGAGCCACGTCGAGAACATCCCATGGCTCGACGAAGCTGACCTCGCAGTCTTCGACTGCTCTGCTACGAATGGCGATGGTGTGCGCTCCATCTCCCCAGCAGGTCACCTCCGCATGCTCGGAGCCGTGCAGCCCTTCATCTCTGGAGCATGCTCCAAGACCGTGAACATGCCCGTGAGTGCCACCGTGGAAGACATCTACGACTCCATCCTCATGTCCCATGAATACGGTGTCAAGTGCATCGCCCTCTTCCGAGCAGGCTCGAAGGCAAACGCCGTCTACATGGTCGACACCCCAGAAACACGCAAGTTTAAAGCAGACCATGTCTGGGAACAACTCGTAGCTAGCGGACAAGAAGCCATCAACCAAATAATCCAAGAAGCCTCAAAACCCTTCCAGCGCAAGCTACCGGGTCGTCGCCTCGGACAAACCGTCAAGTTCTCCGTAGGAGGACAGCTCACAGGCTACCTCACCGTCGGTGTGTACCCAGATGGCACATGTGGTGAAGTCTTCGGACGCCTTGGTCAGGTAGGATCCTTTGCCTCGGGCATGTTTGAAGCCTACTGTAAGCTCCTCTCCTCAGCACTGCAATTCGGTGTCCCGCTTCGTGAAGTAGTGAAGAGCTTCCGCTCCTACTCCTTCGAGCCATCGGGCTTCTGTCGCGTCGGTGATGAAGGCGATGGAGACATCTGCTCGGACATCCGTTCCTGCTCCTCCGTCGTAGACCTCATTGCGAAAATCCTTGGCTGGCTCTTCCCTGATAGCAATGGCTATAGACTCCGTGACATGTTTGACAACACAGGACAGAGCATGATACAAACGCCAGAAGCGAAAGTGAACGTACTGCCACCGCACATGATGGACAGCACGAAACTGCCAGAACTCGAAGCACCTAGCAGCTCGAAAGAAGGTGGATTGAACGGAGCAGCAATCTGCCCGCAGTGTCACTCACTCGCCTATGTGCAAGACGGAAAGTGTAAATCCTGCCGATCCTGTGGATATAAGGACGGAGGCTGCGGCGAATAAGCGAGCCGAGCCTGAAAAATAGAGAAAGCCCAGTCTACGGACTGGGCTTTTTTGTGCACACAGTGGAAAGGGGAACGCGCTAGCGATAAGAGGATATCTAAGGTCTCGACCTTAGGCGGGGCGTGGGGCGGCGCCCC
>CAYJLR010000206.1:0-2779 GCA_964370895.1 uncultured Akkermansia sp. | reverse complement strand
CGCCTTGAAGATTGAAGCGATATTGATGACAGGCGAGTTCAAGAACGCCTCCGAGCTAGCAAGAGCAATCGGAGTGAGCAAGAAGCACTTGAGCGCGATGCTAGGGATGCTGAATATGGGAGTGGTGGAGATGGAGACGAAAGCGAGATGGATGTGTAGCTAATTGATCTTGAGTCTTTAAGATTCAGTATCGTAAAAATTATTTCTCTTTTATATTAATCTTATCAGCGACATATAAATCAGGATCTAGCGACGAAATTCGTCTTGCTGTAACTTTGACTATTTTTATGGAGTTATCAATCCCACCAATTTTTTTCAAATCAAACTCGCATGAGTCAGGTGTGGCATAAACAATTATAAAGTGTCTATCTTTATATGGACTAAGTGAAACATAGTTCGGTATATCTTTATCACAAATATTGTTTTTAAATAAGAATAAGCCTCTGGATTTATATACAGTATTTACTTCTATTTCAACATCATAAAATGATGGTTCTTTGCATGGTATTTGCAAAGATTGCCCTCCTTTACTTATTGTAGCTGGAACTTTTTCTGTCAAACGATTAACGTTTGACTTTGACCACACTATTGTATGTGGTGATTTAAATATAGGCGTCCATGCTTGTAGTAATTTTCTATAAAATTCATAATTTGTAGATAATCTCCAATTTTGATACGAAGCTACAGTATTTCTGGTAGTTATAACGTAATCGCATGAATCAATAAGTGAAATATACTTTTCTCGCTCTTCACCCAAAGCATGAATACAAGAGTCTACGCGTTGGCTTTTCTTCTGTAATGCGATGCTACTCCAGATACCCCAATATTCCTCTAATACAGTTGCTTTGCGATTGCCTTCAATGAAATCCAAGTAAGGTTTCCAAGTTGTCTCAATGTATCCTTCTAAGGGGGGGTAATAATAAAATTTTTCAGTATTTTGAGCATAATAATGTTTGTTCATTATATAAGAAAAGCACTGTTTAGTCGTAATAACAGAACACACTACAGCCACAAGTAAAATAATCCATAATTGGGCATATTTTTGATATTTAGCTGTGAGTTTTTGCTTTATTACAAAGTGTATAAGAAAGACAACTGCACAAATAAGTAGTATTTTTATATAGAAAAAACAGGGCCAAAAGTACCTTGTAAAGTAATGACCACCAACTGATGTTAAGATTCCACTTAAAAAAAGAGCCCAACCTATAAAAGAAAGGATGAGAAGAGGTGTGCTTTTTTTAGTCACACCTAGTGTAAAGAACGCAGCAAAGAGTATAGGCATCCAAATAAGATTAATGTGTGAGAAAACAGAAATAAAGTTTCGTATTCCCAGGATACGGTAATTATGAGAGTATGGTGCGAAATACCACCACTGATCAGGTCGAACGTCGAAAAAATTATACCGAATCATGGTGAGCGGAGAGAGACCAGTTGCTAGTATGTAATATACAATAGCACTCAATAACGCTGAAATAGAATATATTGCTATTAGTTTGAATTTGCTATTATTATTTTTAAGCATTAGACACACTAAAAATAGAACAGAAAATAAAGCAGGACTGGTGTAAGCATAATCGTTAGACCAAAGTACCCCCACTCCAGCAGTCATTCCCAAAAGTATGGCATCACGTGAACTATAGCAGGGTTTTAAAAAAATACGATAACTTATTATGATCAATAAATAAGGTAGAAGTGCTCTAAGTGGTAGCAGTGAGTTGCCAGGGCCACTGATGAAATGAAATATGCCTATTTCGAATTTAGCATTTACAGTTATAGATAATACTGTTAAAAAGCCACTTATAGTTAGGATGTTGAAAAATAATTGACGTGGGAAAACACAAATTAAAATTGTGAAATACATTATCCATAGCGATAAAAAAACAATTAAATGTGAGGCTGTTACAGTATCAGTTAAACTGGAGCCAAGTAAAATTGAGAGAAAAGAAACAATATAGTTCAGACCCACTCCAAGGTAGGTTAAAAAGTCACGACCCGGAATCTCTCCTATAGAAATTCTCAAAACGGCACTTGCAGTTTGAAATGCACCATCAGAATGATTAATCGGTATTAACAATGCCTGCTTCATACTTGAAAAAATCAAGAAAGCAAGAGAAGTAACAACAATATACGATTTTAAGCAAAATTTGAGCATTTTTAGATCTGACTTTAAGCAAAGATTAAGCTTGGATTGAAATTTTGAAAAAATTGTACTACATGAGTGAGGTGGCACCCTCTTCCTGACACTCGACTAGCTAAATTAAGATAGAAGAAAGCGGTGAGTTGGGGTGTAGATTCAGTATATCATTTTTCTGCTCTTTATCAAGGCATTTTTTTATTCCGAGTGCTACTAGTGATTCGTGTTTTCTCTGTATGAGTTAGTTCTAGTGATTTGTGTTTTTGATACCCCTCGATGGGTATCGAACCAGAGAAAGCAGACCACACAAAGCTCTCATTTCTTCACTTTCTACTTAGCTCAGGCGTTTAGCTAACCTGCATCCATCGAACTCCCTTCGGTGGGTATCGAACTTCGGGCTAGTTGGTTCGATCACCTTCGATACCCAGATTTTCTATACTTTTTGCTTTATCAATAACTTAGCACTTTGTTACCTAGGGATCGAACTTGGAAACAACGCGAATTGCTTCGTTTTAGAGCTTGGCTTGATTTGTTGCGGTCTCTCTATGAGCTTCTTATGCGCCTCGTGTCCATCGAGGTTCCCTTGGTGAGGGTTGAACCGAAACGAGTCAGGGGAGTGCAGAAGTCACTTGAAAGGGGCTAGGA
>CAYJLR010000205.1:0-2781 GCA_964370895.1 uncultured Akkermansia sp. | reverse complement strand
AATAATATCAAATCTAAGTCCCCCACAATTTTCGAGCTAAATTGGCATAAAAATGAGCATGAATCGTTTAAGTGATTCATGCTCATTACTCTACCACAGACGGGACTCGAACCCGTACAATCAAGATGATCGGGAGATTTTAAGTCTCCTGCGTCTACCATTCCGCCACTGTGGCATGGAGGTGCAGAGATTGAACCATAGTTCGACATGAATGACAAGACAATTTTGCTAAGAATGGCGTAAACTCTGTCAAAAATCCCATCTTCGGCTTGCTAATACCGCTTCGTAAGAGTAAAATAGGAATGTCTATGAGTGAAAAGGATCTTTACCGCCCGAATGCGGCGGCGATTTATCAGCGTCCCGACGGTACGATACTAGTCTGCGAGCGTGTGAAGCCTCGCGGATGCTGGCAGTTTCCGCAAGGTGGTATAGATAGGGGAGAAGCTCCTCTCCTCGCTGCTCAGCGCGAAGGCATGGAGGAGACTGGTCTCCGTCCAAATGAATATGATGTAGCAGGCGCTTTCGGACCCTATCGCTATGAATACGGTGCTGCCGATCGCGAGCGCGTGTTTAAGAAGCGCGGCATTCCTTACGCCGGACAGGAGCAGTACTACTTCCTCTTCCGTATGCATGATATGCACTCAGAGCCATGGCTCGATCAGCAGGAGTTCTGCGATTATCGCTGGATTCGCCCCGAGGATATGGATTTTGACTGTGTTCCTGATTTCAAGCGTGATGTGTATTATCAGGTGATGAAAGAGGCCTTTGGTGTCGATGCCCGTGCCTGATGGAAGCGATCGCTCACATGCGCTCTCCTTTCAAGGAGAAGTTCGGCATACCGCGTCAGCCGAATGTGGCTGGGAGCGTGCGTGGGCATATTGTGTTTACCCCCGAATACAGGCAGGCAGAATGCTTTCGAGGCCTAGAAGAGTTTTCACATCTTTGGCTTATCTGGCGCTTTCATCTGCATGGCGAGAAGTGGCAGCCTACGGTGAGACCACCGCGACTCGGGGGGAATGAGCGTCTAGGTGTCTTTGCCACGCGCTCGTCCTTCCGTCCGAATGGGCTGGCGCTCTCGGTGGTGAAGATAGAGAATATCGATCTGCACGCTAGTGATGGCGCTATCATCGAAGTATCGGGAGCGGATCTTGTCGACGGGACTCCCATTTATGATATCAAGCCCTATGTGCCCTATGCCGATGCTCTGCCTGAGGCGCGAGGGGGATTCACCCAGACTCATGAATGGAAGCAGCCGCTGGAGGTGAGTTTCTCTGAGGGGGTGGCATTGCCCGATTCTGCTTATCTGAGCGCTCTCACAGAAGTGCTGGCACAAGACCCACGTCCAGCCTATCAAGAGGATGCACAGCGTGTGTATCATCTGATATTCGCCCCTTATGAGGTACACTTCCGCGTCGAGGGTGGTCGTGTGATCGTGCAGCGCCTAGATCTCCTGTCATGATGCCCGTGATGAAAGAAGAGTGTGCGCGGCTGCTCTCTACTATACCACGCGGAGGAGCGTCACTGAGTGTGTGGCGTGCAGGTGTGGAATGCTTCACCCTGTGTCAGGGGGAGGGATGGAGTGAGGATAGCCTCGTGCCTGTCTTTTCCGCGACGAAATTGCTTTCTGCTGCCTGTTTTCTGCGAGCTCTTGAAGAGAGCGGCTATGATAGTTCGCTGGAGATAGGGGCGCTCTGGCCTCGTTTTCCTGTGCCTCGTGGTACGGTGGCGCAGTTGCTCTCTCATCAACTAGGTCTCGCTGCGCTGTCGCGCCCAGCGGATATCTTCGACCTGGATGACTGCCGAGCCGCGATAGAGGAATCTCGACCTCTGTGGTCACCTCCCTCACTGGGCTACCATCCGCATACGCTGGGGCCTATTCTCGATATTCTTATGCTTGAGCTGCGTGGTGAACGACTATGTCACTACTGGGAGCGAGAGATCCGCGCTCCACAGCAGCTGGATGTGTATCTAGGGGATTTTTCTGAAGAGCTTTATCCGCGTATTAAGAATCTACGACCACCCCGTCTACAGGATAGACCTGATTTAACACAGGATGCTTTTTATCGTGACTACATGCAGGCAGGGACGCTGATACATGCGGCCTTCCATTCCATTCAGGGGATAGAGAGCATACGTCAGATGAATGCAGCTCGTGCGTGGCACTGCGGCGATCCTGCGAAGGGGGCTGTAGCATCATCGACAGGCTTAGCACATTTTTATCAGTTGCTGCTTGCGGCAGGTGAGGGGGCTCTGTTCTCTAAAGATGTACTCCGCTCGCTCTCCGAAGTGCAGGTGTGTGGTGTGGATAGCGTACTCCAGCAGGAGATGAGTTACAGCTGTGGAGCTCTCATGGAGAAGCGAGGTGTGATCCCTGCTGGTGGATTCGGACATGCGGGGGCAGGTGGATCTCATGCCTGCTGTCAGCCAGCTTCTGGGCTATCTTTTGCCTTCGTCATGGATCAGATGGAGTGGGGGATACTGCCGAGTGATCGCGTGCGTGCGCTGTTAGCTGCTGTTTTTTCCTGATTCTTGACTCCCGAGCTCCGCTTCTTATGCGGAGATAAATCGCATGCCAGGCGTTCTCGTCTAAACAACGCGCAACAGCTAAGATCTGCTCAGGCGCAACCTCTGTAGCACAGATCCCCTCAGGAGCAGCAGCATTCTCCACCATACTGCCGACTCCGACTACTGATCAGCCCTTGAAAGCTCCCTCTCATTGAGCGTAAAATCGTGACACAACACAATTTTATGCATCGCTCACCTGTCGTTCATCTAGGTACT
>CAYJLR010000204.1:0-2808 GCA_964370895.1 uncultured Akkermansia sp. | reverse complement strand
GCCAGCCGAGCTCGTCGATAAGGGCTTCCACGTGCAGCGTCGCTACGAGAAGTACGAAGCCGATGGGACATGGACGGCGACCACAGAGTTCGCCATCGGTGACATCGTCCGCGTGACCGTCACGGCAAAGCCTCGTGAATCTAGCCAATACGTCATCATCGAAGACTACCTGCCAGCTGGCATGGAAGCGATGAACCCCGTCGTATCGGGTCAGTATCTGTCTCTATCTGAAGAAAATAGCGTACCTCAGTACTACAGCTTCTCTAGCTGGATTACGAAGCAAGACTTCCTCAAGGACAGAGTACGCTTCTCCATCACGCAGTGGAAGGGCACGGAATTACTGAGTGCTAGCTACCTCGCACGCGTGACAAAGGCTGGCGAGATGAAAGCACCCGCTACGAAGGCAGAGGAGATGTATAGGCCACAGGTATACGGACTGGCACTTCCGCTTGAGATCAAGGTGGAAAAATAGAATCTGCGTAAGAAATATCCTCACATACTCCCTCCCTATCTTCATGCCGAAGATAGGGAGATTTTTTTTGAATGTATTACGCATTTTTTTGTTGATTATCATAAAGGGATTGCTTAGTATGATTTTGTAGTTCAAAAAATTATTATGAAAACTTTCCCTCTTTTTATCACTTCTACTTTAGTATCTATGCCACTGATCAGTGCAGAGATGGAAGTAATACAATCTTATGGCGCTTTATCGGCTGAATATCCGCTGAAGCTTTCCTTTACAAATCCCATGGTGGAGGCGTCTATGGTCGGTAAGCCTGCTGCCGAAGGCAGTTTGAAAATTACCCCTGCTCTCGATGTCGAGACATGCTGGAAGAGCACGACAGAATTAGAAGTGCGTCCGAAGGTAGATGCCGCTCCGCGTGTTGATTATCTTATCTCCTATACGAAGGGGGATGAGCAGTATGTGCAAACTGTCCGTGTGAATAGCTCCTTGAGCCTGACACGCGACTGGAATATAGAGCCATTCTCTCCTATCTTTTTTATGCATGAAGAGCTAGGTCTCTGGGACGCTCCATTCAATGAAGCAGTCAAGGGAGCCTATTATGTGAATGGAAAAGACGATAGCGCAAAATCACCTGCGAAGCTGCGTCAAGCGACTGTGGGCGATGTGAAGAGATACCCCGAGGCTGCAAAGGGTGCTTTTTATCGTGTAGATAAAGAGGACTTTGAAGAGTTTTCCAAGTTCCCTGATGACAAGCTCGTTCCGAATCTTTGGCTGGCTGAGCCCTACCTTGCGACAGAGGCAGATCAGGGGAAGTCATTCATACTCATGCTTCCAAATCTCGGCTACTATGATGATGAAAAAAAGGCATACAGCCCACTACGTGTTTCCACTGTCACCGTGCCGAAGGCTCAGTATAGCTTGAAGAATAAGCAGACCGCGTCTGGGGTATACCAAGTCACGCTGAACTTCCATGCTCCTGTGATCGTCGACGCGGAGCTGAAGGATCTGCTCGATGGCATTGAGTGGAGTCAGTACATCTCCGATGATAAGACTTGTCCCGTAGCTCGCGATGGTGATTTGACCTTCAAGAGCAAGCCTGTCGATGATGAGACATTTACCAAAGCGGAGGAGAAGCGTCTCGCAGCACCTCTAGAATATGAAAGACCAGAGGAGTGGGGTGAGGAGATGCGCATCGCGCTCGATGTCGAGAATAGTGCGAAGTCTCTTCAAACGATCACCCTGCCTGATGGCAAGCAGGTGAAGCTGATTGATAAGCTCGTCTTCACACTGAATAAGGGATACGAACCCAGCGCACTGGGTGTCAATGTGGACTTAGCCACGCTCATCGGTAAGACCCAGATGGATCCAGAATCAGCGCGTACTAAGACGAAGCTCTCACCAGATAAGCCTTGGCTCGCGAGCGACATCACCTTGTCTACTCTCTCTTCAGAGGGGAAGCGCGACTTCGCGGTCACTTACAACCTCTTGGCGAATCCCACGCTCCGTGTGATGGAGTTTGAGAATAAGGGGGAATCCGCGGCTCGCGTCATCGCGGCTTACGAGAATTACTATTCACCGCAATTTGGCACCAGTTATTATGAGAGAGAAATGGCAACAGAAGATCGTGACGAGCGACCGCTGGCCTCGCGTTCTCTCATCTATGCTATCTCGGAAACATCGGGTAAGTTCGGCTCTATTGTCCCGACCGAGCTTTTAGAGATGAAGACGCAGCGTGAGATCTCTCTGCCTCAGGGTGATCAGGATCTGCGCTTTTCTCTGCGCGATGAGCGCCTGTTCCCCGATGCTAAGTCTGGTCTCTACCTCGTCGAGATGAAGGGGGAATTACTCCCCGATGTGGCTAGCTTCTTCGATCCTGATGAGAAGCTTGCGAGCCAACTCATCACGCAGGGGGTTATTCAGGTGACTGATATTGGGATGTTCTGGCAAGCGAACTCAAGCAAGGAAGAGATCTTTGTCTACGGCTTTAGCTTATCGACTGGCAAGGAGCTACCGAAGGCGCGCCTCAGCCTCTATTCTAAGGACGCGAGACTGCTGCATGAGCAGGATATATCCCCTATGGGCTCGATGCTGGATCTCGCGAAGATCTTAGGCGAGAAGGTTTCAGAAGTCGCTTACCTGAGCCTGAGCACGGAGGATGATAGCTTTACCACACCATTTGACTCAGAGATAGAGGATAATTTTAACACATATGGCAGTGGGAAAGCTCCTTCTCATTTCCCCGTTATTATGAACTCCGTCTTTACAGACAGACCCATTTATAGACCTGGGGAGACAGCGCATGTGAAGGGCTTTATCCGTCAGCTCTTGGATAATGAGCTGAG
>CAYJLR010000203.1:0-2829 GCA_964370895.1 uncultured Akkermansia sp. | reverse complement strand
TTTTTTTATAACATCGATTCCCATATTTTATGAAATTCCTAATATCTTTATTATGTGTATTCTTTACAGAGAGATTGATAGCCCAGCAGTATAATACAATTCATAAAGAAGCTGCAAACAGCGCGACACTCAACTTCGTATCTGCAAATACAAAATGGGGAAATATCATCAAACTGTTTCGACCGCTCGCAGAAAATGGATTTTTTTATACGACAATTAAATATCAAGGAAAATCTTTTACCATATCAGCCAATTCTAAAAGCGCTCCTTGCATAGTTCTAGGTCAAAAGGAGGAGAAGAAAGATACAGCAAATAAATATATCACTCTTTTAGAAAATGGCTATCTATCTATTACTTTTCCCGAGAATATAGAGGATAAGGACTTTATATTTGAATTGGAACAACTAGAGGTAAATAGCTATAATACTATCATCAATCCTCACGCCAGAATGAGCATAGAGCAGGTATTTCAGATAATGAATCTCCTATGCAGCCATATTAAAATCGATACAATCTTAGTCGTTCGTACATTAACAGAGGAAGAAATCGACTATCAGAAACGATTCGTCATACCAGAACTCAATAAGACTATATCAGAGTTTCCAACACCTCGCTTTCAATCTAGCTCTGATCGTAGTGACTAATGCAATCGTTAATCGAGATCCGTCATACTGCCAGCTATCGTACAATATCCATTAATTATTTACTCCGTATTTTCCATGTTAACTGATGAACCATGAGTCATTTCATTATCCCAGCCCACACTTGTATCATTCAGGTCATGAGTTCTTAGGAAATATAATGACTATATTTCATTGGCGCAATGGCTATGAAAGAGTAAGATACCAAGATAATAGAAATTTTATATAATGAAAACACCTTTCCTTTATTTATCTGCAGCACTCGCCATGCTCAGCTGCTCTAGTCCATCACCAGAAACTCATTTACCTAGCTCTGGGAAAACGATGACGGGCATACTTTACCGCATCTACGACACTGAGCTCACATCTCAGCAAGAGCAGTGGGAGAACGCTATCGAGAAGCGCAGCTTCGAGCGTCCCTTCTGGAATGAACAGCGCACCCGCGCCATCGCTTACATGCGTCTGCGCGAGAGTGATGAGGTGGTCATCCATCAATTCTACTATTACCGCCTCAATAAAGAGGGCTGGATGGAGCTCTACGGCATGAGTGAGCTCATCAGTGATCAATACCTGATGGCGAACAATATCACCGTGGGTGACGAGAATTTTCTAATCTCATTCTGGGATAGTACTGATCTCGGTAGACTTTCCGTGACATTCGGCTACCCACTAGCTGATAAGCACACGACGATGCACCTTATGAAGACCAAGGACGATTCAGAGATGGTAAAAGTCTTTAATGCGAGCAAGATCCGATTCCCCGAGCTAAATCCCAGCAAGCCTTAGTAAGCAATACTCACCTTAGTACCCACTGAGCTGTGTAGCTCCCTGCCCTACTCTACCTTTGTAGCAGCTGCTTCTTTATCATCCTCACAGTTGCAGAAGACGCGCTCTTCGCCTTCGTAGATGGGGACTTGGCTGATAATATCATCTAACTCGTAGACCTTTAGCCAGTTTTCATTACTGGTAAAGTGGTGCTGACAGCGCACATAGCTATGTATGGTACTATGTGGAGGCATGGCGCGTAACCACGCGACGAATTCATGCCAATTCTCTGTCTGACGCACATGAGGGGTGGGGAAGCGTGAGGCGAGGTAGAAGATGACATTGTCGACGATCTTCCCTTCTTCTTTCTCGCGGATGATGAGGTAGCCGTAGTTATCGACATCATTGAGCATCACCTCGTAGCCTTCATGGTAAGCTATTTTTACTAAAGCGATGGACTTCACGGGTAGTGCGCCGGCTTTTGAGAGGAGTTCGGAGCGCTCTTTATTCTCACCCCAGTAGTCAAGCGCACTGTGCCCCTGCGCGTCGAGATGCTTTAGGTCTGCTCCCTCGGCGATGAGGTAGCTGAGTATCTCTGGGTCTGCGTGGTAAAAGATGGCTGTACGACCGAAGCGATCGGTGGCGTTCACGTCAGCCCCCTTCTTCACGAGAAGTTGTATATCGGAGAGCAGGGTGTGCGTCATGAGGGGTCGCTTTTCCTCGCCTTTCGAGCGAGCATTCGCGTCAGCTCCACGTTCAAGGGCGAGCTCTAATAACTCTCCACTAAAGCGCAATGGCTGCTCCGCAGTCATGATGGGGTTAGAGTCCATGAGCTGTCCGTAGGTGCGGGCATTTCCCATCTCACCACTGAGCTGTATCATTTTTTCGCTAGCATCTAGGCCACACCTGAGCATGTTCTTCAAGCAATCCCAGCTACGCGTCAAGATAACGAGCTCACCTATGGTGATCTGGTACTCGGGGTGAGCGAGGAAGGGGTTCTCCCCTTTCTGTAAGCTGGGTATACAGGCGATGAGTTTGTCCCATTTATCCGCATGAAGCGCCTCGGTGAGTTTCGCTAATTCCGGCTCAGTGAGCGTGATGACCGCATGCTCTGTGAGGGCGACATCCTGCACCTTACTCGCCTCGGTATTCCCAAGAGAGCTGGTGGTTATCAGCAAGGCTAATAAGCTGCTATAAAATATAGTCTTCATCATGTATAAGCCGTAGCAGTGATCAATCTAGCAGAAGCGCCTATTAATGTCAAGGCGCAGACGGGTCAGCAGAGCAGGTAGATGTATGATGCTTGCGGCTATCGTCTGAGGCACCCTAAATGGCTGCTACATGTGCAAGAAGAGCGATGTTAATAATAGCTAATCACCACTGATTACCCTTTTTACTAAAATTAATCTCGCCTTCTCATATG
>CAYJLR010000202.1:0-2852 GCA_964370895.1 uncultured Akkermansia sp. | reverse complement strand
AGAGGGCGCATTAAAAACGGATTTTGAGGACCTGCCTTTAATAGCGAATTTCGCTCTTAAAGTAGGCGATAGCCTTGTCCAGCCCCTCGTCGAGTCCCACGCGGGGTTCCCAGTCAAGGCGTTCCTTCGCCAGCGATATATCAGGTTTACGCTGTGTGGGGTCATCGGATGGCAGAGGCTTGTAGACGACGGATGAGCCATTCCCTATTTTTTCCACGATCATGTCTGCAAGCTCCTTGATCGTGAATTCGCAAGGATTCCCTGTATTCAAAGGTCCTGTAAAGTCATTCCCCGAGTTCATCATGCGGACGATAGCCTCGATGAGATCATCGACATAGCAGAAGGAACGCGTCTGTGAACCATCACCGTAGATAGTGATATCCTCACCACGCAGGGCTTGGCAGATGAAGTTACTGACGACACGACCGTCATTCGGATCCATCTTCGGACCATAGGTATTAAAGATACGCACGACCTTGATATCTACACCCTCATGACGGTGATAGTCGAAGAAGAGACTCTCAGCGCAGCGCTTCCCCTCATCGTAACAGGCGCGTATACCTATGGGATTCACATTTCCTCTATAACTCTCGGGCTGAGGGTGCACGAGTGGCTCACCATAGACTTCCGAGGTAGAAGTCTGGAGAATGGTCGCACCGTGCTTCTTCGCGAGATCCAGCATATTGACAGCTCCGAATACGCAGGTCTTCGTCGTCTTGATAGAGTAGCGCCCCTGATAGGCGGGAGGGCTGGCGGGGCAGGCCATATTGTATATCTGATCGATGGGCGTATCGATATCCAATGGCTCGCAGATGTCGTGCTCAATGAAGCGGAAGTTCGGATGATCGATGATCTCGCTTACATTACTCAAGCGACCTGTGTAGTTATTATCCACACAGATCACTTGATGCCCTTCATTTATAAGTCTTACGCATAAATTAGAGCCAAGGAAGCCAGTACCGCCCGTTACTATGATAGTTTTCATTGTGTAGATCTTCTTTTGCTTGCGCTATTATAAATAGCCATGCCATTATCTACCACAGTCTACCATACTCCGACTCTCAGAGCAAGCGTTTTCAGTCCACCTTCATTTAGTTTTAAGTCATCCTATTTTGCTATATGAGTCGCGCGAATACTAGCACTGGGTACTATCGATTCGACGGCGACGATGCCCACAGAACCCCATTAGGGCTAGTAGAGAGAGGATGGCAGAGCTAGGCTCAGGGATAGATTGTAGCACGTTGAGCATAATAGGCCCGCTGAGAGTACCATTATCCGTATCTGAATGCTCGACTGAGAAGTTCAGCAGCCCCTCATTTTCAAAATAACTCACACGAGAAGTGTCGAGATTTACCTTCTCACCATCGGCATTCATATGATAGAGAACATATTCATCCGTATCTAGCCCCTTCAAGAGATCATCTACATAGATGGACATCATGAAAGCATCATCGACACCCATGGTGAGGTTTAAATCCCAACCAAGCGAGTTCTCTTCAGGGCTATCCTGCTGCGTAACACTAGATACATCCACGCCACAGGAGCTATTCACATCAAAGCTCATCATCATATTCCTCTCATCATCTCCCTTAAAGATAAGCGTGTGGTTTTCATGTTGCTTTATAGACTCAGTACGACAAGAACCATTCTCAAACTGTAGAATATCTCCTACCCGAATAGAGGTCTGATTACCGAGCTCAAATGAGCCACCAAACACGCGTATGTTATCAAAACCAGTCACACCCTGCTGAATGACTGCGAGATACTCAACACCCGCCTCATGGCTGACGACGAAATCCAAATCACCCTGAATGTCATATTTGCTAATTTTTGTATTCTGCCCTATATCGACCATCTTCATGTAACTATTCTCATCGACGTAGAGGCCATGATTATGCACATTCCCATGCGTGGAGACCTGAGCCCCTACTCCATCAAGCGATAAGACATTTATATAGTTCGAAGAATCATTATCTCGCCACGCGTAGCTCTGACTCTGATTCTCACCTCGAGCATAGATCTCTACCTCACCGCGCAGAGCCCCTACATTCGCATTACTCGTTTCGATATTCACTCCATAGGCCGCTCCCTTTGACGTGGTAGCATGCATATCAATGGAGATGTGACCTCGGTGATTTATGTTAGTTGCCAGGTCGTCTGAATCGAAGCCTACATTGCGATACTCTGATTTAATATGAAAGGCAGAGACGGATTGACTGTTACTCGTAGCCGCGATCTGATCACCGACGATGCTCCCTACATTACTGGAGTTAATATCCAGACCTCGATTTTGCGAGACTATCGTATCCAGTGTCAGATTCCCCACAAGGCTCGTATTGATATGCATGCCAGTGCTGGAGCTGATGTCACCTATATCGAGATCAGACAGAGTACTAAAGTTAATCACCGCTGCTGTATCCTGAGATGACAGCGTCCCAAAATAGAGGACAGGATGCTGCTCCTGTAACTGGTCGCATAGATGAACATTCTGAACAGAGAGGGCATGTGCAAACTGATCTGTCATGATATCCGTCCTTTCTCCTTCTGAGGAAAAGGTGGGGAGATGATCAATCTGGAGGTTAATGCTTTCGAGTTGGGCATAGCTGAGCTGAGCTGTAGAGCACAGGAGGCAGAGCTTTAATAGGGTATTTTTACTAAGTGCATTCATATTGATTGGGGTAAAATCGGATGTTAAGTCTAACATCATGAATACACAATAAGATAGAGCTATCTTTTATAGAGTAGCATTTACTATAAGCAAGATACAGTAGCCCCCAAAAGAACTACTGTATGAATAATGCGCCTATTCCGCGCGTAAGAAGGAAATCAGCCTCCTTAGTTATACACTGCTC
>CAYJLR010000201.1:0-2896 GCA_964370895.1 uncultured Akkermansia sp. | reverse complement strand
AAGCGTTATAAGGAATCCGCGAACTCTGAAACAGGCGTCCAAGAAACTCTGAATGGCGAAAAGGGGAATTACCAATTCACCGCACGCGCCGCTCTTGATCGATATGTCACACATGACATGCCGCTTGGCTGGTTCTTGCCAAATGATGGCTACGGTGCAGGCTACGGTCAGACAGATACTCTCGATGGTAACGTCGCAAACCTTGCGAAGTTCACCGAATATGCCGAAGATAAGGGCGTGAAGGTAGGTCTCTGGACTCAGTCAGACCTGCATCCGAAGGATGGTATAGAAGCCCTTCTTCAGCGCGATATCGTGAAGGAAGTTCGCGATGCTGGTGTACGTGTGCTTAAGACTGACGTAGCTTGGGTAGGACCAGGATATTCATTCGGTTTGAATGGTGTCGCAGATGCCGCTCAGATCATGAACTACTACGGTGGTGATGCGCGTCCATTCATTATCTCCCTCGACGGCTGGGCTGGTACACAGCGCTATGCTGGTATCTGGTCTGGTGACCAGAGCGGTGGCGAGTGGGAATACATCCGTTTCCACATTCCCACTTACATCGGAGCAGGCCTCTCAGGTCAGCCAAACATATCTTCCGACATGGACGGTATCTTCGGTGGTAAGAAGCCTATTATCGGTACACGTGATTTCCAGTGGAAGAGCTTCACCACTCAGCTTCTGAACATGGATGGCTGGGGTGCGAATCCGAAGTACCCACACATCTTCGGTGAGCCCTATACTTCCATCAACAGAAATTACCTGAAGCTCCGCTCCGAGCTCATGCCCTACGTCTACAGCGTGGCTAAGGAATCCGTCGACGGTAAGCCCATCCTGCGTGCGATGTTCCTCGACTATCCGAATCCCTACACACTGGGTAAGGCGACACAGTATCAGTTCCTCCTTGGACCGAACTTCCTCATCGCTCCTGTCTATCAGGCGACACAGACTGATGAAGAAGGGAATGATATCCGTGATGGTATCTACCTCCCAGAAGGTCAGTGGGTCGATTACTTCACAGGTCAGATCTATGACGGTGGTGTGATTATCAACAACTTCGACGCTCCACTCTGGAAGCTGCCCGTCTTCGTGAAGAATGGCGCGATCATCCCGATGAGTAATGCGAGCTTCAATGCCGAGGACATCGACCAGAGCATGCGCAAGTACGAGGTCTACCCACAGGGTAAGAGCTCCTTCACAGAATACGATGATGATGGTCTCACCATGGAGTTCCAAGCAGGTGAATCAGTCAGCACCCTCATCGAATCCAGCGTGAGTGATCAGGGCACAGCGACGATCACTGTATCTCCTACAAAGGGAGACTTCGAAGGCTTCGTTCCTACGAAGAGCACCGAGTTCGTCGTGAATGTGACCGAGGCACCTCAGTCCCTGACAGCTACTGTCAACGGACAGAAAGTAGAGCTCAATAAGGCAGCCAGCCTTGAGGACTACGAGAAGGGCAGCAATGTCTACTTCTACAATGAAAAGCCATCTATCAACAAGTACGCGACCAAGGGAAGCGACTTCGCGAAGAAGGTCATCACGAAGAACCCTCAGATCATGGTGAAGCTCGCCCCAGTGGACGTGAAGAAGACCACGACAGTCCTCACAGTTGACGGCTTCAAGTTCGCTCCTGCAAACGACAGACTCGTCAGCACAGGCGCACTTGTTGCTCCTAGCAAGGCGCAGGTAAGCCCAGAAAACACCGAACCTTACAAGCTCACTCCTAGCTGGGATAAGGTAGCGAATGCCGACTACTACGAGATCATGTTCGATGGGCAGATTTACTCCACGATCAAGAACACGCAGCTCGCCTTCGTCGGACTCAGCGCTGATACGGATTACGCCTTCAAGCTTCGTTCTGTGAACAAAGACGGCCAGTCAGAGTGGGTGAATATCGCCGCGAAGACAAAGAGCGATCCCCTCCAGTGGGCGATTCGTGGCGCGACAGCTACTTGCAGCGTCGACTGTCAGGGTGGGCAAGAAATTGCTAAGCTCGTTGACTTCGAAGAACGCACCGGCTGGCACACCCATTGGGAAAAGAAGGTGGACAGCGTAGAAATCATCGTAGACCTGAACTCGGTTAATCAGATCGACAAGCTCCAGTACATCTCCAGCACCAGCTCACGCAATGGCTTCATGGAAGAAGGCAGCATCTCCTACAGTGAAGATAAGAAGAACTGGAGCGAGCCTGTCTCCTTCAAGTGGACAGCCGATAATCCTGAAAAGGTCATCGAGTTCGCGAACAAGCCCACCGTGCGATACTTCAAGATCAATGGCACAAAGCTCGTCGGTAACTTCGGCTCTGGTCAGGAAATGTACTTCTTCAAGGTACCTGGCAGCTCCAGCTTCATCCCTGGTGATATTAACAGCGATGGTAAGCTCGACGAGAACGACATGACCTCCTATGGTAACTACACAGGCCTACGCGAAGTCGATAGCGATTTCGACTACGTCAGCGTCGGTGATGGGAACAAGAACAAGCTCATCGATGCCTACGACATCTCCCAAGTGGCTGTAAAACTCGACGGTGGTATCCCAGCGAAGGAAACTGCTCCAGCATTAGCTGGCAGCTACAGCATCAGCGCTGACAAGGAATCCTACAAGGCAGGTGACACCATCACCCTGACCGTAACTGGGAAGGATCTCAAGGACGTGAATGCCCTCAGCTTCGCGCTCCCATACGATCCAGCTAGCTACGAATACGTCTCCCTCAAGCCAGAGGCTACCAAGGGCATGCGCAACATGACAAACGACCGCCTCCACACAAATGGCGTGAAGTCTCTGTATCCTACCTTTGTGAACATAGGCGACGCCGCTAGCGTGAATGGAAATGAAGTTCTCTTCACCATCACCTTCAAGGCGAAGAAAGACACGAAGATGGACCTCCAGATGA
>CAYJLR010000200.1:0-2905 GCA_964370895.1 uncultured Akkermansia sp. | reverse complement strand
ACGCTCGTATTAACGGTGTTCAGGACAGGGGTTCGACTCCCCTCGCCTCCACTCCTTAAAAAGGCTGGTAACAGAAGTTACCAGCCTTTTTCAATTTCGCCCTAATCGCCTCATTTCCAACGCGGCAAGCACCACTCCCCCTGCACTGAGTTTCACGTCCCCTAAGCCCGCAACAAGCCCCAAGAACGCCCATTCCCACCCCTGAGCACTCACGAGCACTCGTCTGGCTTCGCATCACCCTACCGAGACTATAAGGGGTTCAAACAAGCTTAAGGTCTTCACCACAAACACAAATCGCCCTACAACCCACGTACTCAGGCTTGCATTCTCATTTCGTGCCGATTCCTTCCCCTACTCGTTTAGGATTGCGAGCCTATGACTGCCCTCTCTAGCATCTCAGTCACAAAAAATGCAACAGACGCACAGCTAGGGAGAGCGCGGCTTCTAATTCCTAAAAATGCAGGGCAAGCAAAAGAAACGCTAAATTATTAATAGAAGAAGCCTTAAATACAATATTGGAAAGATTCCATACTGAGCGAAAAAAGTTGGACTGCACAGCAGTCTCCTGCTAGGTGGTGGCAAATGAAGCGCATTTGAGAGCCAGCTAGAGCATTTTGAGGGGCGAGAGTTTCGAACTCGGGGGATGAGGGAGGAGGAACTAAGCTGCATCAACAGGCGATTTTATGTGCAAACCTGACAAAGCTGATTTTGAAAATTGAGGAATGCAGGGTCATCCGCACTACATACGCATTGACTATGCGTAGGGGCTCGCGAAAGTTTATGAAGGCTTTAGCTCAATCAGTAAGGGGTAAATGAATAATTTTTACAAGATAGAAACAAGGATGAATTTTTCGCAAAAAAGCAATAATATCAGTTATTAAGCTTGCATACGCATAGCCAATGAGTATATAATCATGGCACGCTGAACGCACCATGAAAACACACATCGCCCCCCGCCTCAAGAAAGCTCTGCTTGCAAGCATGAGCATCCTCGCACTAAGCCTCACCTGCTCATCCGCTCTTGCGGATAATGAGAACTATGATAGGAAAAATGTTGATGGAGATGATTTTAGATACAATAGTCTGATTGATTCTTCATGGGTAGAAGCCTCTGCTGTAGGTACAAAATTTGCAGGAGCGAATCTGACAAATGCGAATTTCACACGAGCTAATTTAGAAAATGCGGCATTTGTTTCAATGGAGGATCCTCCCGCTATTCTTTCAGGCGCAAATTTTACAGATGCTAATCTTACCAATGCGTATTTTTCGGGTACTAACCTTACTGATGCAGATCTAGAAAATGCCACAATTCAGGGTGCTAGTTTTGAGCATATCGTGGGCAATGACTCCGCGGCAAATCCAAGACACACTGTCACCCACGCGATGCTCATGAGCACCAAGAGCTGGAGTGATAAAGATTTTTCGGGTGTCTCTTTGGCGTATGGTGACTTGAGTGGTTTAAAATTCACTAACTTTAACTTAACAGGTGCTGTCTTCTTTAGTGCCAACCTTTCTGGTGCTGTGCTTACAAACGCCAACATACAGGGGGCTAATTTTGGTCGTATCGTGGGCAATGACTCCGCGGTAAATCCAAGACACACTGTCACCCACGCGATGCTCATGAGCACCAAGAGCTGGAGTGATAAAGATTTTTCGGGTGTCTCTTTGGCGTATGGTGACTTGAGTGGTTTAAAATTCACTAACTTTAACTTAACAGGTGCTAACTTCGAGGAAAGCAATCTTCAAAATGCCAATCTCTCAGGTGCCGTCATTAAAGATGTCAGCTTCACGAGTGCAAATCTTTCAGGTACCAACTTTGCAAACTCTGATTTAACAAATGCTAATTTTAGTGGTGCCGATTTATCTAACGCTAATCTCTCAGGTGCCATCATAAAAGGTGCATATTTGGGGGGGCTTGTGGGCAATGACTCCGAAGCAAACCCAAAACACACCGTCACGCATGCGATGCTCATGAGTACAAACAGCTATCAAGTTGACCATGATTTTTCTAATGTTAATTTCTATCAAGCGGACTTGAATGGCTTTAACTTCTCAGGTATGAAGTTACAATCAACAGTATTCTACGGTAGTAACCTTTCGCTTGCTCAATTTACGAGTGCCGATTTACGAGGAGCTGATATGAGAAACGTCATGGGGTTTAACGCCAACGACCACAACAACCTCATTAACACAGACGGCAAAATTCTCAATCTAACCCTCAGCTCAGCTAGCGACTCCCTCACGATTAGGGGTGGGACAAGCACTAACGCCTTCCTTGATGGCACTACCGCCACTATCTCGGGCAGTGCTACGCTCACGCTGACTGAGAATGCTGTGCTCGAACTCAGGAACAGCACACAACTCACGCTTGCTGACGATGGTCATCTGAACCTTGTCTTTGATACCACAGACCCAAGCAGCCTCACCAGCATTGTGATAGAAGCTGGTTCTAGCCTTACCCTTGACCCCGGTGCCATCCTCGACATCACCATCAGTGACCTGAGTGTGGCGGGCTTTGAAGTCAACATTCTCTCATGGAAGGACGATGCCGATGTGGCAGACCTCCTCACCAGACTTGAGGATGGCACAGCCTACCTCATCAATGGGTACACACTCGGAGAGCTTGGGCTCTATGCTGTCATCGACCACGATAACAACACCTTTAGCATCATACCCGAGCCCAGCACCGCCACGCTCAGCCTTCTCGCCCTCGCAGGACTCCTCGCCCGCAGAAGGCGCAAGGCGGCTTGAATGGCGCATTCGTGCATTTCTTTTCAAGCCCCGCTCTCTCTTTTTGAGCGGGGCTTCTTTCTAGCGCATCTCGTACAACTGCGCCTCAATCTCTCCCACGCTTTGATTGAGCATGTTGAGCAGCTCTGCTAGCGTGTTTCGGCTAATCTTCGTT
>CAYJLR010000199.1:0-2965 GCA_964370895.1 uncultured Akkermansia sp. | reverse complement strand
CTCCTATCCAGAAGCTACCAAGGGTAGGGACGGGGAGGGAGTTCAGGCGTATGTTCGTCCCCTTATCGAGCTCGGCTTGCAGGCTGATGTAGCCGTAGCCATTGTCAAAAAGGGAGATGTGTGTGGGCTTCATGTCGACTTCTCCTGCGTGCAGAGGAAGTGACAGGGCGAGTAGACTAAGGAATAGCGTATTTTTCATAGCATCCTTATTAGATCAGTTTAGTGATTCAGAGTCAAGCTAGCAGCGTGTTATATCTTCAAGTAAGTGTAACATCTTTGTAACAATAATGTAAAACACGCTGATTCCAAAAGGAATCAGCGTGTTTAAAAAAGTGTTTTTGTGAAGTCGCGTCTTAGCCTTCTTGCTCGGCTGCTGCCTGCTTTTCGGCTTCGAGCTTCAGGCGAAGCTTCTCAGGGAGTTTCACCTGCACGTGGATATCACGCAGCTGGTTTGGCTCGGCTGGCGCTGGTGAATCGCTCATGAGGTCGGCACCGCGGTTGTTCTTCGGGAAGGCGATGACTTCACGGATGGATTCACAACCACCGATGAGCATGACCACACGGTCAAGCCCGAGGGCAAGTCCACCATGTGGAGGAGCACCGAAGGAGAAGGCACTAAGCAGGTGACCGAACTGCTCGGCAATCGTCTCGTCGTCGAGACCGAGTGCACGGAAGGTCGCGTCCTGAAGGTCGCTTTCGTGGATACGGATAGAACCACCACCGAGTTCGTTACCATTCATGATGACGTCATAAGCCTCTGCGCAGATATCTGTGGAGATCTCGCCCTTGAGCACCTTTTCCACGTCTTCTGGGACTGGGCGGGTGAAGGGGTGATGGATAGCGCCGAAGCGTTGCTCTTCTTCGTCCCAGCCGAAGAGCGGGAAGCGGTTCACCCAGAAGAGGTCGACTTCGGTGTTGTCCTTCAGCAGCTCCATAGCGGAAGCGCATTCGAGACGCACGCGGCCGAGGATGTTGCAAGCCTCTTCCCATGGACCAGCCGCGAAGAATACGCAGTCACCAGATTCGATGTTGAGCGTTTCTGTGAGGGCTGCGATCTCAGCATCGGTAAGACGCTTTGTAATAGGGCTCTTCCAGCCTTCACGGTCGCTTACGTCGCGTACCTTGATGTAGGCGAGTCCCTTCGCACCTGCTTCGACAGCTGTCTGCGTGAGTGAGTCGATCTGACCGACAGTAGGGGAGAAGTTCTTTGCATTGATAGCCTTGACGACACCACCACCAGCGATAGCTGAGGAAAATACGCGGAAGTCACTCTGAGCGAAAACTTCTGAGCAGTCTGTGAGCTTCATATCGAAGCGGCGTTCTGGCTTATCAGAACCGTACTGGTCCATAGCATCCTTCCATGTCATGCGTGGGAATGGAGTCACGATATCGCGACCTACTGATTCCTTGAACACGCGCTTGAGGAGCTGCTCAATCCAGCTGTAGATATCTTCAGCTGTGACGTAAGATGCTTCAAGGTCGATCTGAGTGAACTCAGGCTGACGGTCAGCGCGAAGGTCTTCGTCACGGAAGCAACGAGCGACTTGGAAGTACTTCTCCATACCAGCAACCATGAGCAGCTGCTTGTACTGCTGTGGCGCTTGTGGGAGAGCGTAGAAATTACCTGGGGAGAGGCGGCTAGGGACGAGGAAGTCGCGTGCGCCTTCAGGGGTGCTCTTAGAAAGGATAGGGGTCTCGATTTCAAGGAATCCTTGCTCATCGAGGTAGTCGCGCATGGTCTTAGTAATGCGGTGGCGCAGGATCATGTTGCGCTGCATAGGGGCGCGGCGCAGATCGAGGAAGCGGTACTTCAGACGCATGTCTTCGTTTGAAAGATTGCGATCGAGCTGGAAGGGGAGAACCGCTGCGCGGTTGAGAACTGTAAGGCCGTCGGCATCCACTTCGATCTCACCTGTAGCGAGATCAGGGTTTGTCGCGTCGATTTCAGCTGTCTTCAGACGAGCTGCTACCTTACCAGTGATCTGGATGACGGACTCTACGCGCAGTGCTTCTGCTTCTGCAGCGAGGTCGGCATGATGCTCGGGGCGGAATACAACCTGAGTCACGCCTTCACGGTCGCGCAGGTCAATGAAAATAACGCCGCCGTGGTCGCGAACCGTATCAACCCAGCCAGCAAGTGTGACGTTCTGGCCAATATGAGAGGTACGAAGTTCGTTGCAATGATGGGATCGATAACTATTCATAAAAAAATCGCTGGTATTCTACCCATTCACGAAGCATTGTCAAGCCAATTCCTGTTGGGAGATTTTGCATAGTAAGTTTTCGGATAAGCAGATTGCAGAATAGGCTTAACATTGAGTTAGTGAATCGCTCATTTATTTTTTATCTTAGAGATCCTTTCAGGTGATTATGAGAGCCCGTGTTCGAAGATGAATGCATATAAAAATGATGCAAGTTTCTTTAAAAATCCACTTGAATAATACAGTAAGATAGATTTGTTGTTTTCTTAATTCCTTCTAATTTAGTAGGATAAAAAAATCGACTTTTTTAAAAAAATTAGATTGCGCTAAGGTTGGTATTTTTTTGCGTTCAATTGTAATAACAATTAATACAAAAATGAAAATATTAGTTTGATTATTAATCGCTTTTTTTGTTTTGTTTTTTTATGTTCGGTTGAAAATGTATAATATTAAATGAATTAAGACGAAAATTATGTTATTGCATCTAGTTGGAATTGTGCTAATATGCCTCCGGCAATGATAATTATTAATTTTTGCCAATAATTCTTACTTCATCAAATTATGCGTTTACGTATTAATCTCCGACTTCGCGCCGCTCTCATAGCGGCAAGCTCGCTCCTATTAAGCTATACAATCCCAGATGCGCAAGCTGAGGGAGTCGCTGTGAGCAAAGATGCACTCTCTGTGCCTACTCTCACAGAGCTCAACTCAGTCATTCCCTCAAGCTACCCGAGAAAATCAGCCTATCAATTAGAAGAGGTAAC
>CAYJLR010000198.1:0-3017 GCA_964370895.1 uncultured Akkermansia sp. | reverse complement strand
TGCAGGCTTGACTTATTGTTAGCATGAGCGTAAGCTCGCTTCATCCATGACTGTAAAAGAAGACAAGCTGCGCGAACTTGAGTCCGCCTCCATTGGGAGTTTGCTCCTTAAGTACTCATGGCCTGCCGTCATTGGTATGACGGCTATGTCTTTGTATAACCTGATTGATGCTTATTACATCGGTCTCTGGTGTGGGCCTGCCTCCATCGCAGGGCTCGCTCTCATCTTCCCTATCATGAACCTCATGGTCGCAGTGGGTATGCTCGTCGGGCTAGGATCCGCGGCAAATGTGTCGCTCGCTCTCGGTCGCGGCGACAGAGAGGAGGCTTTCCGTGTGCTAGGGCACATGATGCAGATGGGCGCACCTTTCGCTGCGGCGGTTGGGATATCAATTTATATCTTCTTGCCCGAGGTGCTGGTGTTCTTCGGAGCTCAGGGGGAGACTTACCAGCCTGCCTATGACTTTATGAGTGTAACGGCTCTAGTCTTCCCTATCACCGCAGCCTACATGAATCTCAATCACGTGATGCGCGCGAGTGGCTACCCTAAGATGGCGATGTACAGCCTGCTCATCTCGGTAGGGGTGAATATCGCGATTGCCCCAGTGTATATTTATGTGCTAGATATGGGGATGAGTGGCGCGGCTCTTGCGACAGTGACGGGACAGTTGATAGGTTTCTGCTTTGTGCTGCGCCATTTCTTGAAGAGTGACAGTGTTCTGCACTTCCGACGTGGGATATGGAAGTTTTCAATGCGTATTGCGCGTCGTATTTGTCTCGTCGGTCTGCCTCCCTGTACAATGACGATTTGCGGTTGCTTAGTTGTGCTTTATTTTAATAGACTCTTCCTTTCCTATGAGGGAGATATGGGGGTCGGAGCCTTTGGTATTGTGAACCGTCTGACTTTCTTCTTCGCTATGGTGGTGATGGGGATAGCGCAGGGGATGCAGCCTATTGTCGGGTATAACTATGGCGTGGGGGCGATGAAGCGCGTGCGCTCAGCTCTGTACCGCGGTATGCTTGCAGCGACACTCGTGATGTCGGTAGGATACGTGATCATGATGTGCTTCCCCCAAGAAATCATGGGACTCTTCGTGAAAGACTCCGTAGGCGATGCCGTCGCTCAAGCTGAGGGGGAAAAACTCATCCGCCTCGGTGTGGAGGGTATCAGCATCTTCATGCTCTTCTTACCAGTGATAGGTCCTCAGGTTATTGTGGGGAACTTCTTCCAAGCTATAGGTAAGCCCGTTGTGAGTATTTTCCTGAATCTTATGCGCCAGATGATCATCCTCATCCCCTTGCTTTCTATTCTGCCCCATCACTTTGGTGTGCGCGGTATATGGGCATCAGGTGCGATATCAGATGTCATCTCCGCCCTCGTCTGTGCCACGGTGCTCTTCCTCTACCTGCGCAAACGCTCAAAACCGACACTCACCCCATCTCCTGAATTATCATGAAGCTTATCATAGCCACGCGCAACGCGCATAAGACCTCAGAAATCGCCCAGATCCTTCCATCCAGCTTTCAGGTAGAAAGCCTCGCAGCCTACCCTGATGCCCCCGATATCGTCGAAGACGGTGATAGCTTCGCTGCGAATGCCGCGCTGAAGTCCGTCGGCATTTCTGCCTGCTATGAAGGTCTCGTGCTCGCGGATGATTCAGGTATCTGTGTAGATGCTCTCGATGGTGCACCAGGTATTCACTCTGCGCGCTTCGCGGGAGAGCATGGTAATGACGCTGCGAATAATGCTTATCTCCTTGAGAAACTGCGCGCACTGGCAGGTGGTGATGAAACGAAGCGATTCTCAGCGCGCTTCGTCTGCGTACTCAGTCTCGCAGAGGCGGGGCGCGAGATCATATCCTTTGAAGGTGTCGTCGAAGGGCATATTGCTCTTGACCTTAAAGGTGAAGGCGGTTTCGGCTATGATCCACTCTTCATCCCTGTGGGCTACAGCGACAGCTTTGGCGTGCTTCCCTCTGAGGTGAAGAACAGCATCTCTCACCGCGCAAACGCACTAGCCGCGCTGCGTGAGTACATGTCAGGTATGTGAAGAACGACGTCTCCTTCCAAGTGCGGTGAGGAGGCTCAATGTGGCGATTAAGGCGCTAGATGGCTCGGGGACTGCAATAAACTCTGTAGGGATGCTGCCACTGCTAGTCTGCGATACCAGCGACTGGTACTGCGTATCTTCAAGTACTCCATCGTAGATAGCTATGTTGTCCAGATGCATCTGAGAGTCGTTGCCACCAAAGATGATTGTATCAAGCTTGGGATTCTTAGATTTTGTTTCAAAGATGCCAGATGCTAACTCTGTCGTATCTTGGTCATAAAGATTCACGCGAAACTCATTGCTATCACCTGTCAGTGCTGCGCCATTGCGTAGCACGAGCGTCATCCACTCACCTGAACTATCGCTAAGAAGATCTAGCGTCATATCTCCACTATCTACGCCAGTAATGTATAGCTGGCTTTTGCTTATCGAAATGCCCCATACATCTTTGCCTAGACCGATGCTCATGAT
This sequence comes from uncultured Akkermansia sp., assembly GCA_964370895.1. Classification (GTDB taxonomy): domain Bacteria; phylum Verrucomicrobiota; class Verrucomicrobiia; order Verrucomicrobiales; family Akkermansiaceae; genus Akkermansia. Next base: position 497 of record CAYJLR010000198.1, on the reverse strand, counting down.
CTGGTGAGTGATATTTGGGTCGGAGCTGAGGTAATCGAGAAGATTAAATTGGCAGAAGATAAGATAGCCTGTAGAAGTGTTCACGAGCATTTCTGAGAGCTCGAAGCTTGCATTGCTCACATCCATTGCGCTACCACTACCACTCAGCGTAGAGCTGTCAGGCACATAGCTGAGTGCTGACGCATTCGTGGAGTCGAGCACAATGCCACCTTTGAACTCAATGGCGTTCTCTATATTTTCTAGAGCTACAGCCTCAGCGGGATCACCCTCGCTGAAGTCGTAGGCATAGTGCAGTTCAAAGGTGGGGGACTGGGCATAGAGCTGCCCAGCGAGGAGAGCGTACGTAGAAATCATGATATGTTTTATCATGATTAAACTTCTACTGCCTAACTCTCAATTAGAAAAGAAGTTAGTCCTATCTGTTTACTTGACGCCCGCACGCACCATGGGGCGCATGATGAGGGAGACGCTGTCTTTTGAGAGATCTACTTCGAAGC
>CAYJLR010000197.1:0-3020 GCA_964370895.1 uncultured Akkermansia sp. | reverse complement strand
CAACAAGGGCAACAGCAGGATCAGCAGAACCAACAGGATCAGCAAGACCAACAAGGGCAGCAGCAGGATCAGCAGGATCAGCAGAACCAACAGAATCAGCAAGACCAACAAGGGCAGAACCAGCAGGATCAGCAGAACCAGCAGAACAGCGGAGGAGATCTGCAAGATCCGCAGGAGCAGCCCTTCGGGATCAGCGAAGATGATAAGGACGCACAGCGCGCACGCAGCATTCTAGAGATGCATCTCGACGAAGACGGAGGCTCGCCTATCCCCCGCCCCTATGGCATCAAGCGCCCACCTAGCAAGGACTACTAATTCACCATTTTAATCACCTATATCCCATTCATATGAAAAATCCTATTCTTATTTTCATCTTCAGTATCACCTTCATCCTTAGCAGTCTCGGAACACTGCGTGCGTCGGAGACCTCAGCCATATGGTCGACAGAGGTCGCACTCCCAGGGGAGCACGTCCTGCTGTACTTGATTAAGGAAAATGCCAGTGCAGATCAGTTCGAGCTCACCGAGCGTCCTGTGGTGAAGAATGGCTCGATGCAGATCCTGCAGTACCGCACCTTGACAAAGCATAATGACCCTATGGGCGAGCCCCTGCTCCTGCTGCCCATCCTCATCATTCCCGATGCGCCTGGTGAAGTGACGGTCGACGACATCCCCATCAAGTTCCTGAAGTCCGGTAAGACATCCACGATTAAAGTCCCAGCACTGAAGGTCTACTCCACGAGCGCGATCAAGTGGTTTAACAACCCCATATCCTATGGCGTGCTCTGGTCTATGGATAAGAATGAACCCTACGTGGATGAGAGCATATCTGCGCAGATGAAGATCTTACTCCCTGAAAATGTGGGACTAGCGAGTCTCCCATTCTTCACGACTACTGGCATGAAGATCCTTCCATTCCAGCTTACTACTCAGGGCATGCTGAGCAACATCCAGCAGAGCCTCATAGGGCGTAACATCGTCATGGCGCGTGCCGAGCGCTGGGTGTGCTACGATCTGAGCTCATCGATCATTCCCTTCGTCGAAGGTGAGAGTGAGGCGACAGGCAGTGTTAATATTGCCGAGCAGGTGAATGTCTTCTCTGTGCGTCGCGACGAGATATTACTCCCTACCCTTAGTATCAAAGCTCTGCCTCTTCCCCCCGGAGCACCTAGCTATTATGATAAATTGGTAGGTGAATACAGTGTAGAGTCTGCCACCGATGTGAAGGAGCTCGCCATGTACGAGTCCGTCGAGGTCAGCATCCGCGTGACTGGCAGCGGAGCTCTGGAAAACATCGAATGCCCAAAGCTTGTAGACACAGCGGGATGGAAGACTATCCCTGCGACAAAGAAGCTAGAAACGGACATCAATGGTAAGGTGACGGCTGTGATCTTTAACCAACTCATACGCCCGACCCGTGAAGAAGGCGGCATCCCTGCCTTCCGCCTCAGCTACTTTAATCCTGTAAGCCAGCAGTACGAAGAGAGCCTCAGCAAGCCCATCCCCCTCAAGTGGAGAAAGACGGACGCCACTGGCGATGATCCGCACGGAAACATAGGCAGCTTAGGCATGGGTGCTGCAGAGCCCCCACCAGCTGGAGAAGTCCCTGTCGCGCAGCTCAGCGACATCTACAGTCCTCTACCAGATGAAGTAGATGGTCAGAGCCTGAGGATCAACCCTCGCTACTACTTCCTCCTCTATACACCAGCTGTCCTCATCGCTCTTTACTTGCTCATCTCATGGATAGGGAAGCGTCGCGCTAGTGGCGGTAAGCAGCGAGCTATGGAGCGCGAGTTACGCGATATCAGTAAGACAGAAGCTCCTATGGACTTCCTACGACAGAGCGCTGCCTTCATTGAGAAGAATCTTTCTCAGAATATGAATGATGAACTCCGTGCCCTCATCGCGCGTCGCGACCGAGAAGCATTCCGACCCGATGCTCAGACTGTCATTTCTACTGAAGAGAGAAAGAGTATACTCAGCATGATTCGTAACGCCATTCAGAAAGCCGCGAAGTCCGCAAGCCTACTACTCATCCTCAGTGTCGCCCTCCTCGCCGCGCTAAACACAGCGGAGGCGCAATCAGTCACAGATCTCGATAGAGAAGGTGTGAGCCTGTACACACGTGGTGAGTATAGCTCCGCAAAGGATGCCTTCGAGAAGGGTATCGTTGCCATCGAGAAGGAGGGGCAAGACGAGGGTGAGACCAGTGCTGCACGCCTCTATTACCATCTGGGTAATAGCTACTACAGACTAGGAGAGCCCGGTCACGCAGCACTTGCTTATGCTCGAGCTCTTGAGCAGAACCCTTCACTGAAAGAGGCAGAAGCGAATCTCGCCTTCATCCAGCGTAAGGAAGGTGCTATCGTGGGCGTGAGCAGCACGCAGAGTGATATCTTCACATACCTGAGTATTGACACCCTCCTACTCATTTCAGCACTGTCCTCTGCGACGCTACTTACCGCGCTCATGCTACTATTCATTCCTAGCAAGCTGCGCTCCAGCCTGAAATGGGTGTGCGCGATTAGCGGAGTCATCAGCCTCGCCTGCGCTGCAAACTGGCTCTACTACTTCACCCTCGATACTCCTCATATCAGTATGCTCAAGCCGGAGCAGATCGCCTATGTCGTCAGCGCTACCGAAGCACGCAGCGCAGCTGACGAGAAAGGAGCATCAGTCGTGCGCCTTCCGAAGTCCACTCCACTGCGTGTCCTCGCACGCCGCCCACGCTGGGATTATGTCGAGTGCATGAATGGCGTACGCGGCTGGGTACCGACAGAAAGCATTCAGTTGTTAGCAAAGTTTAAAAATTAGCATCATTCTAAAAAAACTAAGCTCCTCTTTTCCTTCATTCAAATATTTAAGACATTATAAAATGTTAGTTTGATATAACTTAAAGGTCATATCCTTAAATCCTTGAATTTTATAGAAAAGAAGGAGCATTGGGACTTGCAAAGGTGGCAAATATCGGCTATGCTTGCCAAGCAAAGACGCATATTGCACTATGAAGGATATAACTAC
>CAYJLR010000196.1:0-3037 GCA_964370895.1 uncultured Akkermansia sp. | reverse complement strand
GAAGCGGCATGATCTGCTTCGCAAATCCCCAGCTGGAGAGTGTCCAGTCGCGGTTCTCTTCGTTCTTCTTGTCGAAGAGGGTCATGAGCGAGAGTGATGTGATACCGACGATCATAGGAACGAGGGGAGCGAGCTTCGCATTGGGCACGTAGCTGTCAGCGATGAAGGCTGAGGCAATCGTGGCAATCGCACCAAGTGCAACCCAGACAGCATTGATCTTGAGAATATTAATCAGGGAGAAGCAAAGCAGCAGGGAGAAACCACCTGTGATGAGCCACTTGTTCGCATAGATAGTGTGCCAGATACCTTCTGTCGATCCCGATGCTGGTGCTCCCCAGTTCGCAAAGACGAGGATGAAGACGAGGGTGAAGAAGTGGAAGGATGTCTGCCACATGGGGCGCTTCTCTGGCGGAGCTTCAATGTTCATCTGGTCTTCTTTCTTCGCCTGTTCTTCCTTACGGAAGATGAAGGACATGGTAAGACCGATGACGACGGAGAAGACGACTGCACCTACGGTACGGGCGATGCCGAGCTCTGCCCCGAGAATGCGAGCGGTGAGGATAATGGAGAGGATGCTAATAGCTGGACCTGAGTACAGGAAGGCAACGGCAGGACCTAATCCTGCGCCACGCTTGTAGATACTGGTGAACAGGGGAAGGATGGTGCAGGAGCAGACAGCGAGGATGCCTCCCGAGACGGCGGCAACGGTGTAGGAGACCCACTTTTTCGCATTCGCACCGAAGTACTTGATGACAGCGCCTTGGCTGACGAAGATGGAGATGACACCTGCGATAAAGAAGGCAGGCAGCAGGCAGAGGACGACGTGTTCCTGTGCGTACCATTTCGAGAGGTCGAGCGTGGCATCGACGGCGGTGAGGAAGGACGCATTGTCAATAGGCATGAAGAATACTGCCGAGAAGATGACGATGAGCCAGATGAGGAATTTGAATTCTTTTTTAGTTTCCATATATGGAGGGGGAGGCTAGGGTTTAGGATACGAATAGGATGTTGATGCAGATATAGTAGACACCGACGAGTAGCAGGATGATACCGGTGCCCATCTTGATGTAGGGCTGGGCGATCATGATGCGCTTCATGAGTGCCTTTGCATGACGGACGCTGAAGATCAGCAGCAGGGCGATGATGACGACCGGCAGGGCTGTACCTATGCCGAAGAAGGTGAGTCCTGTGACTAGCCCCATCATGTCATACTGAGCCGCTGGGGGGATGACATTGAAGAAGAGAATAGCTGCCGATGAGGGGCAGAGAGCGAGGGCGAAAAGGAAGCCCATGCCCAGCGCGCTCACACAGGTAGAGAGCAGGCCGGTGGATTCTTTCTGGAAAGCATCCGTCTTCTTTCCTATGGAGGGGAAGGGGATGATGTCCAGAAGGATAAGACCAGCGATGCAGAGGAGAGGCCCCATGTAGACAGGGAGATCATTCTGCAAGAAGTAGTTAAACGAGCCGCTGAAGCTCAATCCAAAGCCGATGACGATTCCTATGGTGATGTAGGCGAGTACGCGGCCGGCGGTATAGAGAAGAGCCGCGAGGACGGAGGCCTTAGCTGAGGCTACTTGACGCATCAGGAAGCTGACGGCCGCGATGTTTGTTGCCAGGGGGCAGGGCATCACCGCACTGGTGATGCCGAGCCCTAGCATGACTAAGAGGAACCAAGTCATGACAAGGATAGCTTAGAAGGATTAGGACTGAGCGAGTGCCTTCTTGACTTCGTCGACGACGTAGGCCTTGAATGCGGCTTCATCGCCCTTGAGCTGCCAGAGTTTTTCGGCATTCACGAAGCTCTTTTCTGCACCGCCTTCGATATTCTTCAAGATGAGGCTTGCGTACTGGAGCTTGTACTTGTCATCTGGAGAGATGCGCAGTGACTTCAGGGCGAGCTTTCCAGACTGGAGTTCGGTAGCGAAATTGCTATCGATTGCTTCTTTGATCCATGCTTCCATCTTGTTGCAGGTCACACAGCGCTGGACGTTGTGGTAGTAGACGGCTTCCACGCCTTTTTCCATGGCTGGTGTCGCAGCAGCAGCGGCTTCGGCAGCCGCGTTCTTCTTGTTGTCGATAGCCTTGAAGACGGCGAAGCCGACGAGGATGAGGATAACCCAGAGGATGAGCTTCTTACCCATACCTCCACATTTTTCTGTGGAGCAGCAGCCACCACCTGAGCAGCATGAGCCAGATGCGGCTTTTTCAGCTGGTGCAGGAGTGGAGCAGCAGCTAGATGGTGCTGGCTCTACAGGAGCTGCGCAGGCACCACCGCAGTCGCAGGATTCAGCAGCAGGCGCTGGCTTTTCTTCTACGGGTGCTTCGCATGCGCCACCGCAGTCACATCCACCTGTGGGGATGCCGCTGTTCTTCAGGATATCGCTGAGCTGTTCCTCAGTAGGAACATAGCCTTTTACCATGACCTTGCCGTCGATGGCAAGGGCTGGAGTAGCAGCGACGCCAGCAGCAGCGGCTTCGAGGGGGTCGGAGACCTTCGTGATCTCGCAGTTGAGCTGGAGATCAGCGACGAGCTTCTTGGTCATATTGGTGAGATCGTTGCACTTCTTGCAACCTGGGCCGTAAATAGTGATGGTATTCATGTTTTTGAGTATTTGGGGTTTTGATTAATTGTTTAAGGAATTGATATGCTTATCAATGCAGCTGAAGAGGGTGGAAAGACAGGTGAGGCTGAGACTGTAAAATACCTGTTTACCCACTTGGCGACTCTGGATGATGTCAGCCGTTCTCAGCACCTTCAGGTGGCTAGAAATGGTAGACATATCGCGACCAGAGTTCTCGTGCAGTGTGCATACGCAGCATTCGCCACGAAGGAGCATCTCCACGATGCGAAGGCGTATGGGATGACCCAAGGCCTTGAAAATAGCCGCTTTTGCATCGATATTAACGGAGCTAAGCTCCTGCGATACACAATTGCATGGTGTGGTTGATATGGCGGGCATGTCTTAATCATATTGATATTTTTCCAAATGTCAATATGAATTCTTCATCTATCTGTCATATTTTACTCTTTTCAGAT
>CAYJLR010000195.1:0-3093 GCA_964370895.1 uncultured Akkermansia sp. | reverse complement strand
GCCCGAAGTTCGCTTTCGTCATCTCCATCCTCATGATGCTTGCGGGGCTCATCTGTGTCACGCAGATCCCCATAGCAGAGTACCCAGAGGTCTCGCCTCCTACGATTTCGGTGAATATGACCTACTCTGGCGCGAGTGCGGAAGAACTCGCTCAGGTTATTGCTGCGCCCGTCGAGGAACAGCTCATCGGTCTGGAAGATCTAGAATACTTCTCTTCAAAAAGCAACAGCAACGGCACCTACAGCCTCTCACTCGTCTTCGCAGCTGGTTGTAATGATGACATGGCGCAGGTAAACGTCATGAACGCTATCAGTCGCGTGGAGTCCAAACTACCTGCTGAAATTAAACAAACAGGCTATCAGGTGCACAAGCGCAGTAGCGACATGCTCTGCACGATGTCCTTCATGGGTGATCCATCGAAGATTTCTGATCTCGAGCTTACGAACTGGGTACGTGCTAACGTGCGTGACCGCCTCGGCCGTGTACCAGGTGTCTCGGAGTCTGCTATCATGAGCAACCGCAGCTACGCGATGCGCATATGGATGAACCCCACACGCATGAGCGCACTGGGTATCACCCATGCCGACGTGAGCAAGGCTATCACCGAGCAGAACATTCAGGCCGCCGCTGGTTCAGTCGGATCACAAGACATCAACTCTCAGGCTACATTCACCATCACGGCTACTGGTCGTCTCAAGACAGCGGAAGAGTTCAGCGACATCATCGTGAAGAGCGGAGCTGATGGGCATGTCACACGTCTACGTGATATCGCGACCATCGAGCTCGGCTCAGAAGCTAATAATGCCTACACCCGCTTCGACGGACAAGATTCCGTCGGTGTGCGTATCTCACGTACGAATGAGGCAAATGCCCTCGAAACCGTCGAACGCGTTAAGGAGGTCATTAAGGAGCTCGAGGCGAGCTTCCCTGAAGGCGTAAGCTGGTCCATGAGCTATGACCCTACACGCGCTATTGAAGCGACAATGCGTGAAATCATCATCACCCTCATTCTTGCCCTCTCCCTTGTGGTACTCGTCACCTACGTCTTCTTGCAAGACTGGCGCGCGACTATTATCCCTGTCGTCTGTATTCCTGTCTCTCTGCTCGGAGCCTTCACCGTCATGTTCGTGCTAGGTTATAGCATCAACGTGCTGACGATGTTCGGTCTCATCCTCGTCATTGGCTCACTCGTCGATGACGCCATCGTGGTGGTGGAAAACGTCACTCGCCTCATGCACGAGGAAAAGCTCGACGCAAAGGAGGCTACAATCAAGGGCATGCAGCAGATCACCAGTGCAGTCATCGCGACGACTCTCGTGACGCTGGCTGTGTACGTGCCTATCGCCTTCTACGGCGGTATGGTCGGTCAGATCTACACGCAGTTCTCGGTCACAATGTGTATCGCACTCTGCATCTCGACCTTTAACGCCCTCACCCTCTCACCTGCACTCTGTGCTCTCTTGCTGCGCGAGCCAAAGGAAGGCACACGCAGCATCTCATCCTACCTCTTCGCCCCCTTCAACTGGATTCTCGACTTCTGCCGTAAGATCTACATGGCAGGCACTCGACTTCTCGTGCGTAACGCATGGTTGACCGTGCTCATCATGCTTCTCGTAGCAAGCGGAAACTACTTCTATTTCAAGGGTATTCCTCAGGACACACTCGCGAAGATCACAGGAATGGATCAGATGAGTGAAGAGGAGAAAAAGGAATTCGTCAAGAAAAAGATGGCGGAAGCTCAGAAGAATGTCAATGCTACCGCGAATCCTATACGACTTCTCATGCCCTCTGAGCTACGTAGCTCCTTCGTCCCTATTGAGGACAAGGGTACGCTCTTTGTCATGATCATGCTAGAAGGTACAGCGACGGCGAAGCAGCGTACAGACGCAGTCGTGCGTGAGGTCGAAAGCCGCATCTCGAAGATCCCCGGTGTGAACCACGTCTTTGCTAGTGCAGGTTTCAGCTTCGTCGCCGCAGGCGAAAACGTCGGTATGCTTATCGTTATTCTCGACCCATGGGATGAACGCCCTACAGATGATCTCCATGTGAAGAGCATCCAAGCTCAAGTGAATAGGGTATGCGCTGACATCCCCGAAGCCATCGTTGTCGCTCAGACACCACCTGCGATTCAAGGTCTCGGTATTGCAGGTGGCGTATCTCTCGTGCTTCAAGCATCAGGCGAAGCAACACCTCAGGATCTGAGTGCGATGGTGAAGGAACTCGACGCAAAACTGAAGAGCTACCGCGATAACAGCGGTCGCCAGCTCGTCTCCATGACACGCAGTAACTACACTGCAGAGACGCCACAGATCCATCTGGAAATCAACCGCGAAAAGGCACAGTCCATGAACATTCCAGTGAAGTCCATCTTCAACACACTCCAGAGCCTCATGGCATCGAGCTACATCAATGACTTCACTCTGAATGGATTCAGTTTCAAGGTTATCATGCAAGGTACAGCAGATAGCCGTCGCTCAGCTGACGATATTCTCAACGTCCTCGTGCGTAGTGACAGCGGTGCTATGGTTCCCCTCAGTGCAGTGTGCTCCCTGTCCTACAAGATGGGTCCTCCTAGCTATGAGCGATTCGAGCAGCTCATGAGTGCGGCGATCAGTGTCATTCCTGCTAGTGGCGTAAGCTCTGGTGAAGTCATGACTCTCATCAACGAGCTGCTCTCTGAGCAGAATAAGGTAGAGCGCGAGGCTGGTCGTAATATCCAGTGGCAGGCCGCATGGGAAGCCCTCTCCTATCAGGAGAGACAGAATGAGGGCAAGATAGGCTATCTGCTCCTCCTTGCAGTCATCTTCGCCTACCTCTTCCTCGTCGCGCAGTACGAGAGCTGGACGACTCCTGTCCCTGTGCTGCTCTCTGTGAGTGTAGCGACGCTTGGCGCGCTGATGGGTGCACAGCTCTTCGGACTGAGCTTCTCCATCTACGTGCAGCTCGGTATCCTCATGCTCATCGGTCTTGCGTCGAAAAATGCGGTGCTCATCGTCGAGTTCGCGAAGGACGAGCACGAGCGCGGTACTCCAGTCTGTGAGGCTGCCATCCGTGGTGCGAAGCAGCGATTCCGCGCGGTACTCATGACAGCGA
>CAYJLR010000194.1:0-3168 GCA_964370895.1 uncultured Akkermansia sp. | reverse complement strand
CGAAATCACGAAAAAGGCCGAGTGAGGCGTGCTGTATGACGATTTTTCTTATCCATCTTTGCGGAAAACGAATTGCGAGAACTTGCCTTTAGTTATTAAAAATCTTTCTCAAGTCGTTATGACGCAGTGAAGGTGGGAGATCTAAGTCATCCTCTTCACTCACGCTTTGGCTCTCCATGCGCTCAAAAACACTGGAAGGAAGAGGAGCTAGCTCAGCGGGGTCGAGGGCATCTGCTGCCGGCTCTTCCTCGATGCTATGAGAAGCCTCTTCTGCGCTGCCTCCTACTTCTGCAAAATTCGCTTGGAATAGGTCGCCATGGAAGTATTCTACCTTGGCTTGCATAGCATCTTCAGCTTCGCCTTCTTCTACCACGACTGCTTCTTCTTGGCTAGGATCGGAGAATACGTCAGCGAAGTTGAGACCTTCGGCAGCTTCGTCTGATTCGACCGACTCAGATTCAGAAGGAATGTCGAAAACCACAGAATTCACAAAATCCGCTGAAACTTCGGGAGCATCTTCAACTTGCTCATTAATAAAAGGCTCGAAGCTCACGACTTCTTCTGATATATCTTCGGTCACAGAAGGCTCAGTTTCTGCCTTCTCGTAGCTCAGGAGCTCACCGAACTCTTCTGAATCATCTTCCGATTCGATAGAAGTGAAGTCATCGCTGACTTCAACTTGATCTACGCCATCTTCGATCTCAGGTTCAAACTCCATCACTGGCTCTAGCTCCACTTCTGCTTCCAGCTCTACAGCTGGCTCGATCTCTGTCTCTATCTCGATCTCTGGCTCGACATCAAGTACAGGGATGAAATCAGGTACAGGCACAAGCTCAGGCTCAGCCGCGACCTCTACTTGAGGAGCAAGCGCGAGTTCAGCTTCAGGCTCAGGCTGGGAGAGGACGGGGATGATTTCTGGCTTAGGCTGTGGTGTCATCGACTTCACGTAGCCCTGCTCATCGAGGGCTGCAATGATGGTGATGCGAATCTCATCGCCTAAGTGAGGCTTCACCGATGCGCCAAAGTAGATATCCAAGTCTCTATCGGCATAGGCAGACTGAATATGCTCCATCGCATGGCGGAGTTCTTCTATGCTCATGCTCTCACTACCTGCGATATGCACGAGTATGCTGTCGAGGTAGGGGATATGCTTTTCACCGTGAAGTAAGGGGGAGTTCAGCGCAGCTTCGGCCGCGACGACTGCACGATTCTCACCGCGCGCAGCACCTGCACCGAATAGGCAGCGGCTGTTCTCACGATCGAGTACGGCATGGAGGTCATCCAGACCCATCTTAATAAGACCTGGGGAGCTATCAAGCATAGGCACGGACGCAGCAGCGCGTGCTAAAAGGCGGTCAGCTTCTTCGAAGACTGCACGTACACCGGAATGAGACTTGAACAGGTCTTCCATCAGGTCATTTTCGAAGCAGAAAAGTATATGCGACTCATGGCGCAGCTGTGCAAGAGCGTTATCTGCTTGCTCGCGGCGACGTGGGCCTTCAAACTTAAATGGCATCACAGCCACAGTCACGACGAACACACCCGCTTCTCGCGCCATCTTAGCCACGGTAGGTGCCACGCCTGAGCCTGTACCACCACCGAGACCGACGATGAGTACCATCAGTCTCAGATTCTGGAGTATGGCTGCGATATCCTCGCGGCTAGCCTCTGCGGCCTTCGCACCGAGAGCAGGGTCACCGCCTGAGCCCATGCCATGGCTGACACCGCGGCCGAGGGGGATGAAGTTTGCGTGGCTACAGTCATCACCCAGTCGCTCGTCGAGAGCGAGTAGGTTCATCTTGATATGGGAGGAGCTAGAGCTCGCAAAGTACTTTAAGATGTTTGCACCAGCGCCACCGACGCCGACGATACTCACACCTTCTTCGGTAGCCTTAGCTGTTTGGAAAGAAATCATGCTTTTTTTAGTATAAATAGAAATATGGAAAGAGGATCACAGAGCTTAGCGACCTGTAAAGTATTGGATGATACGAGTGAGCAAGCCTGTCTTCGTCTCCTCATTGCGCTGAGCGTGCAGCTGAGCCATGCGGATAAGCCCGATGGCAGTGCAGTAACGAGGGTCAGCCAAGAAGGCGTACTCATCATCTGAATTATCAGCGAGTGCTGGCTGATAAATCTTGCATTTAAACACGCGATTTGCGAGCTCATCGAGACCACGCATCATGCTCGTCCCCCCAGTGAGGTAGACGGAGAAGCTACCCTTTTTCAGAGCCTCAGGGGGAAGCTTCTTCTTCACACGCATCAGGGTGTCTGTGAGTCGTTCGCATATATATTGATTTAACTCACCACGACGGATTTGAACTGAGTGCAGACCGAGAGAGTCACTGTAAGAAGCAAGTGAGTTATCATCAAAGTCACCAAAGGCATTCCCCTCGGTACACTTCAGCACCTCAGCAGCTTCGAGACTCACGCGCTGATCGGTGAGACGGTGGATGTCTTGGTTAATATTAGCACCACCCACAGGGATACAGCCAGAGGCGACAAGATTACCTTCCTGATAGCAGACGAAATCAGTCGTACCTGCACCTATATCGATAAGCAGAGCTCCTGCAGCGCGCTGCTCGCGAGTCAACACACACTGGGCAGTAGCCACGGGGGCGAACACGAGGTTTTCAATCTCAAGCGGCACCTGCCTCACGCAGATAACTGAGTTATGTACACGGCTCTCAATACCGTGGATGATATGGCTATTCACATCCAGTGTGCGAGCTGTCAGGCGCGCTGGATACTCACTAGGCTCTCGACCATCGATGCTGTAGCAGCCAGTCACCGTATCGACGATGAAGCGATCCTGCGACACTTCGAAGTTCTCTGCCTTATCACGCACGATATCCATATGCTTCTGGGTTACGACGCGTTCCTGATCAGGTAGACGGTAAGATCCCATCTGATTGTCACCAATGAAGTGATCACCCGTGACGGAGAGGAAGATGCTGCGGATTTCCACGTCTGCATGATCCTGAGCCATCGCCCACGCATCACGTACACAGCGACTGGCGTAAGTCAGGTCACATATCTCACCTCGACGTACGCCCACGCTCTTCACCTCACCTATACCGATGATGGTCGCGCTGGCGTCGGGACTGATCTCTCCTACGACCATACAGGTCTTGGATGTGCCTATTTCAAGAGCTACGTGTATTGAGGTTT
>CAYJLR010000193.1:0-3172 GCA_964370895.1 uncultured Akkermansia sp. | reverse complement strand
AGCTCGATCTTGTCGGCAAAGGTAACGCTGGCCTCGCTGCTGCCTACGGTGGTTGCACCGAGCTTGAGCGTGCCATTTGTAGCTGCGTCGAAGCTGGCACCATTCAGATTGAGCTGACCGCCGAGGGCGGCGAGGCTGCTCGTCGTGTTGGCGAACTCGATGCTGCTGATGTTCAGCGTGCCGCTTTCGAGGGTGTTCGCACCGTTGAGGCGCATGCCGGCGTTGAAGCTCACGCTACCTTCACCGGAGAAGGTGGCGTTCTCGGCGTCTGCCATTCTGCCGTTGAGCACCATGTGGCTGTCGGCATTCTGCGAGATAGCGCCCAGCAGGATGATCTTGTCCTCGGCGTCGCCTGTGCCGAAGGTGATGGTGCCGTTGTAGTTCGTCACGCTGTTGATCTTGAGGAAGCCGTCTTCGCCTGTGCCTGCGTTGGCGTTGAAGGTGAGCGTCCCACTGCCTGTCAGACCTGTGAAGCTAAAGGCACCATTGTACGCATGCGAGATTGTGGTGTTGCCAGACAGGGTCAGCATGCCCAGCTGGACACCATTCGCTCCCGCGTCTAGGTCGGTGCTGTGCAGTCTCGAGTTCTCGAGGTTGATATCTGTGCCAGTGAAGTCAACTGAGCCGTGGGTTATTTGCAGCAGCGCGCCTGACTTGACTGTGAAGGAGGCGGCAGAGAGGGTTTCTGTTGAGTATTGCCCTGTACCATAGGTCGTCGTGCCCGTGTTGACGATGATGTCGCCCTCGAACTCGACGTTGCCGTAGAGGTTGATCGTTCCATCGAGGGTGAGGGTATGACCCGCTGCGCCTGTGACGAGTGCTGTTGTTGTCGTGCCTGAGGTGTTGGTGATTGCGGCGTCGCCACCGATGTGGAGGCGCTGTGTCATGGTCACGCCCGCGGAGCTCAGTGTGGCATTCTCCCCGAGGGTGAGCACGTAGGTGGAGCCCAGATCGGAGGCACTTGCCAGATTGATCGTCGCGTTGTTCAGGCTGACTTCACCCGCATAGTTGGTGAGGTTGAGGACATCGGCGAGGTTGTAGTTCGCGCCCGCGTAGCCATCGAGACGCAGGGTCGAGCCAGCTACACCTGTGGCAGAGATCGCGCCTGTGCTCAGGTCGAGGTCCGCGAGTCCGAGGCGGACTTGGGTATTGTTCCCCAGTGTGGCATTGGTTATTTTGAGGCTGTTGCCTGCCGTGTTGATGCTCAGCGATGAGTTGTCACTGACCGTGAGGCTGCTCACGAATGTGTCAGCTGACAGGGTGGCCGTGGTGTGATTGCTAAAGCTAACAGCGCGTCCATCGCCGAATGTGCCGCCGTCATTAAAAGCACCTGCTGCGTTCCAATCCAAGGATGCAGGTGTATTCACATTATCGCTGCCTGTGTAGGCCAGAGCGGCGAGGATGCCGCTGAAGGTCAAGCGACCCGACTCATAGCTGATGGTCGCGTCGGCACTGAGTCCATTCACCCCGAGGATGCGGTCCCAAGCGAGGTTGGAGATATCGACAGTGCCTGATCCCGTGATGTTGGCGATATCGTAGATGTAGCCGTCTGCAGTGCTCTCGGCGGTGAGGGCAGAGAGGTCGAGGGTAGCCGAGCTACCAAAGTCGAGCGTGCCCGCGATGTCGATGCTGCTGGTTAGGTTGAGTCGTCCATTGATGGTCAGTTGACCTCCCTCGGTGATGCTGAGCGTGTCGCTGCCAAATGAGTGCGTACCCCCGAGGAGTAGCGTGCTGTTGTTGCCCACTTGGAGGGAGCCTCCAGCGGCGATTGTGACCTGAGCGATGGTCGAGGTGACGCGACCGTCTGCGTTGCCCATGAGGATGGCGGTGCTGCCGTCATTGATTTCCAATGTGTTTAGATTGAGCTCAGAGCTGATGGTGTAGGTAGCTCCATCCGTGCCCGTGTTGGCCGTGCGGCTCGTCTTATAGCCATCCGATGTATTGTTACCCGCGTTGAGCCCATTGAGGCTGAGGGCGTTCGCGTTGATGACGCTGTTGCCGATGCTCACATCACCTGTGTAGAAGTAGATGGCGTCGCGCGCCACGGCGTTCGCTGCGAGTCCATCGACCGCATTGCGGACACCAAACTCGATGGCACCCGTGCCTGAGATATTGACGAATTCATCTGCCTCTGGTGTGGCTGCGCTATCGAGCTGGATGCGATTCGTGAAGACGAAGTCCTTGCTAGGTCCCGAGCTGACAGAGAGGATGAAGTCGCCCGAGAAGTCACCGTGTGCGCCATTGAACACGTGATTGTGGGTGAAATTTTTAGCTACTGCTATCTCGATATTGCCGCCGGTGTAGCTCGAGCCTTCGAGTTGATCAGCGTCTGTTAGATCACCGTTGACGACGACATGCTCTGAGTCTGAGCCATCTGTCTGTTTCCAATTGGCGATGTAGATGGTAGGGGCTGTCCAGCCGAAATTCCCACCACCGAACCAGCCATAGGTGAAGTCCGTCACCACATAGTCATCGACTGTACCTGTATTCGGTCCGATGCCTCCATTGCCCTGACCTGTCGGGGTGACGATGATAGCGGCCTCGGCTTGCTCCGCGATGAGAGTGTAGCTTACAAAGCCTGCACTCATCGTTATTACAGGTAAGCTGGTGGTGAAGCTAGCAACTACTGCGTAGCTAGATAGGATCGCTGCTCGGAGCGATCTGTTTATACATAGTTTCATAATAGTTTATTAATTAATAAGTAAGGGGTATATCGATGCCATTTTGCTTTAAATAACCTTATAGCCAAAACTAGACAGCAATATTCAATCAGCATACACAAGTATAACGCATAGCGTCAAGCAAATATTTAAAAAATTAGACAAACTACCATCATAACAAAAAAAGCCCAAAACATATAACACAACTCGGGCTTCGGGAGAGAAAAGAGCACTTACTTTTTCAGAGGCATACTGAGCTTCACGCGCTTCGTCTCGTAAGGAGTGGGCTAGAGCGGCATCCCTGCGCGTCAGCGTGAGATAGATTCCTAAGATCGCGATCTTAGGCAGGATGCAAGGACAGCGTCCTTGCTGGGGGTGTGGGGGCAAAGCCACCGCATGGAAAAGGCGTGCTCACAGAGCATGGCAGCGTCAGTTTCATCATAGCCTGATGTCGCATATGCACGCGGAGCAAACACAGCATGGTGTCCGCGCCAGAAACTGACGCTCCGACT
>CAYJLR010000192.1:0-3242 GCA_964370895.1 uncultured Akkermansia sp. | reverse complement strand
GTATTTTTACCCTTTTCTCGTCGAATAAGTCATTATGCTCCGTCGAAAATGAAAAAAATACGCCGAAAAACACCTTCGTGATTTCGCGCTGCGAATTAAGAGAACTCCCCTTAAAGGAGAACGCGCTGATTTTTTCACATGCTGTCTGATCAAGCCACAGTACTTCGATTGTACCCATTAGGAGAGCATGGAGTCATCGCTGTGCTCTGTACTCAGGAACATGGCGTGGTCAGGGTAGCCGCCCGCCAAGCCCGTAAGGCGGGGAGTGATTTTTATGGACGCTTGGATCTATTCTACGAATGTGAGATCTTTTGCAGCAGTTCAGCGAAGAGCGACCTACTTAATTTGAAAGCCATTACATTGCTGCGACCTCGTTTGCAATTGAGAAAAAACCTGCTGAAGCTACGACTCGCCAGCTACATGACACGTCTATTTGAGGCTACAGTTGAGTCGCTGGATCACGACCACAGCTGGCATAAGCTGCTGTCGGGAGGACTAGACTATCTGGATGAGAAGCCTGCGAGTGCTGCGATACTGATACACTTTGAGAAGAGGCTGGCAGAGCTCCATGGGCTCTACCTGAAGGGGAGCTCCGCCTACCAAGCTCTGCTAAATCATTTTGAGCATCTTCCCGCTGGTAGAGGTGATTTATTGCGAGATTTGCAATAAGGTGTCTCAGCCGCAAGTTTTTATGCTAGCAGAGGAGGGCGGCGATAGATTCTACCAATCCCCCTTGCCGTAAGTCCACGCGCTTGCTTCAGCATGCAGTGGGCAGTGCAGCAGTGTGACTGATACACTGTTCGTATTCAGCCCGAATGCTAAAGCCACCATGCTACGATACGCGCGCATTTGCTCTCTGTAGTGATCTTTTAGCGTCACTTCATCAGCTCCTGCGTTTGTTTTATAATCGAAGATATGTGCGGATACGGCACGTTCTCCTGTCTCGTCTAGGCTTAGATGCAGGCGGTCTATCTGACCTGATATCCAGCTCCCCTTTGAGATGGCTTCTATATTCTGCTCTCGATAAAGGCGAATCATATTGTGCGGGCGCGTGAAGTGCGCTCGCCAGCTAGCTGAGTTCAGAGCTCGCTCGATGCAGGCTGTGATCTCCGCGCGGTATGGCTCTAGCTCGTGGCTTAGCTGGAAATGGGGGAATTCTCTCAGCTCATCTAACCAAGAGATCTCCTGCATGACTGCGTGTACGATATTTCCTAGTTCCGTACCTGAGAGCTGGGAGGACTGGGGAGACTGTGCAGGCTTGCTCGCTGGGATATTCTTAACAAACGTTTGCTCATCATCCAGCGTCGATGGAGTGCGGCGTGTGAGGCTACGGAATCGATAATCTGGGAGGTGTAGCTCAGCTTGTACTGCTGTTGTGAACTGCTGCTGCGGCTGTTTTTCTTCCTCCTCGTACCAGTAGGGTGAGCCTAGGACGAACTCGCAGCAGCCTAGTTCAGAGCTAGGTGGCTCATTGCGGTGCTCTGGCTTCTCTGCATGCTCGATGACTTCTTCCATGATGTGGCGGAAGCTTTCACTCTTCGACGTACTCGCAGCGATGCGCTCTGGTATGATGATGTAGGTGGCGCGCTTCGCACGCGTGACTGCGACGTAGAGTTTGCAGAATGCGGCGAACTCTTCCTGCGCACGCCATGGGGCAATCATGTTATCAAAGAGAGTTTTATTCTCCTTGGCCCATTCTTCATCACTAGGTGGGATGAGAAGGGCGAGTGATTCGCCATGCTTGTTCTTGTACTGGAGTATGGAGCGTCTTCTGTAGCTGGCTAATTCACCTTGAGTCGCCAAGAAGGGAAGAATCACAGAGTCGAACTCCAGCCCCTTTGATTGGTGAATGGTCATGATGCGTATAGCGTCACCCTGTACCTCGCTGCGGAGGCGTAGCTTCTTAATATGCTCTAACCATTCTGCGATGGTGCCTCCTCGTTCATCGAATGATTCCGCCTCGATAAACCAGATTTTCCAGCTCTGGTGGAAGATCTCATTCGTCGTGATGATGCGCTGTACCTGCTGCGAGAGCTCTCGTAGTAGCTGAGCGATGCCTGCCTGAGCGATGAGTGAGCGTAGACTTTCCCAGCATTCGCTAGACATACTGCTCTTTGCGATGTTTTGCACCGACTTCCACAAGGGCGTGAGTCGGAGTAACCCGAGGCTCTGCTTATCCTCGGGGCAGAGTAGCCACGAGAAGAGCTGAGTTAATGCTAGTCCGAGAGCACTGTCACTGCCCACCTCTCGCTCGTCACAGAAGATGATGGGACCTGCGAATTGGTAGGTCGGCTGGAGTAGCTGGAGCTGCTTGTAAATTCTTAGCCCTTCATTACGCGTGGACACGAGGATGGCGCAGCTGGGGATGCTTTCTCCATGATTCTGTGCGGCGATGGGGCGGGTGCGCTGGAGTAGTTCTGCGATGAGGTGGTAACTAGATTCCCCCTTGGCTATCCCTTCTACTTCGCGCCTTGTCTTCCATATTTCCACGCAGCCAGACAGGTCGCGTGCCGCGACATGCTGGCGGAACTCCAAACTATCCCATATCTCATGTGCCCCCTCACTCGCAAAACTTGCGTAATTGCGGAAGTCGTCTCCGAAGAGTATATTCGCGAAGTTGAGTACCTCCTGTGAACTGCGGTAGGAGCAGTTCAGCGGCTTTTCCACACTGCGCGTTTGCTCATGTGATGCTAGTCCGAAAATTCCATCGCGTGCGCCGAGAAATACCTTCGGATCACCGCCACGGAATTGGTAAATACTCTGCTTCGCATCGCCTACCATGAATACGCTGCCATCATCGCCCTCTTGGGCTCGCGCCAGCAGGAGATCACGCAGGATATCATACTGCCCGAAGGATGTATCTTGGAATTCATCGAGCAGCCAGTGCTGGAGCTGAGCATCGAGGCGCTCCTGAACGAGTGCGTAGCTCTGCTCATCGACCTTACCTTCGAGGAGTCGTGAGACATCAGAGAAGGTGAATAGTCCCTGCTTGCGCACTTCACTCTCGTAGTTATACTCTACTTCCGACAGCAGCTGATATAGGGCATGAGTGCGCAGCAAGAGACGGCGCCAGATATGGGCACGACGCTCATGCAGCAGAGCTGTGAGATCATAGCCGAGTTCGCGGCAGATGTCCCAGTAGGGGGCATAGCGATCCATGGCCTTCTCCTCAGGAGTGGCATCGACGAGCTCCTTGACATCAATAGTGAGGATTTTCTGATGCAGGGAGGCGATGCTCTGGA
>CAYJLR010000191.1:0-3242 GCA_964370895.1 uncultured Akkermansia sp. | reverse complement strand
CTCTTACTTACACCTACTCTATGAAAAAACAGTTGCCTGTTATTTAAGAATAACCGGAATATTCCGGATAATATTAATACGAAGTTCATCTATATAATCTTTCATCTTTTGAAATTTTTTTTCTTACATTTTACGCGAAAAAGAGCTAACATCCTCACTATCAGATTAAAAAATCCTAGATGTTTTTTTGACAAAAATACTAACTTAACATTTCCCAATCTTAAGTTCATGCGATTTCACCTATCTTTGACATTGACAGCAAGGGGTGGGCTCGCTATGATGCGGGCATGGAAACCCGCGTCATTCAAGTAGACCCATCAGATAACCTGAAATCCTTTTACGCCGATGTAGCTGCGATGCTTACAGACGGAGAGCTCGTAGCTCTTCCTACAGAGACGGTCTACGGCCTAGCAGCCGATGCCTTCCATGCAGAAGCGGTAGCAGAAGTATTCGCGGTAAAGGAGCGCCCTAGCTTTGATCCACTCATCTGCCATCTCGCACACGCACGTGATCTCAAGCAAGTAGCCAATGTACCTGCAGATCTCCAAGAACTCGTCGATCAGCTGACGAAGGAGTTCTGGCCTGGCCCTCTCACCCTTGTTTTACCGAAACAAGACTGCGTCCCCGATATCGTTACAAGTGGGCTCAATACAGTCGCTTGCCGAGTCTCTGCCCATGATGTCATGCGCGGTGTCGCAAAGGCACTCGGTCGTCCAGTCGCAGCACCTAGTGCAAATCGCTTCGGCCACATATCTCCTACGAGCGCATCTGCCGTCGTGAAAGAACTAGGCGGACGCATTCCTCTCGTCGTCGATACTGGTGCCTGCAGCGAAGGTATCGAGAGCACTATCCTCGCACCTTGCATCGACGATAAGGGTAATCCTGCTGTTCATCTCCTGCGCGAAGGTCCAGTCACCCGTGAGCAACTGCGCAAGATCTGCCGTGTCATTCGTCCTAAGAAAGTTTCTGCACGCACCGAGCAGAAGGAATCCGAATCCATCCAAGCACCTGGACAGCTAGCGAGCCACTATGCTCCGACGAAGCCTCTATTCCTCCAGAATGTGCGTGAGCCATTCAAGCCAGAAGAAGGCGTACGCTATGGTCTGATTAGCTACCATGGTGAGGGTAAGCTGGCATCCCAAGATTGCTGGGAAGAACTCATGACTCTTTCCCCTGGTAATGGACGCCTTTCTGAAGCCGCTGTACGCCTCTTTGCTATCATGCGTGCGATGGATGAGTGCGAAGATGTGGACGTCATTATAGCAGAAGAGCTCCCAGAAGCTGGCCTCGGCTACGCTATGATGGACAGACTCCGTCGCGCGTCTCATGGTAGTCGCAATAATTCCTCTGCGGAATAAGAGTTTTCATCTCGACAGCGCACGCATAACATAGTATTCTAGATGCGTCTAAGCTGTGTGCACTATTGCGCACAGCTCATATCCTTTATCTATACCATGACTGAGACACAGCCAGAGCCACAATCTATCATGTGGAAGTGCACCAACTGCGAGCAGCAAATGGATATCTCAAATTTTGGTTACTTTGATATGGCTAAGTGTCCTACGTGCCAGCACATGACGCGAGTGCACACGAAGCTAGCTCATTTCAACCTTGAGAAAATCATCGGTGTGGGCGGGATGAGTATAGTTCTGAAGGCCTATGACACACTTCTTGAGCGTCATGTGGCAGTGAAGATTCTTAACCCTGATTGCCGCCAAGATCCGCACCGTATGGCGGGTTTTGAAAAAGAGTGTAAGCTCATGGCGAGTGTGCAGCATCCTAATGTGGTGAAAGTATACACAGCAGGTCATGAGCGAGGACATTTCTACTTCGCCATGGAGTTACTCAATGGGGTGAATATAGAGTCATCTCTCAAGGGGCAAAAGAAGATCCACCCCGTCGTCGTCTTAAAGATGGCACATTTACTCGCGAAGGGGCTACAAGCCGCGCATGAGATGGGAGTTCTGCACCGCGACATCAAGCCTGGTAATATCCTTCTGACTAAGTCAGGTGAGGCAAAGCTCATCGACTTCGGTTTAGCCCTGCGCGTCAATGAGCGCGATGAGAGTGAGACGATCTGGGCTACTCCCTACTACGCCGCACCTGAGACGCTGATGCAAGAGAAAGAAGATGAGCGTGCGGATATCTACTCATTAGGAATGACGCTGCGTAGCATCTTAACACTGGAAGATATTTTCCAATGCGACAAGGTCGTGCTCACTGGCCGACAGTGGCTAGAGAAGAAAAGAACGATGAAGTCGATTCGGAAGCGTCTTCCCGATCTAGATAAAGAGATCGCGCAGCTCATCGACCACATGACGCAGTTCAACATCTCCAAGCGTCCGAAGAACTACGCAAGCCTCATCCTACAGATCGAGGATACGATGGAGATTCTACAGGCTAAAATGGCTGGAAATTACCCAGTAAAGCGTTACAATCAGCTCTCGAAAACGGCAGCAGTTATATCCCTTCTATGCCTTGGGATAAGCTTCGCCCCCCTATCCTCCTCGGATGAGCTCCCCATTACGAAAAAGCCTGCGTTAACAGCGCCTGAAAATGGGACGAAAGCACCGCGCATAACACAACCCATAGAGCGAAAAGAAGGTGACGAGCAAGCAACGCGCATCGCGCAGCTCCAAGAAAAGATGCTCTCCGCCAGCAGCGTAGAAGTCCTCGCAGATGCTAGTCAGCTCTCTCATGATGCAGACAGCCCTCTTCATCAGCTCTGGGGGCTGGAGCTCAAATGGACAATAAGCTATATGGAGAGCGGCTCCGATGATCTACTACTTGAACTCAGAAAGCAAATGGAGGAGCTACTACCTCAAGTAAAGGCTCTTTCACTTTCAGATGGCCAAGCAGAGTTGAAAAATGAAATCCTGCGTACAGCGGATTACATGATAGGGACGAGTATCAGAGCATCACAAGTAGCAGTCCCCTTTAGTTCAGATGCTAGCTACGCGCTCCAGCAAATGGCGCAGATTGCGCTACTTGGCAGTCTCGAAAACAGCAAGAACTTCGCGGAGGCAATGCAGCTACTTTCACGCTTGGAGACAGATATGGAGAAGTCGACCCATCCCTTGCACGCCCTGCGCGCTGAGTTGGCAATCGTGCGTCACCGTCTTGAGAGGCAGAAAAACGCCTCAGAATCATCTTGAAGGGTATTCTGAATCTAACTCAGCGAGAAAAGGGGTATAAAATACGCGAAAAAGACCGAGTGAGGCGCGCTGTTTACTTCATTTTCT
>CAYJLR010000190.1:0-3265 GCA_964370895.1 uncultured Akkermansia sp. | reverse complement strand
ATCTTCTTGTCTATTCGTATATTGAAAGAAAATTAGAGTTCATTTATGTCTTGTATAGCTGATTTCCCATGATCAACTACTGAATAGGGGAGTATACCTACAAAAGTGAGGTAGAAAAGTTCTCAATCATAGGCATGGGCTTGCTTGATAAAAAAGTGAGATATGTACTTCGTTTTTTAACGAAATATGCTATGCAGACTGTATTACAAATATTAATTACAAATATTTGTTATTTTTAAAAATTATCAAATATGTTTTTTATACGCTAAAAGTTGTAAAATGTAGTAATTACGCTTATTCCTATCGTTTTAGTAGTATATAATGTATATTAAAAAACCTTTAGTAAGATGTACTACAATTTGTATAAAATAGTAAAAAAAGTGCGTTTAATTTTTCGAAAAAAATCGTGATTAAGTAGCTAAATTTAACAAGCTGAATAAGTGTATTTGAGAATTATCTATTTCTATGTTTATCAAGAAATTAGTATCAAATAATATATTACATTGTATGAGAAAATTTTTATTAATATATGCTATTATTTTGTTATATGTATGCATAATTCATTGGCTTATATTGAATTAAACGATGAATTTATTTCTTTACTAATTAAAAAAATAGGTGTATTTTTGAATTAGGTTTTGTTGCAATGAAAAAAAAAATTTATTTTAAATTTAGTATTACCCTTCTGATGTCAGTTTTAACGACATCTGTGCAAGCTGGGCAGATGTTTGAAGATATAGGCTACCAAGTTTATAGGGATTTTGCATTGAACCAAGGAGTATTCACACCAGGTGCTGAAAACGTGCCAATTTATGATCAAAATACGAATACTCAAATAGGGGTCATCCCTCTTGTTCCTGATTTTGGAGCAGTGACTTCTATTTTTCCCGGAGCTAAGGGAGGTGCCCTCGCTGGTGGTAAGCAGAGCTGGATCTCCTCCGCCGGTCACTTAGGGACGCAGGGTGAGGTGCGATTCATGGAGGATAGTACAATTACGGCTGATTCTCCCTATTACGAAAGCTATACGAGTATCAAAACATACTCTACTGGGAGTTCCGATGGTCCTGGTGATTTCACCGTTTCTCGCCTATCAAAGGTGGTGACTGATGCAGTAGGTTGGGATTACGCAGAATCACCATCGTATGCATCACTTTCTGATAAGCTTATCTTCCGTGTTGGTTTTGGACAGCAGAGTGTTATACCTAGTGGTGGATCTGGATCTAATAGCGTGATCGCTAACAGCACAAATAATCTTACTGCGGGTATCGTGGATCTGACCATGATGTTCTCATCCTTCTCTATTAACGGTTTGTTACCCGACGGCACAAGAAATGCGTATGATGTTTATTATTCGATATATAGACAATCTGACCCCAGTGAAGATAATCCTCTTCCCATAGGCGCCCTCTTAGGCGATAGCGGCAGCCCTGTTATCTATTATGATGAGGCCAAGGGACAGTGGCTCTATATCGGTCAAATGTTCAATTCGGATCTGGCGGGATCAGGTCCATCTAATTCGATGGTAGCTACCTACAGCCCTGACTGGGCCAATGATGTACAAAATGCTTTTAAAGAAAACTTCAGTCAGGCTGGTGCAGGTACTTATAAGGTCGTTCTAGATGATGCATCGGGAATGCTGACCTTCACAGATTCTAACGATAATGTGCGAAAAGTGCAGGCTCTTGCAGCAGGTCTACGCGGTGATACGAGCACAGCTGGTACTAAGGCGAGCTCCGCTCAGATGAGCACAACGAAGGACTGGGTGTTCAGCGAGTCTGCTAAGATTGAAATCGCTAGCAACATAGATACCGGAGCAGGCGTACTCTACTTCCATACAAAAACTGATGGCTCAGAAAATGTGTATTATCTCTCTGCCACAGATAAGAATCTGAGACTCAATACAGCAGGTTATCTTATCCAAGAAAATGTCACCGTGTATACAGAACTCGCTGGTACTGAAGGTGATGAATGGCGCATCGTCGGTGATGCTGGGAAGGGCGGTAGCTTGTACATCACAGGAGAGCATGAGAATCATGCAGACCTCAACGTAGGCGTCGGCGCAAATGTCATCCTCGATCGCGCAGGTGTTGCAGCAGCGCATGATGTGAAGATCAGTACGGATGCATCAGTAAGACTCTCTCAGAATGAAGGCATATCTGGCAGTCTCACCTTCGGTCAAGGTGGTGGCTTCTTCGATCTCGCCGGATACTCTGAGACTCTCCAAGAGCTCAATACGTACGACAACAATGCCATCATCGCTAGTATCGTCGGTGACGCACATCTCACCATCGAGTCTGATGTCACGGAGTTTAAGGGCTCATTCGTCGATAGCAAAAGCACAGGACTCTCTACTGGGGTGCTCAATGTCACCTATCAAGGAACAGGCGCTGCCTCTTCACTCATCATGACCTCGCAGAGCCAGATAGCTGGCGATATGACAATCAAAGGCGCGCAGATGGTCTTACAAGGAGAGAAAGCTCAGCTCAGCGCACGCAACATCATTATTAGTGAAAATGCTAGCCTGAAGCTGGCAGGTGGCACGCTCACAGGGAATCTCCATCTAGGTGGCTCACTGGTCGTAGAAGGCAAGCAGGCACTCTCAGGAACACATCTGTACAAGGGGCATGCCATCAGCTTCTCTGATGCGGCTGATACACTCTCCATTCACAATCTCACGATGATGTCAGGCGGCAAGCTGGCAGCAGACACTAGGTTTAAGCTCTCAGGTGACATCACCATCATGGATGTATCTGTGAGTATAGAAGAAATGAGCGGTGCTGGAGCATCCGTGTATTCTTTAAGCCGTTCGAGCATAACAGCACTCACGCTTGATACAGGCTTATCTGGAGCCGATATGGCAGAAGGTGTGTCACTGGATCTCCTGATCAGTGAGAAAATGATGGCTTACATGAGTGGCGTGGCTGGGGGCTTCGATACACTTCTTATAGAAGGACTCGCGGCTGATGCTGGTATGCTTGAGGTAAACATAGCTATGCTCTCCAGCGATGGCTCTATCGTTCGCTCCGCAGAATGGCAGGGACTGAGCTATGATGGCTCTGCGAATGGTATGAGTATCGCGGGGATGAGCTTTAGCGCCTTCGGAGCGGTACCAGAGCCTAGCTCTGTTGTGATGGGCATACTGGGGCTGGCAGGACTTCTTATACGCAGGAAAAGAAGAGCCTAGTCACAGGGAATCGTCGAGAGATATAATGCAGCCGTGGTGATAGAAACTACGGCTTTTTTGCTGTCAATGATGACTATCTTC
>CAYJLR010000189.1:0-3274 GCA_964370895.1 uncultured Akkermansia sp. | reverse complement strand
CGCCTCTTCTACGTCGCCGTGACACGCGCAGAAGACCAGCTCTACTTGCTCTATCCGCGTTACAGCGGTGGTTATGATGGTCAGTACTGTCCTCCCTCACGCTTCCTAACGAGCCTGCCCAGTGAGATGCTCGAAGCATGGGATATGTTTTCCTGATGAGAGATTGACTTTTCGCAGCATTAACCTTACTATATTCCCAACATGCTTTCCAAACGCATCATCCCCTGTCTCGATGTGACGAACGGCCGAGTCGTCAAAGGTACAAACTTTGTCCAATTACGCGACGCTGGTGACCCAGTCGAGTGTGCTATCGCCTATGATAAACAGCAGGCCGATGAGCTCGTCTTCCTTGACATCACGGCATCCAGTGATGGGCGCGCTACCATGGTAGACGTCGTACGTCGTACAGCTGCGCAGTGCTTCATGCCTCTGACTGTAGGTGGTGGTATACGTGCCGTAGAAGACATGCGCCAGATGCTACTGGCTGGAGCTGATAAGGTCTCGACTAACACCGCGGCTATACACAGACCTGAGCTGATCAGCGAAGGTGCGAATGCCTTTGGCAGCCAGTGCGTGGTCGTAGCGATAGACGCGAAGCGATGGAGCGATGACCAGTGGAAGGTCTCGACACATGGTGGACGACAATTTGTAGACCTCGATGCCGTCGAATGGGCGCGCGAGGTAGAACGCCTCGGTGCTGGAGAAATCCTGCTGACAAGCATGGATGCTGATGGAGCGAAGACTGGTTATGATATCGAGCTGACGCGACGCGTGAGTGAAGCGGTGAAAATACCGGTGATCGCGAGTGGCGGTGCGGGGAATCTAGAGCATATGGTGGACGTGCTGCAGCGCGGACGAGCCGATGCTGTACTGGCGGCTTCTATATTCCACTTCGGTGAATACACCGTAGCTCAAGCGAAGGAATACTTCGCGAAGCAGGGAATACCTGTACGCCCGATGGTGTAAACGCTATCTGTAAAAAATGAGATGTCTCTGCTCCCGTTGACGAGGGTAGAGACAAATTATTTGCGCAGGTTGTGTATTTAGAGTTACTATCGTAGACTATGCACGCTATCAGCTGCGTCTCCAGTGCTTGAGGCTCAGGCTGCCGAGTAGTACCATCAGTTTCGGGCATACTTTACATAGCAGCTCCGAGATCAGCGTTAGGATTACCATCGCTACGATGGGTAGCCATACACCATCTGCTAGCTTGCCTCCGAAGTAATGCTGATCTATCCCCACCTGCATTCCGTATAAGATGGAATGCCCCGCGTAGATGAACATCATGTTACGCCCGACGATGGATAGTACTCGTGAGACCCACGGCAGCCAGCGTGTTAATGCTACTGCCAAGAGGGCGTAGGCCAGACTGAGACCTAGAGCGACAAGTGGTAAGCTGTTCAATGAGAAGTCTCCACTCAGGTGTGACCAGTTGTCTCCTAGCGCCCAAGAGAAGCTAAACCATGTGTAGCCTGCAAAGGGGTACTTGAAGTATTCAAAGCTGATGAGGAAAGCCGCCAGCAGCGCTAGGGGTATCATCCCGCGCTCCAGCATTCTACTGAGTCGTGTCAGAGCTACGTTCCCCAGAAGGAAGCCTAATGCCACGGCGATGATCCAGTCAAAGCGCAGTACAATGTGGTGCTCTCCATGCTTAGCATAAGGCCATATACAGCAGAGGAATAGTACGATGGCAGCTCCCCACGGGAGTGCTCGTACTAGTAGCAATATGAAGAAGATGAGCTGGTAGGCTATAAGATTGCGCAGGAACCATAGCGGTACATTATACGCCATCGCATCCCAGCCAATGGCTCGCTGCCATTCAAATTGCATACCTGGTCCGACACAGAGGTAGAGAGTGACGGTGATGAGTGACCAGAGCAGCCATGCTCCGGTTAATTGTAGGGTACGCTTCCCACATTCCAGAGGATTGCGTGGTAAGAAATAACCCGCTGTGAGGAAGAAAAAGCAAATAGCACCACCTACAGGGAGGGGTAGCCAGCTGGGAGCTGTACGCGTGTGTAGCCACATGATGAAAAACATGGCGATGCAGCGTGCTGTGTCTACCCAGAGTATGCGATCAGAGCTGCCGCCTCCCGTGTGTTGGTAACTTGCTTGCATGAGGAATGCTGGAGTCTCAGAGAGGGAAGCTTAGTTTTCGATGAAGGAAGTTACCTTCTGTGAGTCGAGTGCGCGGATGAGAGCACAGCATAGCTGCTGCATGGCGACGACGTCGCGTTCATCTAAGATGCCCTGATGAGAATGGATGTAGCGTACTGGGACTCCGAGTACGATGCTGGGGATGCCCTGCCAGTTCGCATAAGAAGCTGCCGCATCAGTGCCACCCGTGCGGCGTACTGCCCACTGGACAGGGATGTTTTCCTGTGCCGCGACTTCGCGTACGACTTGAGCGAGTGCTGGGTGGGTGACATGGGTGGGGTCAAAGAGTCGTACCTGTACGCCTTTGCCGAGCTCACCTGTACGTCCGACTCCGGGCATGCCCATGGTGTCATCGGCTGGTGGCCCTTCTAGCACGATCATGACATCAGGGAGCTGATCTGTCGCGAGTGCGCGTGCTCCGCGAGTTCCTAGTTCTTCTTGGACAGTGGCGGCGGCACTGAGGCGACAGGGGAGGGGGGCACTTGTGCTTTCTGCTGAAAGCTGCTTCATGACTTCGATGAGGGTGTAGACGCCGATGCGATTGTCAAAGGCTTTTCCCATCCAGCGGTGAGGGATGGAGAGTTCTGTGAGGGTAGCGTCTGGTGCGACGACGCAGCCCTCCATGATGTGTAGTGCTGCTACTTCGCTGGCGCTGCTGGCTCCAATGTCGATGCAGAGTGATTCATTCGAGAGTACTTGACTGCGCTGAGCTTCTGGTAAGAGGTGGGGTGGCTTCGAGCCTACGACACCGAGGTGCTTGCTGCCGTCTGTGGCCTGCACGACCATGCGCTGGCTGGGGAGGGTGTGGTTCCACCATCCACCGAGTGGTACGATGAGTAGATAACCATCGGGGGTGACGCTCTGCACCATGAACCCTATCTCGTCCATGTGAGCCGAGATCATGATATGCGGTTTTTCCTGCGTTGATTCTAAGGATGCAATGAGGTTTCCGCTCGGGTATCCCTTTAAGCTACAGCAGGAGCTGAGTTCGTTGCGTATGAGCTGGCGAACTTCAGATTCAAAGCCAGAAACACCGTGGGCATTGCTACAACGTGCTAAGAGAGATTTATTCAACATGGCGCGCAGATTCTACCACGCGCCCGCCTCCTTGTCAATG
>CAYJLR010000188.1:0-3283 GCA_964370895.1 uncultured Akkermansia sp. | reverse complement strand
GGAAAACGAATTGCGAGAACTTCCCTTATGCGCTTTGTTTTCTCTGTTTCACCCAGCGGTATGTGCCGATGATGAGGTAGAGCCCTAGGCAAGCGAACGCGCAGATGAATGGTCCTGCAGCTATCCCACCTACCATCATAAAGAAGGGTGTATCTGGTGCGAAGCTTCCGAAGATATAGAGCGAGATGAGGAAGATGAAGTTAAAAATCCCATAAATCAGAAGCGAGGTGAGGTAATTTAAAAACAACTCTTTGAATGCGAAGCATCCTTCACGCTTCTTGACGATAAGGCGCGCCATGAGTGCAGGGACGAGTAGGATGCAGGCGATGAATAGGATAGGTATGAGATCGCGCCTTAGGTGGAAGCTTGCGATTTCTGACCTGTTCTCGACGACAATAGGTGTAAAACTAGCCAACTCAGCAGAATCAAGAAACTCAGGGTAGATGCGCTCAAGGGTGAGTATGTAGCTATCCTGATCTTCTGACTCGTAGTTACGCTCAAGTCTGATATCAAAGGTCATTTCCTTATCTGCGCCTTTCAGCGTGACAGGGTGCTTCGAGCTTATGCTAGGGGAAAAATCGTTGGCATTTTCAGCTTTCTTCACGAGCTGAAATGTATCTGCCCACTGCTGACGCTGATCTTTCGATAGACGCAGGTAAAAGCAATCATTGCCGTTAAACTCGTGGCAGTATTCTACTTCCACAGGTTCGCCAAACCATGGCTTGTAGCGTTCCCAGAAGCCGCTCGCGCTGTATGCTTGTATGCCTATGATGATATAGAGAACGAGTCCTAGAAGGATGACGAGGAGAGGGCGTCGCGTGTTCATGTGTTACTCTTTATATAATGTATTGTGCTCAAGCAAGCTTATTCGCCTAATATGACAGAGATAAAGTTAGGATATCTTGTGTGCTTTTTATCTTGCTTCTTCGTCTGATACTGATATTATACAGGATATAGCCCAAATCGATTTATGAAATTTAAGAAAAGCAGTACATCCATCTTGCTAGCTCTTTCGCTTAGTAAGCTCGTCTACGCAGAGACCCCAGAAACAGATCTCTACAGTAATGATATCGCCCCACAGTGGGTGAGTATCACATGGGAAGACTCTCAAGGGTCTACCAAGGCATTCAAGTCGGAGAGCTCCGTGACACTCGGTAAAGCGAGTGATCAGGCTGCTCAGAACTACAATATCCATTTCACAGAGGATGTCAGGCTCGACAGTCTCTATATGGAAGAGTATGCGAACTGGTACTTCACAAGCGACGAAGATGTATCACTGGGGATACCTGATGGGCGTTTCAGCGTCGTGGGGACACTCACACTTGCGATGGAGCTGGTGACGCGACTGATAGACGTGGAGGCGCATGGTGAAATGCGTATTATCAAAGGTGGAGGTCTACTGGCGCAAACTTATGATGCGATAGCATCGCGCCTCTATATCGAGTCAGGAGTGAGTACGATCTATGATGTGAATCTGAGCGAGGGCGCTGAGATTCATATAGGCGGCGATGGCTCGCTGAGCGTCGGTGAGCTTCGCCTGCAGGATGCTACCGTATGTGCTGGTGAGCTGTCTATCTATAGCCCTGGTGATTATCAACAGAAGCCAGCTCTGACTGTGAAGTCTTTAAAAGATGGTGAAGCTGCGCAGCTAACAGCAAAAGGGGGGGAGGCGATGAGCCTCGAAGCTGCTACTCTGCGTGTCGGTGAGGGGCATGCGACGGTGCTAAACTCTCATCTCATCGCTTGCAATGTCACGATGCCATGGACGAGTGGTGTACTGCACATCGTGGATTCTGTTTTTTACTCACCGAGTACGACGTTTAACATGGTTGAAGGCGCGAAACTGGAGATTCGTGACCCTGGTATGGAGCTCACGCCTCTTAGCATAGAGGAAGAAGAGATCACCTTAGCTGACGGTAGTAAGCACATGATGCCTGTAATCCAAGTCGAGCGCTTTAACTGGAATCAGGATCACACACGCGTGAAAGGCGTGCTCTCCCTGATGGTGAAGTGGGGTGATGTTCAGAGCGATCAGCTCTTAGAGCCCCTGCGTAAGGCACATGACGCAAAGAAGATCATCGGCGTGTCCTTCCCCGATATTAAGTTCCAGAACAATGAGCTGACAAATGCCTCGCTGAATATTGCGAATAGCAAGGAGCTCTACACGAAGTTCCTTGGATTCGGGCAAGACGCGAAGGGGAATCTCGTCATCTACGGGCAGATGAATGTCGATTAAGGATTCATCAAACCTTCGTGAGGAAGAATCGTACCAGTAGGAAGTTTACTGGTACGACGATCACGTAGATAGGGATGGGGAGTAGGTCAGTGGTGTTTTGCAGCATCGGGATGGCCGTTAATAGGGCATCTGGAAGGATGCCCTTATTCATGCTGGCGATGAGTTCGCCGACTTTAAGGTACACGAATATATTTAAGAAGAGGAGGTGGAGCCCATAGTTAATCGCATGAGCGAAGGCGAAGCCTGCTCCTTTTTTTACTGAATTAGAAGTGCGAAATGTCCAACTCGTGCTGACGAGGTAGTTTGCGATGAAGGAGAGCGCATAAGCGACGCTGTAGCTGATGTTCAGCGCTAAAGCTTGCGACTCGTTAATGCCCATGAGGACATTAATCCCCTTGTAAATGCCTAAATGGAGCAGGGTCGCACCTACACCTACGATGAAGAAGCGAACGAATTGCCAGTTCATGCTTTGCGCTACTGGCTCAGACTGAGGTTGGCTCATGCTATTTCAGAAGGAGTGAAGTAGAACTTCAGCAGCTCGATCTGGTCATCTAGACTCACGAGATAACCATCACGCGGGTCTAACCAGTGGAATGAATGAATGGAGCTACGGCGTGAGCCTGTAGGCTTAGCTAGGACTTTTTCCTCATCGCTCAGTGTCGTCAGACGGCTGAGGAGATCTGGGGCGAGAGCCTTGATGACATCTTCAGCGCTCATTGGCGGCATAGCTGGGATGAGACGAGATATGCCGATAGGTATGCATTTTTCCACGTCTCCGATGATGCGCTCGGGCAGGTAGAACTGGTGCTGAACGAGGGGAGAGAAGGGGAGTTTTCCTTTTCCCTTCGGAGGCTGGACACAGCAGTGAAGAAGAGGGGAGTGGGAAGGAGAGGGGAGTGCGAGCTCGGGGATGTAGACATTAATGACACGACCGAACTGGCGGTTAATATCCGTATGGAGCTGGAGGCGGTTCTGCACGTAGGCTGAGTCACTCTCTGTGATGATACCGCTGTTCTCATCAGCGCAGTCTTCGAGAAGGTCACAGGT
>CAYJLR010000187.1:0-3299 GCA_964370895.1 uncultured Akkermansia sp. | reverse complement strand
CTATCGTCCATGGCGTGCCATAGTAGCCTTCGACCACGCCACGGTAGGGCATGTCAGGCCAGTCGATAATGGTACCCATAGGCAGTTTGCCAAGGCGAACGACTGCTTCGAAATGCTTGTCCTTGAAGGGGTCTTTCTGTGCGTACTTGCTGCCGTCGACTCCGATAAGGAGCTGGCTGAGAGTCTGCTTTGCATAGAAGCGTCCTGCCTCATCGTAGGCGTAGACGACGACCTTGCCGGGGCTAATCTCGATCGCGTAAGCGCCTTCCTTATGGGGCACTTCGGGCGCGCCCTTGAGAGGCTTGTCTGGGTCTAAGAGTATGAACTCTGCAGTCTTCACGTCAGTGAACTCAGCTCGGAGATTCGACTGCTGAGGCTTGGGGAAGACAGCTGGGGTCAGCTGTGCACTGCATGTAGCAGCGGCGAGCGTGGCGCAGGATAATAATGATAGCAATTTCATATAAAAATTATCAGTGTGGTTTGTGTGAAATGTATTAGCTCATTAAAGAGCGAATGAGGGGGATAAAGTCAGAAAGTGAGTGAAGTCGGAAATCAGGCTTCAGTGCGAGGCATTCCTCCTCACTGCCGTGGCAGGTGGGAGACCATGCGGCATTCACGATGCGCAGTCCGAGAGAATGACTATCCCTGATGTCGGTGGCGGCATCGCCTACGTAAATGGTCTCTTCGGGGCTCAGCTCCCATTCGGAAAGCAAGCGTGTCATGTGCTCGACCTTAGGATTCTTGTAAGGGCTACCAAAGCCCAGCCATTCAAAACAATCCAGTATACCAAAATACTCTAAGCTCAGACGTCCTGAAGCCTCTCCTCGTCCTGAGACCAGTGCGATGCGTAGTCCCATCGCCTGCAGCTCACGCAGCATCTCAGGCACTCCATCAAAGGTGGATGGCGCGAGCGTCGGATGTAGACGACGGTAGCAATCAAGGAGAAGCTCACGCGGCAGCGCCTCATCTTCTGGACTCATCCCGAGCAGACCGCTCATGATGCCTATATCGCAGAGTCCGAAAAAGTCCGTAACTTCATGCGCCTCAGGGCGACGCTGGAGCATCTGCTCCACCATGTCGCGATGCGCCTCTACGGCAAGCGGGATGGTATCCGCAAGTGTTCCGTCTAGGTCGAATATAACAGCTTTAAGAGGCATATATCTGTAGAAATAGAATCATCCAACGCTCGAACTCGATAGGTGAATACGAGCGCAGGAAAGGATACTCTAGCACAGAGCCCCTCCTCTTATCAAGCAGAAAAGGTAGGTAAGACAAGGAGAACGCTCTCGTGAAATGCGAGGTGGGCGGAGCAGGCGCTCTCGCTACTTCTGCGCTATGCCTGCATCGAGGAGGGCGTCCCAGCCGCCATGGAGTACATAGACAGGTGCATCGACCATGCCGGATTCGCGTAGGTGCTTTGCCACTTCTGAGGAGGATTCGCAGCCCTGCTTGCAGAAGATGACGACGCATTCGTTTTTCTCCTGCGCTTCAAAGAGTCGCGTCAGTGCCGCGTCGAACTGCGACTGCATCTTCACACCGGGCTGTATGTGGAACATGCGGTTGTCGCTGAAAATGAGGTGATTTGTCATGAAGTCATTGTCATGACGAGTGTCCACCCAGACGATGCGCTGCCCCCATTCCTTGAGGATGCTCTCTATGCACATCACCCCCTCAGGGAGGTCGGCTTGCACGCAGCTGCTTTTCTGCGTCTGTGATAAATAGAAGCGGTCGAGTAGGGCTAGTCCACCCGCGAGAAGCAAGATCACCACACCCAGACGCAGGATAGAGGGGATGATAGATTTAAACTTCATGATTCGTAATGAGGAAAAAACGCACTAGCAACCGAAGCTGCTAGTACGTTATATAAAAGGAGGATTAGCCTTCGAGACCGAGGAGCTCAAGCTCGAATACGAGCGTGGAGTTCGGCCCGATAGGGCCTGGACCCTGTGCGCCGTAAGCGAGGTCAGAAGGGATGGTCACGCGCCATTTCGCACCGATAGGCATGTTCAGAAGAGCTTCTGTGAAGCCAGGGATGACCTGACGTACACCGAACTCTGCTGGGCTCTCGGACTGGTCGAAGACCGTGCCGTCGATGAGCATACCCTTGTACATGACCTTAGCGGTAGGAGCATCACCGTGGATCTCAGGATCGTACTTCTTGTCACTGCCTTCGCTGATGACTTCGTACTGGAGTCCGCTAGGAGCTGTGGTTACTTCGGGGCGTGCGCCGTTTTGTTCGAGATAAATTTTACCGAGTTCGAGGTTCTTGTTACCCTTTTCCTGCTCGCGTGCTTGGAGCATGCCGAGGAACTCTTTCTGGATTGTTTCAACATCTTCGTTCTGAAGGCTCATATCAATCTCGCCTGTCAGACCCTCTGCGATACCCTTAGCGATCTTCGCGAGGTCGATATCGTCCTCTTTGATAGCGGGGAGCATCTGGGGGAGTACCTGACTACCCAGACGGAAACCGATGAGGTAGGACATGACTTGTTTTGTGTGTTCTGTGTCAGACATGGATAATACTTTAGCATGTCTGTGCACTCAGTGCAAGCCCCCATCTTGTATGTGTACTTATTATGAGGAGCGCATTTTAATCCTGTTATTTGGACTTTTCGAGAAGCTATAGCTGTGTTATAAGAGGGCATGTCGTATTCCTTTGCACTCATTTCTCTAGGCTGTTCAAAGAACCTTGTTGACTCGGAACTCATCGTGGGTCAGTTGCTTGATGCAGGCTTCGGTCCTAAGGTAGAATCAGCTGAGGCGGATTTGCTCATTATTAATACCTGCGCCTTCATCGATCCAGCGAAGCAGGAAGCTATTGATACCATCATTGCCGCAGGGCGCGCCCGTGATAATGGTGAGAGCCCCATGGCTCAGAAGATCATCGTTGCTGGTTGCCTCTCGCAGCGCTATGCTTCTGACCTGACAGAGAGCCTGCCGGAGGTAGATGTGTTCATGGGTTTAGATCTCATCCTCGAAGTCGGTGAAATCGCGAAGGCTCTCTTTGCGGGGACGGCTAAGCGTATTTACTCTACTCCGAGCTCTAAGCTCATCCCTGATTTTACCACGACTCGATACCGCCTGACTGATAAGAGCTTCACCTATGTGAAGATATCCGAGGGATGTAACCACGCCTGCGGCTTCTGCGTCATCCCTCGCATACGAGGTGGGCATCGTAGCCGTCCTCAGAATAGCGTCGTACGTGAAGTTCGCAAGCTTGTCGAGCAGGGGATAAAGGAAATCAACCTCATCGCTCAGGATACCACCTACTTCGGCATGGATAAGTGGAAGAAGAAGGC
>CAYJLR010000186.1:0-3338 GCA_964370895.1 uncultured Akkermansia sp. | reverse complement strand
TTATATACGAGCACAGAGGTGGTTTTCTACTGCCTCTGTGCTTTTTTATTATCTAGATATGAAGTTTTACATCGTCACTCCTACCTTTAATAGTCTTACTTGGCTGCAGCGCTGTGTGCGCTCCGTTGCCGATCAGTGCTGTAATGGGGTGCAGGTGCATCATCATATCCAAGATGGCGGCTCTAGCGATGGCACAGCGGAGTGGCTAGCGCAGTGGCAGCAGGAGACGCAGTCACGCGTAGCTTACGAGTTTAGCTATATCTCAGGCAAGGATGCGGGCATGTATGATGCGATCAACCGCGCTTGGGATGCTGCTCCAGCAGACGCTGACGTCATCGCGCATCTCAACAGCGATGAGCAGTACCTGCCCGATGTGCTCACAGCACTCGCGGAGAAGTTTAACGCGCAGCCAGAAGCAGAAGTGGCACTTGGAAGCTACATCATCCATGATGCTGAGAATAGGTACATCTGCCACCGTCGCCCTGTCCAGCCCTCCGCGTGGCGCAGCGTGACTGTATGCGAGATCATCACCTGCTCCTGCTTCTATCGAGCTGATTATTTTAAGAAGCTTGGACTGCGCTTCGATACGAGTCTAAAGGCTCTTGCGGATCTGGTATTTTATATAAAACTGACGGCAGCACAGCCACGCTTCCTTATCCTAGCGGAGCTCATCACATCGAGCTTCACGGTGACGGGGAATAATCTTGCCTGGAGTGAGGTCTCGCAGCGCGAGTGGGATAGCCACATGGCGAGTCTCCCCTTTTACAAGAGCAAGATGCACGGCATTAATTTTCGCTGGGTAAACCTCAAGAGGCTCCTGGTCGATAAGCTGCATCAAAAGCCCCGCGAGTACCGCATCTATAGCGCGAATAGCGAGGAGCGCGCGCGCTTCACGATTAAACACCCCACCTGCCATTGGGGCTGTCGCACCGAGGGCGAGCGCGATTAGCTCTCACCGAAGAGAAACAGGCGCACGATCTTCACCTTCTTTAAAAGAAGGTAGAGGAAATAAATAGCGACTGTGAGCAGCAGAGCGAGGATGCTAGGCAGGATCACCGCATCGCTTTCCATTCCTAGCTTTGTCAAGAATCCTCGACCTACACCGCTGTAAAACAGGTAAGTCTGTAACACATAAATTGCCATAGTACTCTGCCCTATTCGAACTAGGAAAGCGGCTTTACCCTGCCCTAATAGGATATTAGCAAGCGCAAGGAAGCTCATGGATGCAGCAATGGCTATTAACCCACGTAGGACGAAGTACCAGAGCGCGGTGAGATCCCACGCAGTCTGAGCATAGTAAAGGCTCCACTCGGGGCGGTAATAATACCAAGCCATCGCTGCCAATGGTAGAGTCCAGAGCCACGATAACTTGATATGCGCGAAGCTAAAGCCTCTCACCTTCAGGAACAAGCCTAAGAGGAAGAATGGCCATAGGGAGATAAAATAGCTGGCGTATGGCAAGCAGTCGCCAATAAACATGAACGCGACGCAGCTGAGTACGCGCCATATCCTTGATTTTAAAGCGAAGCACAAGCTAGCCGCTAGAGTACACTCGAGCAGCACCCAGAGAAACCAGAGCCCTCGTATGCAGGCTAGGAAATGCGCCGTCGTCAGGTCATAGCCTTTCTCCCACGAGCTGTAGAGCAATAGCCCTAGCTGCGCCATAATGACAGTGAAGATGGGTAGTCCAAGGCGGCGGAGCTGGCTAGGGATTCTTTCCCACGCACGAGGTCTAAGGCAGCTCGTAGAGAAGTAGCCACTCAGTAGAATGAAGAGTGGCATGTGAAAGAGGTAGATCGCTTTGTAGAGAGGGTTTTCCCAGTAATTACCCACGAGGTAATACTGAATAGCGTGCCCGACGATGACGAGAAAGATGAGGATAGCCTTTACCTTA
Source organism: uncultured Akkermansia sp. (assembly GCA_964370895.1). Lineage (GTDB taxonomy): Bacteria > Verrucomicrobiota > Verrucomicrobiia > Verrucomicrobiales > Akkermansiaceae > Akkermansia. The sequence continues at coordinate 1,444 of CAYJLR010000186.1, read as the reverse complement.
TCCCAGCCTAGATCACGTGTCTGTAGTGAGTTATCTCGCACAGCCTTGCTCGAGAGCTTCTTTATAAATCTGACAAAGTGTCTCCACCTTATTCTCCCATGTAAAGTCTGCGCAGCGTGAGAGTGCACCGACTGAGAGCTGCTGACGCTGCTCTTCATGGGTCGCTAGATAGTCGAGATGACGGGCGTAATCAGCGATGACTTGCTTCTTGGACTGGATGGGAATCTTGATACCGCAGCTCTCGTTGATCACTGTCGCAAAGCCGCAGTGATCGAGTGCGATGATGGGCATACCGTAGCGGAATGCTTCGAATACGACAGTAGAGGTATCTTCGCGTATACTCGTGATGCAAAACACATGACATGAGCCCATGATTCTGAACGCTTCATCGCGCGCTACAAAGCCATGAAATGTCACCTTATCGCTCAGTCCGAGATCCTGCGTGAGCTTCTTCCATGCCATCGTGCGAGGCCCCTTACTCAAGACATGCAGCTCCATGGGCTGCGTCGTCTGGGTGAGAGCCTTTAGCAGAAGGTCAAGCGCCTTACGCGGAATGTGCTCTCCTGCCCAGCATATACGCAGTGGAGTCCCCTCCTCATGTACGGCAGGAGTCTGCGGGCTGTGCCTATCCTCGTAGCCTACCTCATTCATGAGGATGGCATCGCGTTTCCAGAAGTCCTTGATCTCCTTCTGCGCCATGGTTGTGCTCGTGAGAATGGTGTGGGAGTGCGCGGCTGCCGCACGAGCGTGACGTCCCCAGCGTTTTTGGAAAGCATTAATAATATTTCGCACCCCGAAGTGGAATGCTCCCTTCCAACCGAGGCTAGAGAGCAGGCACCACGGCGCATCTGTGAGTCCTCCTAGCGGCCCCCAGATGTAGGGTTTCCCCAGCTTCCAGAGGAAGCCCGGCTCGCGGAATCCCGAGATAGTCACCTGATGAACCAGATCGAAGTTCTCCTTCTTATCGAGCTCAATGGCTAGCTTCAACGCTTCGCGATGCCACTTACGGTAGAACCAGTAGTAACTCGGTGGATAGATGGAGCGCAGTGTCTCGTGATGGTGGCGTCGCACATAGTGGAAGTGCATATGCTTTACCTCCTCGGGATTCTCTTCGGCATAGCGCGTCAGTGTTTCCCTGAACTCCCCTTCCTCGACAAGCAGATGCACCTCGTACTTCTTTGATAGTTGATGCGCGAAGTTCCAGCCCATCCCTGGCTCTGAGCCATAATTAGGATCGCAGGCGTAGCATCCGAGGAGTATTTTCAAGCGAGAATTCATCTATAAACTTGATTGTAATATAAAAACATGGAATGTCAACTATTCTACTAAGAATTTCCATTGCTGCACCGCTTGAAATACCTTATAATCCCCTGCGATGCAGTATGAATCCACCATCCTCGCCCTCGCGACACCCGTCGGAGCAGGTGCCCTCGCTACCCTCCGT
>CAYJLR010000185.1:0-3393 GCA_964370895.1 uncultured Akkermansia sp. | reverse complement strand
AAACATAGCGCGAGCATACTAGCACACAGATCACTCAAATACAAGCGAAATATCAACCACACACACAGAACCAAAAAGCACCACCGCGCGCCCCCAAGCACATGTTCAGCCTCACCGCTACTTTGCCCTTGGCGATCGTCTGTAAAGACCCTCAGCCGTGAAGCTACCTATTCTACCACCGTCGCAAATGTGATAGCGTAAAAGCGTTTCTAGCGCATTAAGCATTCCGTGAAATTGACTTGCTATCACTAATTACAGTCCCTATAATAGCTCAAGAAAGAAGGATACGATGTCAACGACTGAACAAGATATACGCTGGGAACAACGTTTTGCAAATTTTTGCAAGGCTCTCACCAAACTACAAGAAGGCATAGAGCAAATTGAGACAGTTTGGGTAGACGATAACAAAATGAGTCTGCTTGTAGAAGGTCTTATTCAGCGATTTGAATTCACGCATGAACTCGCATGGAAAGTTATCAAAGACTATGCGAACTACCAAGGAAGTAACTCCATCATGGGATCAAGAGATGCGACGCGCTACGGACTACGTGTAGGATTAATTCATGATGAGCTTTGGATGGATATGATTAATAGTCGTAACATCACGAGTCATTGTTATGATGAAATGCGTGCTGTCAAAGTATACAGAACCATTGTAAAAGATTACCTGCAACTTCTTTTGAATTTTGAAAAAAGCATGATCCAGCTTAAATCTGAAATGTAATTTTCTTTCTTGCTATGAATTCATTAGGACTCAAAGATCATCAGCTCTCAGCACTACAAGATACATTAGCAGCATTTCCTGAAATCACTCGAGCCATTATCTACGGTTCACGGGCTAAAGGAACACATCAGACATTCTCAGACATAGACATAGCCCTGGAAGGGGAGTATATCACAGCAAGAACACTGACCAGACTCGAAGAAGCAATAGATAATCTACTACTTCCCTACGAAGTGGATCTCACCCCCACAGCTGGAATTAAAAATCTTGATCTACTTTCACACATTCACCGCGTCGGAAGGGTGATTTTCTCCAGAGAAAGTGAATAGTTACCCAATTGCAAAATCTCCAGAGTAGGGTGAAGAAATAAAAAAGCCCTCATAAGTGAGGGCCTTTTATTATAATTTAAAGGAAGCGTGCAGAGTTTGCGAGAAGGGTATCTGCCAGAGAATAGATATCATCCAAAGTACTGATCGGATATCTAGTCTCTTTTTTATCTTCGCCGACTATACCGAGATACTTCTGTTTAGCATTAAAGTGCAATCGACACAGAGGCTTACGATTATTATCATCAAGCAAGATGCCGAAATAACTTTGTGTATCACGGTGAGTGATACGTTCTACTTCAAATACCTTTCTCAAAATGGCACGCACGATATGATAGCCTTCTCGCTCTTCCTCCGTTGTCACAACACGTGAAGTTTCGTCATCTTCTGCTTCTACTACTTCCGCATTATTGATCACTGGATTGTTGACTTCTACGTTAAAGACCATAGAATCACGCTCTTCTTCGCCCATTGCAGACTTAAGTCGAGCATTGACACTATCGCTAAGAAACTGCTTCAGCGCGCTCTTAGAAAGCTCTGTGAACTGGGTTTTGATGCGTGGTGTTTGAATCCCTGAATAAACTTTAGAAGTGAGGAATTTGACTAGTTCTTCATCAGGATTGCGGAACTGCTCAGCTATCACCTTCTTAATTTGGTTTAGATACTTGAGATCCCCAGCAGCATCTACTACAGAGTTGACATCAAATACATGTTTCGTGAGTTTGGCGACTTGCGAAATAGCATGCTTATCTATATCTAAGAGATTAAGAGTAAGGAAAGGTACGTCATCCATTACGTTTTGCTGTTCAAGATCAGTATAGAACTCATACTCGACACCATTCGTAAGGATGCCTACACGAGCCTTAGTAACAGAGAAATAGCGGAAAAGCTGCGCTGCGTGTTTCACTGAAAGCTTGTCTCCATGCTTTTTACATTCGATTAGAATCTGAACCTCTCCCTCTTTAAGAATAGCATAGTCTACCTTTTCAGCGCGCTTACCAGGGGTGTCGGCTGTAAACTCAGGTACGACTTCAGTTGGATCAAAAATATCGTAAGCAAGCACCTGATGCAAGAAAGGCATAATAAGAGCGTTCTTCGTCGCTTCTTCTGTGCCACAATTTGATGAGACCATGGGTACGCGCTTGGAAAGGTTATATAATCTAGTAGTGAAATCGTTGATATCCATGTGTATAGAGGTTTGTATTTGATAAGAGAGGGTATATGATATAGATTGTTGTATTTGTATTATACGTATGCTTCTGATTTACCATTTTATTAACTAGGTGTCAATGAGTATTTTATAAATTATATTATTAGGTATGAACACTGTTAAGAGGAGTGTCGAACTCTCTGTAACAATTATAATTCCTCTGTTTTATACTCCGTATAGCCTTCATAATAATAGCTATAGTCTATCCCCTTCATGTAGAGTGATCTGTCGCTCACTTGATCCGTGAGTGCTGCTCTTAAGATATGCTTAATCTCAATATCTTTGATAGGGCTACGAACCATCGCTAAAAGGTAATCTTCTTTATCTACGAGACTCCAGTCGATGACGCGGGCTATTTCCTTTTTTAAGATACAGTCTAGCCAGATACGAGCACTGCGTCCATTCCCCTCACAGAAGGGATGAGCCACATTCATTTCCACATATTTTTCGATGATTTCTTCAAAGGTCGATTGAGGCATCTTATCTATATGCTCAAGCGCAGGTTTGAGGAACATGGCTGAGGCAAAACGGAAACCTCCTTTAGAGATATTCACGTTTCTGATCTCTCCTGCAAAATCGTAAATTTCTTCAAAGAGATGCCGATGAATCCTTTGTAAACTCTCCGTCGTTCCAGCCTCCCAAGTATTCAAGAGATCTAGCTCATAGAGTTCTTTCGCCTTACGTTTACTGATCAGCTCTTCTTGACGCGCTAGTTCCATAGGATTATCTATGCCAAGTTTGTTGTGTAGGTGGTAACTCATTAATTGAGATGATTTTTTGCTATTGATCAATTAAGGCGATTAGATTTATGTCGAAATGATCTTTTATACGAGAAGTCTTTTTTCTCGCTTTGTTATCTTACGATATGGTGATGTAGTAAGTTGTGATGTCCCTGCATCGTACACACATTCTCTAATAGATGCAAGCTGAAAATAAGGGGAGTTCTCGTAATTCGCAGTGCGAAATCACGAAGGGATTTTTCCGCGTATTTTTTTCATTTTCGACGGAGCATAATGGATTATTCGACGAGAAATGGGTAAAAATACGCGAAAAAGACCGAGTGAGGCGCGCTGTTTACTTCATTTTCTACATCCACCTTTGTGGAAAACGAATTGCGAGAACTTCCCATAAAG
>CAYJLR010000184.1:0-3454 GCA_964370895.1 uncultured Akkermansia sp. | reverse complement strand
GCGAAGCGCGACACTTCCCTTCCGTGGCAAGCGCGATAGCGTCCACCGCTCTTCTGAATACACGCTTCGCGCCTTCATCGCTAGATAAGTGCCGTCCTGCGGACGGAGGAATAGGGGACGTCAGTGAGGCTGCTGACACCATGCTGCGACTTCCTCACGGGCTTTTTCTAAAATTTCTTTTCTCACTGACGCTGCCGTGGCTGCGCCACAGCCTTTCCGCGAGGGCGTCGCCCTCACACTCCCAGCAGGGACGCCGTCCCTGCACCCTGTCTAAGGTCGAGACCTTAGATATCCATTTAGCGCTGTCGCGCGAGGCTGTACTTATCTTCCGTGGCAGGCGCGATAGCGTCCACCGCTGTTCTCAATGCGCGCTTCGCGTTCGCCACAGCTTTTCCGCGAGGGCGTTGCCCTCACACTCCCAGCAGGGACGCCGTCCCTGCACCCTGCTTAAGAGCTAGCTCTTAAGAATCTATCTATTGATGTCCTACTTGCTGATGCTGGTAAATGAGTGCTGCGCTCAGGCTGTGAGAGTGCTGTGCGGGGTGCCTGCTAGCTTTTTTGCTTCCCCCCGCCCCCTTCCTCCTATAGAATAGCGGCACATGAGCGATTCATTTCAATTAGGCAATAAGTCATTTCACTCTCGTTTCATTCTCGGCTCTGGTAAGTATAGCATGGAGCTCATCCGAGCCGCTGTCGAGCAGGGTGGCGTGGAGATGATCACTCTGGCTCTGCGTCGCGCTCATGCTCATGAGGCTGAGAGTATTCTCTCTTATATCCCAGAAGGTATGACTCTGCTGCCTAATACCTCGGGCGCTCGTAATGCCGAAGAAGCCCTCCGCATGGCTCGCCTCGCCCGTGAACTAGGCTGCGGCGATATGGTGAAGGTAGAAGTCATTCAAGATTCAAAGTACCTGCTGCCCCACAATGAAGAAACAATCAAGGCGACAGAACTACTGGCAAATGACGGCTTCACCGTGCTACCCTACATGTACCCCGACCTGAATGCAGCTCGTGCACTCGTGCAGGCAGGTGCAGCCTGCATCATGCCACTCGGTGCCCCCATCGGCTCGAATAAGGGGCTGGTGACGCGCGACTTCATCCAGATACTCCTCGACGAGATCGACCTGCCTATCATCGTCGATGCAGGCATCGGTCGACCCTCTCAGGCCTGTGAAGCCATGGAAATGGGTGTGGCTGCCGTCATGGTGAATACCGCGATTGCCACAGCAGGTGATGTGTCAGCGATGGCTGGAGCATTCAAGCTCGCCATCGAAGCTGGCCGCGCTGCCTACCTCGCAAAGCTCGGACGCGTGATCGAGCGCGGAGCTGAAGCCTCCTCCCCCCTGACTGGCTTCCTCGCAGACTAAACTTTCCTATTCACCGATATGGCAACCCGCTGTGACCACATGGCCTACTGGCCAGACATGGAGCAACTGCCCCATGACATGATGGATGAGGTACTAAATCTGAGTGCTGAGTACTCTACTCGTGCATTTTCTGAGCAAGATATCCTGCGTGCGCTGGAGAAAGAATTCCTCGGAATAGAAGACTTCGCAGCCCTCCTCAGCCCTGCGGCACTGCCCCTATTGGAGCAGATCGCCCACCGAGCAAAGCAAGTGAGAGAAAAACACTTCGGTGTGAACGTCTCCATGTTCACCCCCCTGTATATCTCCAACTACTGCGAAAACCTCTGCTCCTACTGTGGGTTCAACTGCAAGAACAAAATACGCCGCGCCTGCCTCTCAGCCGATGAGATCACCGCTGAATTAAAAGCCATCTCCGCCTCTGGAGTCGAAGAACTCCTCCTCCTCACAGGAGAAAGCCACAAGAAATCCAGCGTCACCTACATAGGAGAAGCCGTGAAACTCGCGCGCCAGTACTTCCGCAACGTAGGATTAGAAGTCTACCCAGTCAATACGAAAGACTACGAATACCTGCACGCCTGCGGAGCAGACTACATCACCATCTTCCAAGAAACCTATCATCCTGACACCTACGAGAAATACCATCTCGCGGGGCACAAGCGCGTCTTCCCCTACCGCTTCCACTCACAGGAACGTGCCCTACGTGGAGGCATGCGAGGCGTGGCATTCGCCGCCCTGCTCGGGCTTGACGACTACCGTCGAGATGCGCTCGCGACGGGGCTACATGCACACCTCATCCAGCGACGCTACCCGCATGCGGAAATCTCGCTCTCCTGCCCACGACTCCGCCCCACGACACATGATGATGCACTCCAATCACAAGGAGTAGGAGAACGACAACTCCTGCAGATCCTCTGTGCCTACCGCCTCTTCCTCCCCTATGCACATATCACCATCTCCTCACGCGAGCGAGAAATCTTCCGCGACCACATCGTAGGCATTGCGGCGACGAAAATCTCGGCAGGCGTGCATACAGGAGTGGGAGAACATCAAGAAGAAGACAAAGGCGACGAACAATTTGAAATCGCGGACGACCGCAGCGTAGAGCAAGTCTACCAGCGACTCAAGGAACTCGGCATGCAGCCAGTGATGAACGACTATGCCTGATAGAGCTGGCAGCAGAGGATTTGAGCACATACTCGTCACAGCGCGAGCACTCGCCAGTCGCCCACTCCTTGAGCAACTCGGACGCGTACTCGGCAGCGAGAGAAACATACTGCTACCGCGACCGCAGCGCATCATCTTGAGAGAAAAAGACCTGAGCGACGCGGAATACGCACAACTCGCGCAAGAAATCTCCACCCACTGTGAGCGAGAAAACGTCATCTTCATATGGCAGAGCCATGTGGGAGCCTGTCCGTCAGACATGCAGCATATCCAGATGGGCATGAGTGACTTTCTGAACATGAAAGCCACGGGAGAAGCGCAAAAACACATTGAATGCTGGGTATCAGTACACAGCGTAGAAGAAGCCCTCGTAGCGGAACAACTGGGAGCGACAGCCGTCATCTATGGACATGTCTATGAAACGGACTGCAAGTTTGGAGTTGAGCCTCGCGGATTGGAAGCACTGGAAGAAGTCATCAAAGCTTGTAACATACCTGTGTACGCCATAGGAGGCATATATGGTGAAGAGCAATTTCGAGAACTAGCTAAACTGGGCTGTGCGGGAGCCTGCATCATGTCAAGCTACATGAAAAGCTGATCGCCCTGCGCGACAGCGCTAAATGGATATCTAAGGTCTCGACCTTAGACAGGGTGCAGGGACGGCGTCCCTGCTGGGAGTGTGAGGGCAAGGCCCTCGCGGAAAAGCTGTGGCGCAGCCACGGCAGCGTCAGTGAGAAAAGAAATTTTAGAAAATGCTCGCGTGGAAGTCACTGCATGGTGGCAGCAGCCTCACTGACGTCCCCTCTTCCTCCGTCCGCAGGACGGCACTTCTTTGCTGTGGCGAACGCGAAGCGCGCATCGAGAACAGCGGTGGACGCTATCGCGCCTGCCACGGAAGAGAAGTGTCGCGCTTCGCGATAGCG
>CAYJLR010000183.1:0-3562 GCA_964370895.1 uncultured Akkermansia sp. | reverse complement strand
TCACAGGCGAACTCTTCAGCATCAGCTACGGCATCAAGGCAGGCGCGCTTGACCTTGAAAAGGAAGCCATCCTCACCAACTACCGCGGCCGCACAGGTCTCGCCTTCACCATCGAAAAGCTCAGCATCGCGCAGAAGGTCTACATCTTCGGTGAAGCAAATGCCGATGATGCCGAGATGCTCAGTGCGAAGTTCGCACGCAATATCTGCAACCCAGCGGTTCACACCTGGACCATCGCTTAATTAATCCCTTTTTCACCTCTATACAATCATGGCCATATACCGTCATATCCCCATCCGCGAACTCAGCGCCGATGAGCTCACGAATCTGAGCAAGAACATGAAGCTCTCGCTCTCCACCGAAGACATGCTCTGCGTGCAGAAGATCTTCTGTGAGATCGAGCGCGAGCCTACCGACGTCGAGCTTGAAGTCATCGCCCAGACATGGTCTGAGCACTGCAAGCACCGCATCTTCGGCTCCACCATCACCCACGTCATCGATGGCAAGGAAGAAACCGTCAACAGCATTTACAAGACCTACATCAAGGCACCTACACGCCAGATCATGGAGCAGAAGCCAGGCTTCGTCCTCAGCTGCTTCGTTGATAATGCGGGCTTCATCACCCTCGACGACGAACTCTCCATCTGCCTGAAGGCTGAGACGCACAACCACCCTAGTGCTATCGAGCCCTACGCTGGTGCGAACACAGGCATGGGCGGTGTCATTCGTGACATTCTCGGTGCAGGTAAGGGCGCGAAGCCTATTGCAAACCTCGACGTCTTCTGCTTCGGTGCACCAGACACCCCAGAAACCACCATCAAGGGGAACAACGTCATCCACCCACTCGGCATCATGCGCGGTGTCGTGCATGGCGTACGTGACTACGGCAACCGCATGGGCATCCCCACGACAAGCGGAGCTATCCAGTTCGACCCTACCTACATTTACAACCCACTCGTCTACTGCGGCACAGCAGGCGTCATCCCTCGCAAGGATATCGACAAGGAAATGAGCCCAGGGCTCGCCATCGTCGTCATCGGTGGACGCACAGGCAAGGACGGTCTCCACGGCGCGACCTTCTCCTCCGCAGGCATGGGTGAAGACTCCCACGTCGAAGACCAGCAAGCCGTCCAGATCGGAAACCCCATCGAAGAAAAGAAGTGCCTCGACGTCATCCTCGAAGCACGCGAGCGCGGACTCATCGAATTCATCACCGACTGTGGTGCAGGTGGCTTCTCCTCCGCCGCAGGTGAAATGCTCTCCGAAACAGGCGGTAACCTCTACCTCGAACGCGCCCCTCTCAAGGAAGAAAACATGGACTCATGGCAGATCTTCCTCTCCGAATCACAAGAACGCATGGTACTCGCCGTCAAGCCAGAGAACACCGCCGAGCTCCAGAAGCTCGCTGACACATTCCAGACGGAGATGACTATCCTCGGTGAATCGAACGACTCGGGCATCCTCCGCGTCTGGCACGACGGGGAACTCGTCTGCGAACTGGATAACAGCAAGCTCCACGAAGCACCGACGAAGTATCTCACCTCCACCTTCACCAGCCCAGCCTCCCTTACAGGAGTCACGCTCGATGACAGCCAGCTCGCTGCCGACCTGAAGGAAGTCTTCGCTGACTTTGCCATCGTCTCGCGCGAACCCATCATCCGCGAATACGACCACGAAGTGCAGGGGAACACCATCCTCAAGCCACTCGCAGGCGCGAGCGGTGACGCCCCACAAGATGCCTCCGTCATCGACATCGATGGCAGCGAGAAGCTCATGGGACTCGCGCTCTCCATCCTTCCTGAGTGGGGTAAGACAGACCCCTACGCCATGGGTACAGGCTCCGTGGACGAAACCGTCCGCCAGCTCATCCTCGCAGGCACGAACCCAGACAAGATTGCACTCCTTGACAACTTCTGCATGGGTAACCCCGAGACTCCAAGCGAACTCGGAAAGCTCGTCGAATGTACAAAAGCCATCCGCGACGCAGCACTCGCCTTCGAAGCCCCCTACGTCTCAGGCAAGGACAGCTTCTACAACTACTTCGACACAGAAGAAGGCCCTGTGAACATCCCCGTCACCTTCCTCTGCTCCGGCTTCGGAGTCATCGAAAGTGCCGACCACGTCCGAGGCAGCTCCCTGCGCCAAGTAGGCAGCCAGCTCTTCCTCATCGGTAACACCGAAGACGAAATGGGCGCCTCCGTCTATGGCCGCATCAAGGGAGTAAAAGACTGCAAAGTACCCCAGACAGACTGCGTGAAAAACTTCGCCCTGTACAAGGCCTACTACAAGGCACTCACCACAGGACTCGTCCTCTCTGCGCATGACATCAGCGAAGGCGGACTCGCCGTCGCCGCTGCGGAAATGGCCTTCTCGGGCAAAGGTGCACTCAGCATCGACCTCGACAAGATCCCAACTGAAGGTAGCTGGAAGAACCTCGTCGTCCCCTGCTTCTCCGAAAGCACAGGCCGCATGCTCGTCGAAGTAGACGAAAGCATGGCCAGCGAATTCGAAGCAGCCATGGCAGGCTACCCCTGCGCACGCATAGGTGAAGTCGTCGAAGGCGATACCCTCACCCTGAGCAGTGCTGGAAAAGCCGTCCTAGAAGCCAGCCTCACCGAGCTCAAGAACATTTGGAAGAGCGGACTCACCCCCTACTATTAAACCACCCCTTTATCGACAGAAAGACACAAGAAAATGCCTCACGCACTTCTATTAAAATACCCCGGCACGAACTGTGACGTAGAAACCGCACGCTCCCTGAACGTCGCAGGCTTCTCCACACAAGTACAGCCCATCGCCACAGCCACCGCCGCCATGGTGGAAAAAGCGCAAATCGTCGTATTCTCAGGTGGATTCTCCTATGGAGACTACGTCATGAGTGGCCGCCTCGCGCAGCTCGAAACTGAACGCTTCCTCGGAGACGCGCTCGTCAAGCACTTTGACCAAGGAGGCTTCCTCTTTGGCATCTGCAACGGCTTCCAAATCCTCACAAAACTCGGCATCCTGCCAAAAGCCTCCCTCATCTGGAACAAGAGCGAACGCTTCGAATGCATGTGGGACAAACTCGTGAAAGTCGCGCCGAACAGCCCGTACACCAGCCTCCTGCCGGAAAACTTCGAACTCCCCTCAGCCCATGCTGAAGGTCGCCTTGTCTGCGAGCCAGGAGACGCGGAGAAATACCTAGCCAGTGGCTGCGTCGCGCTACAGTACGCGGACAACCACAATGGATCTGAGCAGCGCATCGCAGCACTGCAAGACCCGACAGGACGCGCGATGGGACTCATGCCTCATCCGGAACGCTTCCTGAAGCCCATGCACCACTATGATCCAGACTGGAGTGGAGATGCAGACTGGGGCTGGGGATACTACTTCTTCAAGGGTGCGTACGACGCGCTGAAGTAAGCGAACCGCACAGAAAAAATACACAACAATGCCTCGACCGCGCTGCGCTCGGGGCATTGCTGTATAGAGGGTAGCACTATATCTGAACATCTGCCACACCCACCATAAAGGCGGTGCAGGTGGTCCGACCACCTGCCGGGTCAAGGGCGCGGAGCCCTTG
>CAYJLR010000182.1:0-3571 GCA_964370895.1 uncultured Akkermansia sp. | reverse complement strand
ACGACCATACAGGTCTTGGATGTGCCTATTTCAAGAGCTACGTGTATTGAGGTTTTTGCCATAAATTGTACTGAACTATTATTATCATGCCTTGCCTCTTACGGGCAATAAAATTATCTGAATTATCGTAGATTTTTTCGTTAAAATGAGGTCTCAAATTTCACGGGCTTCAGACCCACTTGACTGTAATCATTCAAGCTTGGTACCAGTGAAGGGAAGAGTGTCATCGAAGAGTCTTTACGCTCCTCAGTCGGGGTAAATAAGAAACCTGGATCACGGTCGCGCACCACGTAGCGGGTAGGCTTGAACACGGGCAATGGTTGATTGCTGTTTGGATCATAGCCCATTGGTCCGTCATCGAACTCGCCATAGATGATGTACTCCACATTATTATCGCTGCCGTACACGGCATTCGGTCGAGGAGGCTCAGGACCACGGTCTGGCTGCTTCGTGAGACTCTCACTCATCAGGACAAGTCGAGCTGAGCTCCATGACTCCGCAGGCTTACGCAGGTAACCCCAGAAGCGAGTACCAGGCACGTAGTAGCGACGGCCGATGTAGTAGTCACCTTTCTGTTCTTTCACGATTTGCAAATCGCGCTCGATGACGGCACGACACTCATCTTCCAGTGACATGCACTGGCTGAGGAAAAGGATGGAAAAGATGCTTAGAAGAGCTGTAGAAAGATGATGTTTCATAAGAACTGAGAGGGGGTATTAATGCCACAGGCGCTTCGCACCGGGGATATTTACAGAGCGAGACTCTCTTGCGTAGCCGAAGGAGCCCTTGTCTGGGGCATCGAGATTCTTGCGCTTCACTGGAGCTTTCTTGTCGCGACGATCCATATAGGCGGCGACACCATCACCGACAGCTTCGGCATAGTCGCGAGCGTCACCATGGTCGGCAAGGTATGCTGCCTGCTGATAATTATTCAAATAGGCAGCCTCAATAATAACGGCGGGTATACCTGCGTCGTCGCAGACATTCAGCCAGCCTGCTCCAGCCTGCGCATCGATGGAGCGTGTCTGGAGGGAGAGCTTGCTCCCATGGTGGGGGAAGTCTCCACTGCGGATGAGCTCCTTCTCCATCACGGAGGCCATCGATTCAGCGAGCTGGCGACCATTATTCTTATTATACAGCAAAAGGCCGGGGACTTTTTTATTACTCCAGCCGCGTCCGCCTGTGCTGTTGTGATGAAGGAAGACAATACAGCTAGCTCGGCTAAATACGGCGTAGTCTGCACTGATGATACCGCGAGCCACACGATCGGCAAAATAGCGTGATGGGTATCGCTGAGACTCCGCCTCAGTCTGCTGCTGGTGCATCACTCCCGATCTGCGTGCGTAACGACGCAAGCTGGAAGACTTCGGCATATCGCCTCGATTGATGACGATACACTTATAGCCAGCATCCTCGATCTCTTCCTTCACGTAGTGACTGTACTCGTACCAGAAGCTAAGCTCCTCGACAGTCTTACCATCGATAGGAGCAGGTGTTTTCGCGCCCAGCGAGTTGGCGTGGTGACCTATGTCCAGCACGACCAGCCCCTTCTTAGGCGTGATCTGGCAGGAACTCACCAGCAGTGCGGACACCCCTAGAAGGAGTGCCAGCGCTGACTTGCGTGAAAATATCTGTCCTATACTAGGCATGATTTTCTTTTAACTTAGTTTGCCACAACGTTCACGAGACGTCCCGGAACGACTACAACCTTACGCACAGTGAGCCCAGCGATGAACTCCTGAATGCGTGGCTGAGCGAGGGCAGTAGCCTCGATGTCTTCCTTGCTCATGTCGACAGGCAGCATAATCTTGTCACGCAGCTTACCATTCACCTGAATGACGATTTCCTTCTCATTCTCGATGAGGTAGCTCTCGTCATAGCTAGGCCATACCATGGCGCTGAGCTGTACCTGCTCAAGCTGAGGGAAGGCCGCGCAGAGACGACTGTAAAGCTCTTCTGCCGTGTGAGGGGCGAAGGGGTTCAGCACGCGGAGCAGCAGCACATAATCAGCGAGGCAGACCTGATCGGCAGCCGTCATGACATTCGTGCACTCCATCATCTTCGAGATGGCGGTATTGAAGCTCATGCTCTCGATGTCTTCACCGACCTTCTTGATGGTCTTGTGTACTTCCTTGCGCACAGGAGTCGTGCCGAGGTCGGCATCGGTGATTTTAGCGGCAAGTGCCCACTGGCCTTCTTGATTCTCAGTCTGCGCGACACGCCAGACGCGTGCGAGGAAACGGCTCACGCCTTCTACACCCTTCGTAGCCCATGGCTTAACTTCCTTCAGAGGACCCATGAACATCTCGTAGAGGCGCAGGGAGTCAGCACCGTAGTCGTTCACGACATCATCAGGATTCACGACATTGCCGCGACTCTTGCTCATCTTCTGACCGTCAGCACCGAGGATGAGGCCTTGGTTAACAAGCTTATAGAACGGCTCAGGTGTCGACACTAAACCGTAGTCGAACAGCACCTTGTGCCAGAATCGCGCGTAGAGAAGATGCAGCACAGCATGCTCCGTACCGCCGACATAGAGGTCGACACCACCTTCTTGTGTGCCATCACCCATCCAGTAACGCTCGACGTCAGGTGCAATGAATTGCTCCTCATTATGTGGGTCAAGGTAGCGGAGGTAGTACCAGCAAGAACCAGCCCACTGGGGCATGGTGTTCGTCTCGCGGGTGTAGTTCTCGCTGTAGTTAATCCAGTCAGTAGCCTTCACGAGTGGACCACGAGGGTCGCCCGAGGGCTTGAAGTCTTCCATCTGAGGCTGGAGGAGGGGAAGCTCGCTTTCTGGGATGCAGCTGTGCTCGCCAGTCTCGTTGTTCCAAACGATTGGGAATGGTTCACCCCAGTAACGCTGGCGTGAGAAGAGCCAGTCGCGGAGCTTGTAATTCGTCTTACCTGCGCCCACGCCCTTTTCTTCCAGCCAAGCAATCATCTGCTTCTTCGCATCCGTGACGCTGAGTCCATTCAAGAAACCAGAGTTAATCGCTGTACCATCATAGCCTACAAAGCCTTCCCATGCGACACCTTCAGCATCGGGAGCGACGACTTGGATGATAGGAAGCTCGAACTGGGTCGCAAACTCGAAGTCGCGACTGTCATGCGCTGGCACGGCCATAATAGCGCCTGTACCGTAGCCTGTGAGCACATAGTCCGCGATCCAGACAGGAATCTGACCACCTGTGACAGGGTTCGTCGCATAAGCACCCGTGAATACACCAGACTTCTCCTTGCTAAGCTCGGTGCGCTCCAGCTCACTCTTCGCAGCGCAGGTTGCCTGATAGGCTTCTACGGCAGCGCGCTGCTCATCAGTCGTGATCTGAGCGACGAGTTCATGCTCGGGAGCGAGCACCATGTAGGTCGCTCCGAAGAGGGTGTCGGGGCGCGTGGTGTACACTGTGATGGTGTTCCCTTGGCAATCGAAGTTCACGTCTGCGCCTTCGGATTTACCTATCCAGTTGCGCTGAAGAAGCTTAATACCGCGTGGCCAATCGAGTGGCTCGAGCTCGTCGATGAGGCGTTCTGCGTAGGCCGTGATGCGCAGCATCCACTGGCGCAGCTT
>CAYJLR010000181.1:0-3578 GCA_964370895.1 uncultured Akkermansia sp. | reverse complement strand
CAACATCCTTTTTTAGCGTTGACCCAACTTTATTCTCAAGAGGAGCTTCGTTAATCGGAGCTCCTCTTTTTATTTCTACCTTCTGCTAGAGTCGAGGAATCGCATGATGCTGTCCATGCTACAGCTATCAGTCGTCTTTATCTAAGAGTAATCTCGCATAGTAGACCTCTATTTCAAAACACAAAAAAGCTGCCTCATGAGGCAGCTTTTTTATTGAGCATCTGGTACGGGACTCGAACCCGTGTTGCCCGCGTGAAAGGCGGGAGTCCTAGACCGCTAGACGAACCAGACCTTTACTTCCTTTCGGGAGTTATGCGTTCCGTTTCCGGCGCACGGGGGGATTTTATCAGCTTTGAGTGCTGGAGTCAATAAAAAAAGTTACTCTCATACGAAGAATTACTTTTCGCGTCCTCACTCAAGCAGCTTAGGAAGGGAATATCACCTTAGAAGTCTTGAAGAAACGTCGACTCAGCAAGATGGATGTGAAGGTGAGAGAAATGATGAAACTAATCCATGCTCCAGAAGGCCCCATCGCAGGTACGAGCCAGTCCGTGCGCACCAGCATGTAGGTGAGAGGGAAGCCTATGAGCCAGTAACTCGACAGATTCACCCATGTGATGATAGGTGTGTCATGGCAAGCACGTAGCAGACCAGCCATGAGAGCTTGGATAGCATCAGGGATCTGGTAAATGGCACAGAGTATCACCAGTAACTGAGCGAGCTCTATGATGTCCTGAGAGTCGGTGAATAGTCCGAGTATCTCGTAGCGGAAGAGGAAGATGAGCATCATGCTGATGAGAACGCCCGCCATAGCAGTGGTGAAGAGTGTGCGAATCGATGCGTGGTATGCTGCTACATTTCGTGAACCAATATGGAAACCTGTTCGTATCGATCCAGCGATACCGAAGGAGAGAGGCATCATGAAGAGGACACCTGATATATTCAGAGCCACCTGCTGAGCACTGACTGCGAGTGTGCCGAGAGGGGCGATGATGAGCGTGACCGCGCAGAAGAAGGAGGTCTCACACAGAGTAGCTACACCCATGGGGAAACCAAGTCGGAGAATGCGCTTGATCTGACTGAAATCAGGCGCTTTCCAAGTGAACATCTGTCGACCATATTTTCTATGCTGACGGGAGCGTAGTATAATGAATACGAGTCCGAGAGCTATCATCCAGTTGATGATGGCCGTAGCGAGACCGCAGCCCGCTCCGCCCATGGCAGGGATGGGTCCCCATCCGAATACAAAGAGGAGGTTCAGCGGGTAGTTTAGTACCATACCGCACAGAGCCATGATCATCGCAGGTCGAGTCTGCCCGTAGCCTTCGAAATGCCCCTGAATGACACGCATTGTCAGCGCTGCTGGTATGGCCAGTAGCATAAAGAAGACATAATTCTGTGCCACCGTCGCGCTCTCAAGATCCTGAGCGATGTAATGGAATACATAGCTGCCAGCGAAGAGTGCCAGAGCTGCGACGACCATGAGTACAAAGGAAAGTAGCTTCGCATTATTCAAGAGATGCCCGATACGATTCTCTCGCATCTCTCCACGCAGACGCGCAATCATGGGGGCGATGATGGCGAGGATGTGACCAAGGGAGATTAGGATAGGCCAGCAGATAGCTGTACCCATCGCAACACCGGCGAGCTGTATCTCGCCTGCACGCCCCGCTACAAGTGTGTCAATGAGGCTCATGCCTGTGTGAATAAGATTCGCAACATAAAGAGGTGCGAATATAGCGAGAAGGCGTTTGAACTCGGTCTTGTCGAAAAGACGGCTTAGAAGATTGTTAGAAGGCATCAGATTTAGGGTACAAAAAAGCTGCCTCGTGAGGCAGCTTTTTAATGTTGAGCATCTGGTACGGGACTCGAACCCGTGTTGCCCGCGTGAAAGGCGGGAGTCCTAGACCGCTAGACGAACCAGACTTTTACTTCCTTTCGGGAGTTTGTGCTCCGTTGCCGGTGCACGGGCGAAGTTTATCAGTTTTGCTCATTGAAGTCAACACAAAAAGCTATTTAATTTTCTCTTTTTTGTGTTATTTTTATTCTATGTTGACTATGAGAGCTTAGAGGAGTGACTCGTGAGATCGGATATCTAGAATGCGCTGGATAACCTGTTCGATTACATTGGCAGGGCAGGATGCGCCTGCTGTGATGCCTATTTTCCACGTACTTCTCGGCTCAGACATCTGTACAGGGAGCTCCATGAGCTCTTCTTTCTTTGTATCAAGGTTAAATGCTCGTACCTGTGTGGCATTAATGAAGCAGCCAGCGGACTTCACGAAGTAGGTGGGCATGTGCTCGTTAGCAATATGGGCGAGGTGGGTCGTGTTTGAGCTATTATAGCCTCCGACGATGAACATGGTGTCGAGATTCTGCTTGAGTAGGTCGTAGAGAGCATTCTGCCTGTCCTGAGTAGCTCCGCAGATGGTGTCGCAGACATGGAAGCGGTCGTCGTTACCATCACGCTCAATGATGGCCTCTCGCAAGATGTTTTGAATACGCGCGGTCTCATCCTTCAGCATGGTGGTCTGGTTTGCCATGCCTATTTCACGTAGATCAAGCTCTGGGATGAAGCCGACGGAATAGGCTCCCTTGAAGTGCTTGAGGAAGTCTTCTCCGCTCATGTAGCCGTTCAGATAGGTCGCGAGCTGCTGAGCTTCTTTCTCGTCGAATACCATGAGGAACTTTCCATCACCTGCCAGACCGCGTGAATGTGACGCTGTGGCCATGCTTTCTTCATGCTTCGTTTTCCCATGAATGATGCTGGTGACCCCGCGCTTCGCATAGGCCTTCACCTTCTGCCAGACACGTACTACATTCCCGCATGTGGTGTCGACGATGAGCAGTCCTTTTTCTTCAAAGAGCTTTCGCATCGCGACGGTGACTCCAAAGGCAGGGATGATGACGACATCTCCGCACTGCATGGTCTCATACTCAGGGGCATGAGTCTGCCACGGAAGGCGGCGTAGCCCTAGCTCGTCCATGTGTGCGTTCACAGCGGGGTTGTGAATGATCTCTCCAATGAGCCAAATCGTACTCTCAGGGAACATTTCTCGCGCTGCATAGGCGAGGTCGATGGCGCGACGTACTCCATCACAGAATCCGAATGAAGAGGCGAGGTGTATCTCAGTGCTGTCGGAGATGAGCATATTATCATGCTCACTGATGCTGCTGACAAGTGAGCTGTCATAATGCGCTGAAACCTTTGGATGTACGATCTCCATGATCTCGGGGCGACGTACATTGACCTTCTTTCCATATTCGTGAGGAGTCATGACAGTATTGTGCTCTCCTTTGCTCCTAGAGTCAAGGACAGAGTCAGTGTTAGAGTAGGTGTCTAAAAGAAAAAACCTCCTTGCAGCACGAGCCACAAGGAGGAAAAATACGTTTTTCTCTTTCCGAGTATTAGTTGGAAAGGGTGGTGATGTAGTAGCCAGCAACTACTGCTGTGCCGATCACACCTGCCACGTTAGGACCCATTGCGTGCATGAGCAGGAAGTTCGTGCGGTCAGCTTCTTGCCCCACATTGTGGGAGACACGAGCTGCCATAGGAACTGCCGACACGCCAGCGGAAC
>CAYJLR010000180.1:0-3724 GCA_964370895.1 uncultured Akkermansia sp. | reverse complement strand
AGGGTAAAAATAGGCGAAAAAGACCGAGTGAGGCGCGCTGTTTACTTCATTTTCTTCATCCACTTTTGTGGAAAACGAATTGCAAGAACTTGCCATTAACATTTATATATTACATTACAACAAAGCTGCTGAGCCCTGTTCTGTGAAGAACTGAACTCAGCAGCTTTTTTCTATTCTGAGAGCAGAGCTCCTAGAATAAGTCAATCTCAGCAGCCGCGACTTGCTTACCGTTGCGGGCTATCTCGGTGACTTGGATTTTAATGAAGGAGGCTTCGATGCTATCCTTGAAGTAGTGATAGCGCTTGCTAGGGTCATTAATCAGGTTACCGAAGTCGAAGCTATCGACTCGCTTCCAGCTCTTGCCATCTGCGCTCGCGAGAATGTGCCCCTTAGCCATCATGCCATTAGCATGTTCAGTCTGTGGGGTGTAGGCGAATCCCTTAAGCTTTTGCTTCTTGCCCAGATCGATGGTGATGAAGTGCTTCTCACCTGGCTGAGTCATCCAGTAGCTGCGATTATTCGCATCCATCATGTTGGAGGCTGGGTGCTTCGCGTCTTGACTGCTCTGACCGACGAGCTTCCAGTCCTTCTTAGGAATACCTATCTGCTCGCTTGTGACCGAGCCAGAAGCTCCGTTACTGATGGCGACGGCCTTCAGGACGACATTTCCACTGTTGACTGCTCCCGTATAGGTGGGGGAATCAGCAGTAGGTGTGCTTCCGTCTGTGGTGAAGTGGATGCTCATGCCTGTGTTCAGATTCGCCGTGCTCTGCTGGCCATGGGGCTTCCAGCCGAACTCTGGCTTGAAGGGAGTAATGGTGACCTGACCCTCTCGATTCGTCTGGAAGACGAGACGTGGAGGACGCGACTGGTAATAGTGTGCTGTGATATTACTGAATGCTGGCTGGAGACGTGACTCGAGCACTCGGATGCGGATCTTATCTGTCGTCACAGGGTCAAAGCGAAGGATACGCTTGTAGCCTATGTTTGTCGACTGGCTAATCTGCTTCCACTCACCATTAATCATGGCATCTACGGCGAACTTCTCGACACGCTCACTATGCGTACGAATAGCTTCTTGCAGCACAAGACGGTTCAGTGTGATGGGCTTTGGCGTGGTGATGACAAGGGAATTATCCTTCATGACTAAGTAGGTGTCATGATTCGCATCGAGCACCTCCTTCGCACCTGTAGCACCTGCGAAGAGGTCGGTGTCGTAGGTCTTACGGATAATATCACCTGTTTCTTCCAGAACCTTGACTTCTGCATCGGAGAGGCGGCCGTCGCGGTTTGGTGTCACATTCAACAGGAAGGTGGCATTCCCACCGACGGAGCGTTCGTAGATGTCGAAGACGTCATCGACGCTGCGGATCTTCTGATGCACATCGTCACGGTAGAACCAGCCTTCGCGAATAGAGGTATTCACTTCTGCTTGTTGGTAAAGGAGGAACTTTGCCCCAGCGAGCTGCTCACGGCTTCCGAGCATCTGCCCTGTCATGTCGGCGAAGGGCTTGTTCTGGTTAATCTCGTAGTTGAAGGGGATGACGTTCCACTCAGTGGCGCGTGTCGCGCCTGCTTCATTACCGCACCAGCGGATGTCTGCGCGACCGAAGATAACGGCCTCAGGCGCGAGGGTGCGGATCAGCTCTTCCCATGCCTTGTAATTGTACTGCTGGTTACCCTTGCGCTTTGGATGAGCTCCGTCGAACCACAGCTCATGCACAGGTCCGTACTCAGTGAGGAGTTCGAAAAGCTGGTTCAAGAAGTACTCATTATAGTCGTCTACCTCAAACTGGAATTTCTTCTTATTCTTGAAGGGGCGATTAGGAACGTTACGCGGGATGGTGCGCTTCGTGGTCTTGCTCAGGTTACCATAGAGTCCCTTGGCGTTTTCTATCTGGTAGAGGTCAGCAGGAGAGAGGTAGATACCGAGCTTCATCCCATACTTTTGGCAGGACTTAGAAAGATCTTTTAAGATGTCTCCACGACCATTCTTGAATGGGCTCGACATGATGCCCTGCTTCGTGTAACGGCTCTGCCAGAGTACGAAACCATCGTGGTGCTTCACGGTGATGATCACCTTCTTCATGCCGGCAGCTTTCATGGCGCGTACCCACTGGTCGGTGTCGAGTTTTTTCAGATCGAAAACTGAGGGATTTTCAAACCCATCACCCCATTCGCGACGGGTGAAGGTATTTGGCCCGAAGTGGACAAAGCCGATGAACTCATTGCGCAGAGCTTCCCACTGATTAGCAGTGGGAACGATATGGGCGGCCTTATTGATAACTGATTCCTTAGATTCGCCCTCTTTGATTTCAATCATATTGCTCGTCTTGATCTCCTCAGCTACTAGAGCTGGGATCAAGGAGCTTATTAATAGCGATTTTAATAGCATATATGTATTATTATAATGATGATGGATGCCAGCATGGGAACAAGCCAATGGCTCACTTTGCTTCATGTGATAGACATCCAGCGATGCGTTTTCCTCATTCTCCACAGCTAGTAAACTGAGGAATGGAAGCATCTATTCTATCATTCCTTTTTGAGTTTTCAAGCCATTTTTTCTAGGAGTAAGACTTTAGGATCTACCTATCTCATTAATAATTAGAGGAATTTTGCGACTTCTAGATTATTATCTAATAGAATCTTATACGCGCGTCCATTGTCCTTATGATATGCTATCATCAGATACTGATGCTGGCAGGGACTATTCAGGCGCAGGACGACGACGAATCCTCCTCCCATTTCCGATTTATCGACAATTTTAACAAAATTTCTGTGTTTTACGAAGTCTTCAGCTCTTAGCGCTAAAAGAGTATCAATAGAGCAGCTTTCCAGATCCAGCTTCGCCATATCTATTGCCGCATTTCGTTCTACTGGGTAATCAGGATTCACGTGTATCCCCGGGCAAAAACACCCCGTATCGCAGAACGGCGAATCCTGATCTTCCTGTATATCACAACCTCTTCTTATGACATGAGATGAAGGGAGAGAATAATTCTTATGCATAGAATCGGGAGCAGCTATGAAATTTCCCCCTAATGCTTCACTCAAAAGATAAATCGTGTAATTCTCGTAGGCACGATTACGGCGTGCTTGCCACTTCACCTCACGAGGGAAGAGAAAGTGCCGCATGTTATGAAGCGATGTATTCTCAAAGTCCTCACTATCTGCGTATTCCTCAAGTGTAACAAGAGGTGACCACAGAGGATAGGCTTTATCGCCTTCAAACTTCAAGAGATAAGTGAGTAGAATATCTTTTATGTGCGGCACATGATAAAAACTCTGTTTGGACAGCCGTTCAAACTCCTTGGCTAATGAAAAAAGAGTTTCGTCGTATTTCGTATTATAATAATGATCAATAGCTATAAGCTCTTGCAAACGTGGGTATTCATCATACTGATACAATTTAGATCCTGAGAAAGATGACTTTTCATATTGCGAGGTCCACGATTTTTTTATCCCTAGAGCAAGCATACTAAGCTTATCTAAGCACGCTTCTGCACTCGCTTTATCATGCACCTGACCTAGGAGCTCCACAATAGGTATAAGATTTTCGCGATGAATTACTTGATAATAGTTTTTCAGGGATTGATTTGATGGTAAGGCTTTATGTGTATAGAAAGTATACCGCATATAGAACTGAACAAACACGAGATAATACATACTCATGACTGCAATCAAAATGACAAGTATGATTTTTAGATATCTTTTCATCAAG
>CAYJLR010000179.1:0-3810 GCA_964370895.1 uncultured Akkermansia sp. | reverse complement strand
AAGTTCTTCCCACTGGCGTTCGGAAGCTTGCATTTTTCTACCCCCTCTGAAGCGTACAGGGAGGCTAGAAAATTAAAACGTTTTCTTCGTAAACACCGTCTCCCCATCCCCGTGCTGATCAAGCGTCATAGTAGTCCCTATAGAACGGATTAGGAAAGGGAAGTTTTGATTTAAAAAATACCCGACTGATCACGTAATCAATTTAGTGTAAATTAAATGTCACTAGCCCCGGCAGGAATCGAACCTGCATTGTAGGTACCGGAAACCTCTGTCCTATCCATTGAACGACGGGGCCTTTAAGTGACTTGATGCGCTGCGGTGAGGGATATGATGCCACAGCTAGCGTAAATGTCAAGGATAAGCGATGGATGAGGTGCTTTCGTGCTACTTTTACTTGTGATACTAGAGCGGCAAGAAGGCTTAGTACTCATCGTCATCGTATTGCGGAGCTTCGACGAGGGGGACGAGGTGTAGGGGGAGTTTTATATTGCTTGCGTTAATACGTATAGCTTCTTCGCTTTCTTCCGTATAGATGCCTGTGATGGTACTCGGCTGGAGGCGAAGCGCGTTTTCAGGGGCTGCTAGACTGCTGCTGAGCATGGATGCCTGTCCGATGATGTGGAGCTGCTGGCTGTGCTGCAGGATCTGCTGCGCCCACTCTGTGGAGCGGGGATGGGTATAGCTGAGGCTGATGTCTCCGCCGCTTGCCACGTGCAGCTGCTGGGGGCTGAGGATGGCGCAGTGAGGTGGCGTCTCTTCAAGGCTGCGAATGGCTGATGCTCCGAGGAGGAGGGCGCTGCTCTTGTCGAGTTCTCCGCCAGTGGAAATGATGCTGTGTGGGTGCGAGGGGGCTTGGAGCTTGTAGAGGAGGGTGGGGGAGTTGCTGATGAGCTTGAGCGGTCTATCCTCTAGCAGTTTTAATAGGAGTAAGCAAAGAGGGCTGTGATCCATGTAGATGAGCTGGTCTGCACGGAGTGTTTCTAGGTGCTCAAGTATGGGGAGCAGTAGCTGGCTAGCTGGGTGCTGCTCGGGTTTCTGGCTGGGGATGCAGTAGATCGCTCCTCCATGGCAGCGCCGTAGGTAGCCCTTTTTCTCCAGGGCGATGAAGTCTGTGCGTATGGTCTCGTCTGTGACTTGTAGTTCGCGCGCAAGTGTGGCATTACGCAGACTACCGCGCTCAGCTAATAAGCGTAGGATGTAGTCGCGGCGCTGTGAAGCCATGTACATAGCCTTAACGTGAGACTTCGTGGCGGAATTCTTCGAGTTCCTCTTTGATTTTTTGGATGGTGCGCTGGATGCGGTCGAGGTTTTTTGTTTCCTTCGGCATGCTGTCGCGTACGTCGATGAGGCGCTTCTGGAGGTGGTTGATACGCCAGATGAGGGTTTCTCGTAGTTTTGCGTCCTGCTTATCTGGGCTCTGCTGGAGCAGAAGGATGGAGGCGAGGATGCGAGAGACGATACGGGCGTACTTCTGCATGAGGCTGTCCACTGTGTCGCTCATGTCGCTGTCTGCTTCCAGTAGCTGCTGGAGTGCTGGAGTCATGACTTCTGTGAGCTTCGACGTGTAGTGGAAGAGCGGATGCTGCATCGCTTTGTGTACGGGCTTTTTGTACTCGTCTTCGAGGTAATCAAAGAGGGTCTGTGGCCTGTTTCCCTTGTAGACGTCGCGAGGGACGGAGTCCTTGTCCAGTGCTGCCCATTTTCCGAGTAGGTGGGGCATATCGAGGACGTAGGCTATGCTAGAAAGGGAGTTTTCTTCACCTATGTACTTGTAGCGTACGGTGCGGAAGATGGCAGCGCGTGCTTCGGTTTTGTTCAGCATCTTGTCCCATGGGCAGGGGCGGAAATCTGTAGCATCGGTGCCCAGATGGAAGTTGCTGTGTATTTCTACATTTTTCGCGATATGAGCACGCAGCTGATCGCGCGCGATGAGGGCGCGTAGGTTATCTTCTGCCCAGCTGAGCTTCCATTGCTGCAGGCTGATGTCGAAGTCGAAGTAGTCGATATCTACGACGACGCGTATGCGTGTGTCGGCAAAGAATTCGATGGAGATGCTACGGCTGATCGCGCGTCTGTTATCTTCATCACGACTCGCGTAGGACATGGTGATGTCTCCTGCGGTGAACTCATTTGTCAAGAGGATGATCTCTTCGAGTGTGCTCCAGTCGCCATCCGGTGAGGGGAAGGCGACGCGGTTTGTGAAGCTGACGCGGCAGCCTGCTATGTCATCACAGCAGTCGCCTGCGATGATGAAGTGAAGAGGCTCACTATCGTCCCTGTACCATAGGCGCAGATCGGTGAGTCCTCGTACAGTATTGTCGATGACGCCGCGCTGGATGATATTGGATAGATGAATGAGCATATGGTATAGGGGCCGCTCCCCCTGCTATTATTTAGCAGAGGGGGCTGGAAGGGTGGCTGCGAGTTTCGCGATGGCTTCGGGGGCGTTCATGAGCTCCACGACTGCGTCCCAGCGTCCCTGCATGAGGGCTTCGCGGGGTTCGCTAGGCATGGTGAGGGGGATGCTGATGTCTCCCTGTGCATTGCTAGCGGTCATGCTGTCGAGGTCGATGATCCATTCTGTGCTGGGTTCTTGCTCGTTGCGAGTGATGATGACTTGGAGGTCTTCGTGGCTAGCGCAGAGGCAGGGGAGGCCGATGCCGGTGCTGTTTCCGAAGAAGATTTCCGCGAAGCTCTCTGCGATGACTGCGGAGATACCTGAGCGCTTGATGGCCTGAGGGGCGTGCTCGCGGGATGATCCACAACCGAAGTTCTCACCGCCGAGGATGATGCTAGCTCCAGCGTACTGGGGGGCATCGATGGGGTGGTTCTTACTGCTACCGTCTTCGTTGAAGCGTTCATCGGCGAACATGGTTCCTGCGAGCTCATCGAAGGTGATGCACTTCAGGAAGCGTGCTGGGATGATGCGGTCGGTGTCCATGTCTGCTCCGAGTACGGGGACGGCTGTGCCGCTGACGCGTGTGATTTGTAAAAGAGGCATGATGTGAAAATGGGGGGGAATTGATGTGAATGTGATGACTCGGGTGCTTAGAGTGCGAAGTAGTCGCGGGCGTCGGTGACTTCACCTGTCAGGGCGGCTGCTGCTGCCATGATGGGACTCATCAGGAGGGTGCGTCCTGTGGGGCTTCCCTGTCGTCCCTTGAAGTTACGATTACTGGTGCTCGCGCAGATCTCGTCTCCGTTCAGACGGTCGGGATTCATGGCGAGGCACATGGAGCAGCCTGCGAGTCTCCACTCGAAGCCTGCTTCGCGGAAGATGTCGGCTATGCCTTCTGCTTCACACTGTACAGCTGTCATTTGGGAGCCTGGTACGGCGAGTGCACGTACACCGGGTGCTACCTTCTTTCCCTTGATCAGAGGGGCTACTTCGCGGAAGTCACTGATGCGACCATTCGTGCAGGAGCCGATGAAGGCGACATTAATAGGCAGTCCCTTGATGGGGGTGTGGGGGGTGAGCTGCATGTAGTCGAGAGCGGTGGCATAAGCCTTGCGCGTGTCCTCGTTCTTTGCGTCGTCGACGGAAGGGATGTTTTCGCTGATGCCTATGCCCATGTCAGGGGAGATACCCCATGTGACTGTAGGTTCGATATCGGCAGCGTCGATGATGACGACATCATCGTAGGTAGCATCTGCGTCGGACTTGAAGCTTTCCCAGCGTGTGATGGCTGCATCCCACTCGATGCCACGCGGGGCGAAGAGGCGACCTTTCAGGTATTCGTAGGTCTTTTCATCAGGATTGATGTAGCCGCAGCGTGCTGCGCCTTCGATGGCGAGATTACACAGGGTGAA
>CAYJLR010000178.1:0-3828 GCA_964370895.1 uncultured Akkermansia sp. | reverse complement strand
CGCAGAGCGACCACATGGGCGGCAGCTGGAGCTTCACACGCCAGTACCTCAGCACTGGTATCCTCAGCACCACTACCGATCCGCGCAGCATTACGATGAGCACGCAGACCGACATCGCAGGGCGTGCCATCATCCAGACAGACGGAGAAGGCAATCAAACCACCACGAGCTACACCAGCTGCTGTGACCAGCCCGCCAGCATCACCGATGCCCTAGGAAACGTCATCAA
Source organism: uncultured Akkermansia sp. (assembly GCA_964370895.1). Classification (GTDB taxonomy): domain Bacteria; phylum Verrucomicrobiota; class Verrucomicrobiia; order Verrucomicrobiales; family Akkermansiaceae; genus Akkermansia. The sequence goes on along the minus strand of CAYJLR010000178.1, from coordinate 3,599 downwards.
CTACAGCTATGACATTCGTAATCGCAAGGTAGCCGAGTACGGCACAGGCATCCAGCCCGTCACCTACGGCTATGATGATGCGAATCGCATGATCACACTGACGACATACCGAGCAGATGACAGCACCATCAGCACCGACCCTACAGGACGCACCGATGGCGACACCACCACATGGACATACCATGACGCGACAGGACTGCAACTGAGCAAGACATTTGCAGACGGCACAGTAGAAACACGTGAGTACAACAACCTAGGCCTCCTTGGGAAAATCACCACCGCACGCGGAAAGGTACACACCTACTACTACGATGTACCCACCTACCAAGTCACCAAGATCGACTACAACGACGCCACCCACGACAAGAGCTATACCTATAACCACCTCGGCCAGCTCCTCACCGTCGATGACGATGGCGACCTCCACACCCTCACTTACAATGAATATAGTGAACTCGCCAGCGACACCATCCGAAACATCGGAGACGGCACCAGCTACAGCATCGTGGAGCAGTACGACCATCTCGGACGCAGTGCAGGCTACCAGCTGAAGCGAAACGGCAGCACCATCCATCAGAACCGCTACGCCTACGACAGTGCAGGACGCATCGCGAATGCAGGCCTCCACCGCGCAGACGGCTGGAAAGATTTTGGGTACAGCTACCTCGCAGGGACAAGCCTCCTCTCCACACTAGAGCACCCCAACGGCATCGAGACTGAGCGCAGCTATGAGGAAAACCGTAACCTGCTCACCAGCATCATCGACCGCAATAACGGCAGCACACTCAGCAACAAAGCCTACAGCTACGACTCTATCGGTCGCCCCACAGCTCGCCAGTTAAACAACCGCAGCGACAGCTTTAGTTACGACAGCAAGAGCCAGCTCACCGCAGCTCAGCTCGGCACAGACAACTACGGCTACAGCTACGATAACATCGGCAACCGTAAAACCGCGCAAGAAATTGCAGAAGACATCACTTATAGCACCAACTCGACAAACGAGTACACAGCCGTAAATGACTTCACCCCCGAGTTCGACGCAGACGGGAATCAGACACGCCTCCAGACCTCCACAGGCATTTGGACAGTCGAGTACAATGCTGAGAACCGCCCAGAGAAGTTCACCAGCGAAGACGGCAGCACCATCGTCGAAGCTCGCTACGACTACATGGGACGTCGCGCATGGAAGAAGGTCACCATTAACGGTACAGTCACCAGCTTCGAGGCGTACATTTACAGAGGCTACTTACAAATCGCCGCCGAAGGACTCAAAGGCGGACAAGGCGCCCAGCGCTTCATCACATGGGATCCCACCCAGCCCGTCGCCACTCGCCCCCTTGCCATCGAGCAAAACGGCACATGGTATACCTATGGTCTTGACCTCAGTAAGAACGTCACGGAGCTCTACACGAACAGCGGCACCCTTGCCACCAGCTACAGCTACACCCCCTTTGGAGCAGTAACAGCCACCGGCAACACCGCCAACCCCCTCCAATGGAGCAGCGAAATCGCTGACACCGAACTCGGTCTCACCTACTACAACTACCGCCACTACAACCCAACCGACGGTCGCTGGATCAACCGCGACCCCATCGCCGAACAAGGAGGATTGAATCTGTATGGTTTTATTGAAAATCAATTGAATCTTAGTGACCAATTAGGGCTTAAAATGCATGTAGAAACAACAAGCATGAAAATGCTAGATATCTATGCAAAAAGGGAAGATTTGTTCGCTTATACTGGCGATCCTGACAAAACAGGAGCTTTACAAAAAATAATTCCTGAAGGTGAGGATTTAATAAAGGAAGAAGATGCTAATGGTTGTCATTGTGCAAAGGTAACGAAAGCTCTCCAACTCTCTTTTACGATAGTCCAAGAACTGCCAACGTATGAAAGTACGGCAATACTGATAGGTAAAACGGTCTATAGATTTAGCCCAGATGGTTATAGAGAACTGCTAGAACATGAAAATCGTCGCTTGCTTGTTTATAAATATGCGGATGAATCATTTCTAAATCCAATCGAAAATGAGGGGGAAATTGCACTAAAATGTGGATGGATATGCAGAGAAAGAAAAGGAGAGGCAAAGAAGGAATTATTAAAATATTTAGAGAGTCTACGCACTGAGGTTCATAAACCTTTCTTTAAATATATAATGGAAAATCAAAATTCTATAGGAAATGAAATACCAATAGATATGGGTAATCTGTTGAACGAAGGCATCATCGTGTATACTACCTTAGGAATGTCCAATATTCATATCCCTCAAAAACAAGATGTAACCTTTAATACTCTGTGTCCTCTTAAAAATTAAGTTATGAAATATATTATATCAGCATGTTATTTTCTTATAATTTCTACTTTATGTAACTCTTTACTTAAAGCGAATAGCCAAGAATTTGGCACACCCATGATTATTATTAAAAGTAACCAAATGAAAGATATAAATATAAAAAATTTATATCCTAATTTCTTAATCCACACAGTAGGGTATATTGTCAATTCTATAGACACAAATAATACACAAAACAAAAATTACAAGAAATCAATATCTCGATTCAAATGTGTAGAACTTAGCAAGATAGTTGCTTCTAATGATGTCAGAATCCAACGCGAAAGCATAGTTTTTAGTCAAACGGCACTTAATGCTGAACAAATCATACAAATACTGAATTCATGCAATAGCAATGTTGAGACATCCTATGTAAATATTATTTCTCAATTAACGAGCCCACCGTATAATCTGAATGCACGAGGAAATCGTTTTTTTCCAAATATAATTTATTTATTTAATGAAGATGAAAATCATATTCATTTATATATTATTCGCTTATCTGTAAATATCTATTTGCAAGGTTATACTGTATTTTATACAAAATGGTATAGAGGAAAGAATAATTATTCACCTCTTCCTGAAATATCCCCGAAAATCGAACACGAGGAACACGTGCCCATTCAGTCGAACTAATTTCTGATGAATGGAATACATGCTCAATTGCGTCATTTCATAATCAGCTAAAGTCAATAAATAGGTGCCCATAATAAGCTGAGCAATACCTCTATACAAGCCCCTTTACCGAGCCGAAGCTGGGTAAAGGGGCTTTTTCATCGCAAATATTTGCACGTATCATTAGCCAGAAATGCCCTATAAATCAACGAAAGAAACTTGACAAAAAGCCAGCGTGTCCGCTACACTGACAACTTGATGGAACGCCTCCACACCAGCATCGTCCCCACCAGTGACATCGCCGCCACCGCCACCGTGGTCGACGGCTATACCACAGCGCAGAGCGACCACATGGGTGGCAGATGGAGCTTCACACGCCAGTTCCTCAGCACAAAAACAGGTGTCAGTCAGTAGGATTAATTAATCATATGTAAGTTAAAGCATATATTAATCATTTCCTAGATTCTCCTACCGTAAACTACTCAAACACCTCAATGCAAGCCCCTTTACCCAGCTTCGGCTCGGTAAAGGGGCTTTTTCATCGTAGCTATACGCGGTCACCAGCAGACAGAAAAGCCTCGTCAGCAGATTGAGTATTTTGTTAGAAAGTAATACTATAACAAGTAACGAAAGAAGCTTGACTAGCACAGAA
>CAYJLR010000177.1:0-3870 GCA_964370895.1 uncultured Akkermansia sp. | reverse complement strand
TCCATCACAGTGGTCAGGCTTATGACTGGGATCTGGTGCTGGATATTATATCCGAGTCGGCTCGCCTGAATACGGAATCTTATAGGGATAAAAAGTAGATTTTTTAAATTATGAAAGATATTACGATTATCGTCAATAAGAAGGTCTGCTCTCTTCGTATAGATGGAGTGGAGAAGAAGCGTATCGCTACGCGTGCGGGCAAGGAGTATGGTGATTTCATCGCTGCTCTGCGATGGCTGATGCGCTACTGCAGTAGTGACTATCCGCAGAGGATAGCGGAGGTGATCACCATGATCCGAGATGTAGAAAAGCCACCTCGTATCAACACGCGGCAGATGAAGAGAGCTGCCTCGCTGCTGATGCGTATGGGAATCCTCTACGCGCAGTCTGATCTGTGGTCGGATAGTCTGCACTACATGCTCTCGCCTCTGGGTCGTAATTTTAGCTTATCCTGTGCGCTATGATCCCTCATCGTATTCACTATTCGCGTACTCATATCGAGCTGCATAATCATAAGGGGCTCGTCGCGTCTCAGCCGCTGGAGTGTGAGACGGCGGAGGAGAGGCTCATCGAGCTGCTGCATCGATCGCACTGGGCGATGATGATGGAGTACCCCTCAGAGTTCACTCGCATCCAGCTGGGTGAGAGGCTGCGTAGCTGCTATCAGGTGACGCTGCCCTGTGAGTATGAGATGAAGATGACGATGCTGGTGCTCGGTAAGCTGGGGCTGGTGGAGTCGAGGAAGAATCCTATTACTGACATCCTGCATTATAAGCTCAATGAGCTGGGGCTACATACTTCGTTTATTTAATTAGTAATTAGGAATTAGGAGTTGAAATGTTAGTGCGCTATCGCGCAAGAAAAACAAAAAAAAATACAAATATGGCTAAAAAACAAAGTACAAAAAAGTCGGGCATCAAGGATGATGCGGAGTTTTTCGCGAAGGTGAATGAGTTCGCACTCGCGGATGTGGAGTGGCGTAAGCTGACGGCTCAGCAGGATAGGGAACTGCAAGAGGTGCGTGATCGCTATGACACGCAGCTGGCTACCCTCAAAAAGCGCAAGGAGGCTCTGCTGAAGGAGACGGCTGTCTTCGCGGCTCTGAATCAAGATCAGGTGCTGAAGAAGGGGCTGCGCAGCGGGACGACGACGCTAGCGCGTTATGGCTTCCAGCTGGGTAATCCCACGGTGTCTGCTCTCTCGAAGAAGTATAGCATGAAGGATATTCTCATCCAAGCGAAGCTGAAGCCCGAGGAGTGGCGCATGAAGTACCTCGTCTACCCCGAGCCCACGCTGAATAAGGATGCGCTGCGCAAGGGTCTCTCGGAGTCTGATCTCACGAAGATGGGGCTGAAGGTCACGCAGACGGATTCATTCTACATCGCACCATTAGATCAATCTGACAAGGTATGACCTGGAATATTAAACTGAAGGTGAAAGGTGGTAACATGTTCTTCAAGGTGCCTCAAGAGAAGGCATTGGACGTGATAGGAGGATTCTTAGGATTGTCTCCAGCAGATAAGAAGCAGGAAGAATCTGATTTACCACCTATAGGTTTCCACGTAGTAAGGAAAGAATCGTCCAAGGAGTCGCGTCTTATCGCTCTTGCTCATGAGATTATTCGGCAACTATGGTCAGTGCGCAAGTGTGCTGATGTCCATGATATGACGGATGATGTCGATGGTGTACGTGTATATTTGAATGAAAAACTCAAGGAGATAATCAAGGATGAAAACTCTTAGTAAAAAGCAGGTGAACTGCCTCGCCATCATGGCGGGGGCAGCTTACCGACAGTGTGGCGAGGCGATGGGCTATAGCTCCAGTGAGGAGTTCCGTCATGATATGGTGCGTGAGGCTGCTGGCTGCGCGGGATTACGTGAGGCAGAGGCGCGGCATTTCACTGATATTCATAATCGCTTCGCGACGATGCTCGGTCGCCCGCTGAAGACGGAGAAGGGATCGAAGGTGGAGCGTATCGCTTACTGGCTGCGCCTTATTCGTGAGGCTCTCGCTCGCTATGAGCTCTCAGAGAGCTACGCGGTGTCTATCGCTATGGATAGGCTGAGGCTCGCGCTTCCTGCTCCGCTGGATTCGCTGTGTCTTCAGCTGGGTTCTACAGGTAGCAAGCAGCTGCTCTTCACGCTTACCAATCGTGGACGTGCGAAGATCAAGGCGGTGAATGAGAAGTACGACCTGCCTCCTGTGACGGAGTATCACAGTGAGGATAGTATGCCTCCTGCGCGTCTCGCTGCGTATTTCCACTGTGAAGAGATAACTCCTAATTCCTAATTCCTAATTAACAAAAGTCGTGAGCGAGTTTATATCAGTCTATGATTTTGCCCAGCTGGCAGGGTGTAGCACGCGCTGCGTGCTGCGTCTTGTGAGGCGTGGTGTGCTGCAAGCTTCGCGGCATCACCAAGGGCGCAAGCTCTGGTTGAATCGCGCTCATTCTCTCGCGTATCTGGAGAATAGAAAGAGGCTCGCAGTCCTCGCAGCAAAGAAAGCGAAGGCGCACGAGCAGATTCAAAAGGAGTTTTTTGATCAGTTATTTGATGAATAAATAAGACAAATGCGACAAATGCGACAAACGGACAGCACCCATTGCGGTGCTGTTTTTTTTTGTGTAAAAGGGACGCACCGAAAGGTTCATAGTAGGTAAATACTGGAATAGTAAGGCTCGCGGGTGAAAGAGAGAGCACCCGCGAGCCGATATTCCGAAACGATGACAATTCTCAAAAAAATGAAAAAGTGTTTTATAGTAGATCTGGGGCATGTTCCCCAATCAGGTGCGCGTGCTCTGAATGGTAGGAATGAGCATGCGATTGTGAAATCTATCGCGGAGCTGCTGGTCAAGCGAGCTAAAGCGCGAGGCTATCGTGCGATCTTGGTTGACTACCCTCAGCTGAGTAATAGTGCTGACCTGCGCGAGACGATAGCTCATGCGAATGATATTCATGAGGAGGTCGATTTCGGTATCTCCCTGCATGCGGATTCTAGCAAGAATCCATCCGCTCGCGGTGCTCACGCTTGCTACGTAAGTGATGGTGGTGCTCTGCTGGCTCAGTGTCTCGTAGAGCCTCTTGTGAAGCTGATGCCAGGGCGAGCCCTCAAGCTGGTCTATAGACAGGATCTAGCGATGCTTAAGCAGACGATAGATGTGTGGTCGCTGCTAGAGCTAGGCTTCCTTACGAATGTGGGTGATCTAGCTATGCTTGAGAATAATCCTGAGTCTTTCGTCGAGGCTATACTCAAGGGGGTTGACAAATACTATCAGCTCAGAAAACAGGGGGTGCAGCCATGATGGCGATGATCGCTAGTGTGGGGATTCCTGCGGAGGCTGTGGGTGCGATTATCTCAGCCGTAGTCATCGGTCTGGGTACTTATGGTTACAAGCATTTCAAGGGATCACAGGCTGCGGAGAGTACGCGCTATGTGACGCATGAGCAATACGACAAAGATCTCAAGCGTGTCTACGATATGATTTACAAGAATTCCGAAAATCTCAACCAGCTGATCGGTGCGGTCAGCACGAACATTCAACAATCAAAGAAATGAAAAGTCTCCATCTCGCTATTCTCAAGAGTGTGTCAGCGATGCCCGATGGTTATCTCGCTCCTCATGATGCTCTGCGTAATGATATGCGATGGGCGGTCATTCCTCAGCCTAGCTTCGGGGAAATAGACGCGGCTCTCGATAAGCTCGAAGAGCAGCGTCTCCTCACCTGCGTCACGCATGCGCTTTATGGCAAACGCTGGGGCATCACCGATGCGGGCAAAGCAGCACTTCGTAGTTAGGAATTAGGAGTTAGGAATTTATATGAAAAAACTACGTGCAGATTCGAGTTTTAATCGCCTCTCCGCTGAGCAGCTG
>CAYJLR010000176.1:0-3931 GCA_964370895.1 uncultured Akkermansia sp. | reverse complement strand
AAACTAATATGGCTATAGATCCTAAATTGATTGAAGATCTCGAAGCACGCCGCGAAAAGGTCATCCTTTCCGGTGGGCAAGAAAAGATCGACAAGCGCCATGCCAAGGGTGACTGGACAGCACGCGAGCGTGTTTCCTGTCTCTTTGACGAGGCTTCTTTCACAGAAATCGGCATGCACACACGCCACCACTGCAGCAACTTCGGCATGCAGAAGAAGTACATCCCCGGTGAGGGTGTCGTCAGTGGCTTCGGTCTCGTAAACGGTCGTCCCGTAGCGGCAGCATCTTCAGACTTCCTCGCTCAGGGTGGCTCACTCGGCTACATGCACGCGATGAAGATTTGCGACGCGCAGCAGTACGCGATCAAGGGCGGTATGCCTATCATCCAGATCAATGATTCGGGCGGTGCTCGTCTTCAAGAAGGTGTAGAAGCACTCTCTGGCTACTCCAGCGTGTTCTACAACAACGTCGCAGCTTCTGGTGTCGTCCCTCAGATCTCGCTCATTCTCGGACCTTGCGCCGGTGGTGCAGCGTACTCCCCTGCCCTCACTGACTTCATCATCATCCGTCAGGGTGGATCTGCTGGTATGTACATCACAGGTCCTAAGGTCATCGAACAGGTTACTTATGAAAAGTGCACGATGGACGAAATCGGCTCCGCCGCTGTCCACGCTACTGTTTCTGGTAACGCTCACTTCGTCGCTCAGAGCGATGAGCACGCGATCGAAATCGCGAAGAGCCTCCTGTCCTACCTCCCCAGCAACAACACGGAAGATCCCCCACATGACCTCAGCGTCGCCCTCGATATGGCAGACGACGAAGGCATGAATGACATCATCCCAGAAACGAACAACACACCTCTTGACGTCCAGAAGGTCATCAAGCGCATCTGCGACACAGACAGCTTCCTCGAAGTACACGCTGACTTCGCGAAGAACATCGTCGTCGGCTTCGGTCGCGTCTGCGGTGTAGTCGTCGGTATCATCGCGAACCAGCCAGCTGTGAAGGCAGGCTGCCTCGACATCGACGCATCCGATAAGGCTGCTCGCTTCATCCGCTGCTGTAACTGCTTCAATGTCCCTATCGTGAACCTCGTTGACGTACCAGGCTTCCTTCCTGGCAAGCAGCAGGAGCGCGGTGGCATCATCCGCCACGGTGCTAAGATGATCTTCGCCTATGCTTCTGCAACAGTGCCTAAGGTCACGATGATTCTCCGCAAGGCTTACGGTGGTGCTTACATCGCTATGTGCAACAAGGACCTCGGTGCTGACGTTGTACTCGCATGGCCTACCGCTGAGATCGCTGTCATGGGCGCACAGGGTGCTATCCCTGTCCTCTACGGTCGTGAGCTCAACGCCATCGAAGACCCAGCCGCCCGTGCCGCCCGTCAGCAAGAACTGCTCGACGAGTACACACAGGCATTCTATAACCCCTATGCTGCCGCTGGCGCAAATCAGGTGACCGAGGTAATCAATCCAAAGGAAACCCGCGCACGCATCGCAATCGCTCTTCGCACGCTCCTCAACAAGCGCGAAGTACGTCCTGCGAAGAAGCACGGCAACATGCCTCTCTAAAACCTAGATATTTCTTATGATTAGCTCATCCACTAGCATCATCGCCGCCCTCACGATGGACGATGTATTCTATCAAATCACAGGGATGGGTGTGGTCTTTGCCTGCTTGGTCTTCCTCAGCCTGATTCTCACCGTCTCGGGTAAGGTAGCCGTCAGCTTAGACGAAAAGCGCAAGGCAAAAGCAGCGGCCATTCAGGCAGCTGCCGCAGCCGCCGCAGCCGCCGCCGCTCCAGCCGCCACCACGGCAGCCGCAGCAGCTCCAGCCGTGAGCGCAGAACCCACACCTGCTGAAGTCGCCGCACTCGCAGCTGGCATCTACAATACTGCTCGCAGCAACGTCACTCCTGAAGTTGTCGCCGCTATTGCCGCCGCTGTTCGCGTCACGCTTGGTAGCGAAACACGCATCCTTGACATCCAACCTTCCGGTACCAGCTTTGCTCATGGCGGGCGCGCTGCTATCATGACTTCACATTTCCCCAAGAAGGGTTAATGCGAGTCCCACCCCCGCCATCACAAAACTATATTTAATCATCAATAAAACCTCACCCCCTCATTTATAACATGAAACAACTCCGCATCACTGTCGCCGGTCAAACATTTGACGTTACTGTAGAAACAATCGGTGGAAACACCCCAGCCGCAGCACCAGCTCCAGCTCCTGTAGCTGCACCTGTAGCCGTTTCCGCTCCTGTAGCAGCTCCTACACCAGTAGCAGCACCTGCTCCAGCAGCAGCTCCTGCCGCAGCTGGCACAGGCACACCAGTATCCAGCCCTCTCGCTGGTAAGGTCGTTTCTCTCGACGTAGCACCAGGCACAGCTGTGAAGAAGGATGACGCCATCCTCACGCTCGAAGCCATGAAGATGAACACAGTCATCTACGCTCCAGCCGACGGCACAGTCAGCTCCTTCACTGTCGCTCCTGGCGATACAGTAACAGAAGGTCAGGCACTCGCCTTCATCTCCTAATCCCCCTCGAGTCTGGCTTTCGCACGCCGCGCTCTGCCGCCTAGGCAGCTCTGCGTGCGAGAGGTAAACACTAATTATTTTTTCTAGACATATTATATGGACGGATTAACACAATCACTGCTTGACTTTGCATCAGGTATGGGCGTACTCGCCCTGACTTGGCAGATGATGGTCATGTGGCTCGTTGTGATCGTCATGCTCTTCATGGGCGTGGTGAAGCAGTTTGAGCCTCTCCTCATGATCCCCATCGCCTTCGGTGCACTCATCGCCAATATCCCTGATAATGGCATGGTCATCACGCAAGCTCAGCGCGAAATCGTCTCTATCTCTGAGGACAAGAAAGTCGAGCATAGCACGATGAATGACGTAGGCTTCTTGAAGGCTACTCTCATCCGCTTTGAACACGGACATGCGAAAGCTCCTGAAGGCCTCAGCGCCGAAGAAGCAGCTAAGTATGAAACTGCGATGAACGAAGAAATGGTCGCTACCGCTGCTAAAGATGCTAATGGTACGACAATCAAGGGTAAGTACGACATCGAAGGTCAGAGAGCTGGAGAATACTTCCTCACGCTGCATGGCGGTCTCTTTGATACCATCGGTCAAGGCATTAAGATGGAGCTCTTCCCTCCCATCATCTTCCTCGGTGTGGGTGCGCTGACAGACTTCGGTCCTCTACTCGCCTCTCCTAAGGCACTGCTTCTCGGAGCTGCTGCACAGGGTGGTGTCGCATTCACCTTCCTTTCCGCGATGGCTCTGGGCTTCACCCGTGAGCAGGCATCCGCGATCGGTATCATCGGTGGTGCAGACGGTCCTACCTCTATCTTGCTCGCATCTAAGATGGCTCCAGAGCTCCTCGGTGCTATCGCTGTAGCAGCATACACATACATGGCACTTGTGCCGCTGATTCAGCCGCCATTCATGAAGCTGCTGACGACGGAGGCACAGAGAAAGATTAAGATGAAGAGTCTGCGTCAGGTCTCGAAGGGTGAGAAGCTATTCTTCGCCTTCACCGTGACCATCGTGACCATCTTGCTCTGCCCTGATGCTGCTCCGCTGCTCGGTATGCTCATGTTCGGTAACTTCCTGCGCGAAAGCCAAGTCACAGAACGCCTCGTGAGCTGCGCTCAGAATGAGCTGCTGAACATCACGACCATCTTCCTCGGTGTGTCTGTCGGTCTCACGATGCAGGGTAACCGCTTCTTGCAGTTCGAAACATTCCTCATCATCGTCCTCGGTGTCATCGCCTTCATCGTCGCTACCTGCGCAGGTCTCATCTGTGCTCAGCTCATGAACATGGTACCAGGCTGGAAGAAGAATCCTATCAACCCACTCATCGGTTCCGCTGGCGTGTCGGCAGTTCCTATGGCAGCTCGTGTCTCCCACAATGTGGG
>CAYJLR010000175.1:0-3936 GCA_964370895.1 uncultured Akkermansia sp. | reverse complement strand
CCATTATGCTCCGTCGAAAATGAAAAAAATACGTCGCAAAATCCCTTCGTGATTTTGCGCTGCGAATTACGAGAACTCTCCCTCCAGAAATCTGTTCTTTATTTCTGAGATGATTTATCTTAAAATAACTTCCCGTGACAAGGTATGTAAAGTCTGTGCGGAGATTTCTTATTCTTTCAGTTGTATGGCTGCTCATTGCTGTGGGCTTGCCATCGGGATTTTCTGCCTTTGAACTAGCTTGGGATCTCGTCCCTTATTACTATATCACAGCCTGTGTCTATCTCTTCTTTCTCTTTGTGGTCAGCTATGAGCTGTGCATGAGCAAGCGTTACTTTTTCTACATTCTCTTTCTGCTTCTAGCCTTCCTCGGTTTTTATAAGATACCTCAAGTTTTGATATGGCTGGATTTAGGCGCGGATTATGAGGCTCTAGCGAGATTTCAGCAACTGCGCGTGAACTTCATCTTCCGCTCTATGCTGCGACTGACCATTGCTATGAGTATGATTTATCACTTCGCCGCTCTGGCATACGAGCGTCAGAAGATAGCACAGGCTCGCTTACAAGCTGAATTAACTATGCTGAAGTCGCAGATGACACCGCATTTTTTCTTCAATAGTTTGAATGCTATTTACGGGCTCTCTCTGGCAAAGAGTGAAAAGGTTCCCCGTGCCATCATTTCACTGTCTGATATGATGCGCTATGTTCTCACCGATGCAAAGCGTGAACGTATCAGTATCACTCAAGAATTAGCATATCTGGGACGTTACGTTGAGTTGCAGAAGCTGCGCTTGCCCTTGAATACAAAATTGCATTATGATGTAGAGCTGAAAGCTGAGTTTGATATTCCTCCCATGTTGCTGATTACCTTTTACGAAAATGCTTTTAAATATGGCGCGAGTTCGCAAAAGGAAGAAGACATCGTGATCACTCTAAAAGCAGATGAGAAGACTCTACATCTGAGCACGCATAACGCTATTATTTTAGAAAAAAGGCGAGAGAATAGCACCGCTACAGGTATAGCAAATGCGCGGCAACGCCTCGAACTCCTCTATCCGAATTGCTATGAACTCACGACAAGTGAGCAAGATGGATATTATCACGTAGACCTTATCATAAAGCATTGATGAAAAAGATTAAATGTGTCGCCCTAGACGATGAACCCATAGCGCTGGATATCATTAAGACATTCTGTGATTCTATTCCTCTGATCGACTTGCACTGCTTTAACAGCCCTGCGCAGGCGATGCAATACCTGCGTGAGAATAGGGTAGAGATACTCTTTCTCGACATCAATATGCCTGAGATGATGGGATTTGAGATCGCAGCGGAAGTGAACAAATTACCCTACATCATTTTCACAACAGGTTACCCCGAGTATGCTATTGATAGCTATCAATACAATACGGTAGGATACCTGCTCAAACCTTATGATTTTGAGCGCTTTGAAAAAGCAGTGAACAAGGCTATAGAGCTGCTGCAAGAGCTAGAAGCGAAACTGACTATTCCTGTGAAGATCGACTATCGTAATGTACTCATTGCCGTTGAAGATATTATCTATCTCGAGGCTCTAGGGAATTATGTTAAAATCCATACGAAGAAGACATCTTATCTGCCACAGATGAAGATGAAAGAAGCCGAGCTTCTTCTTCCATCCCCACAGTTTAAGAGGATACATCGATCCTATATTATTAATACCGAGCTACTTGATTCCTATAATAAGACAGAGGTTCTCGTCGCAGGAGTCACTCTGCCGATCAGTAAATCCTACACGGATACTCTCTCTTAGACTTCATTCATCACTACTTTTCTTCAAGTCGTCACTTCTCGCTTTAATTATTTTTCTTTGCGCCTATACTGCAATCAAGCCCTATCTGGGGGCTGCATCATAGAAAGAAAAATATGAAAAGTACACTGATATTAATAGCTCTCGCGCTTGCACCAGTCTTCGTAGCTGTCGCAAGTGATACACAAAGTCAGAGTGAGACGAGAGAAGAAAAGCACATTCTCGATGCTGAGACACGAGCTGCGGTGAAGCAGGCATTGATCGCGCGCTTCGATTCTGATAGTGATGGTACAATCTCGTCAGAAGAGCGAGCTGACGCAAAACAGGCTATCATCGCTCGATTTGACCGTGATGGTGACGGCACACTACGCAGTGAACGACGTAGCTTTGTCAGGAAGGCATTGATGCGCAAGTTCGATAAGAATGGAGATAATATACTCGATTCTGAAGAAAGAAAAGCCGTGAGAGAGTCTCTACGTGCACGCTTCATACAACAGGCTTAACTCCCACATCAAGATGAAAAAAATAGCCCTTATATTCAGCATGACTCTTGTCTCCTTAAGCTGTGCTGAATCAACAGATAAACTCGATTCTGTGCAACGCGAAAAAATGCGCAAGCACTTCGACAAAGATGGAGATGGCAAACTCAATGCTGAGGAGCGCGCTGCTGCGAAGCAAGCATTGCTCAAGCGTCTCGATCGTAATGGAGACGGGAAAGTAGATGCTAGCGAACGCGATGCCGCACGAAACGCCCGCAGTTAATACACCATAAACACGTATACCCATATTATGAAAATCATTTTTAGCATTACACTCACAGCTGTCGCTCTCCTAGCGCAGAGCTCCGCAGCCACCGTCGTCGTACATACACCTCCAAAGTGTGTGGTCGTGAAACCCGTACCAGCTCCAGTCGTGGTGGTCCGCCCAGCACCAGTCGCGGTAGCCCCTGTTGCTGTGGTTCCAGCTACACCAGTGGCGACTAGGGCTGCTGTTCCCGCGAGCCGTCGTGTCGCGCGTCGCACCGCTAGACGCGTATCGCATCGCCACTAAGAGAAAGGAATACGCACGATGAATATTAGTGCCGCCTGTTTGAGAAAATCCCTCGTATTAAGCTTCTTTCTATGGGGGAGCTATCCTGCATTCTCTCAAGTCAATGAAGATACACCTAGCTCGTGGGATATCCGTCGAGATCGTGGGGATAGTAATAAGGCCTACAAGTATCTGGAAAATGATGGTGTCTTTGTCTTTTATCACACGAAGGATAGAGCCTTGTACCGCAAGCTCCTGCCAGAGGAGTTTGACATGCCAACAATTCTGACAATTCAGCTCTTCGTGATGGACTTCTATAAGATAGACTCCGATGCAGAGCCTTATAAAGAAGTGTCCATATCACTTCTCGCAAAGCATGACGGTAAGGAGGTCTGGCACTGCATCTACATGCCTGTAACAAGCAGGGACTCGATGATAGCGGGGAGAGTAGGCTTGGGCTTGCCTAAGACTATAGGAGATATTAAGTTCCAGCGGAATGGATCTTCCTACACTGTCCATATCAAGGATAATCAAGAACGCAGCTCAACGATCACGCTGAATATCGAGAATGATGCTTTCACTCAAGAGGAAGAAGAGACAATCAAAAAACTCGTCGCTCTTCCTAAGGTAAATTTGCAACGTGGAAATGCGATTCAAATGGGACGCACAGGTGGGAAAGGTAACATCATTGATACCTCGAAGCGATTCCCTCACTTATTAAAGATCCAAAGGGGTGAAGCTAACTTGGAGTTTGATAAGGGGAGGAGCTCTACTGGGCATCCCTTTGACCTGAAGCCTTCAGGTATCATCATCGCCTATTATATGCACAATAAAATCCCCTTTCGCTTAGGGAGGAAGAGATTCTAAGTGTATGAAATAGCTCCAATGCGAAAAAAGCAGCACCACCTGATGGATACAAGGTGGTGCTGCACTATTTTTACCCTTTTCTCATCGAATAAGCTATTATGCTACGTCGAAAATGAAAAAGATACGCTGAAAAATCCCTTCGTGATTTCGCGCTGCGAATTACGAGAGCTCCTCCTGAGTCAAGAAGCGCGTGATCTCTTCAACACTCTTTCTTGGTGTAGCTGCTACATCTCCCTCTGGGAATCCGTAAGTAATGA
>CAYJLR010000174.1:0-3958 GCA_964370895.1 uncultured Akkermansia sp. | reverse complement strand
CTGCGGCACTTTTCAAGCATTGGTTCATCGACTTTGAGTTCCCCGATGCCAAGGGGAAACCCTACCGCTCCAGTGGTGGGAAGATGAAAGATTCGCCCCTGGGTCCGATTCCTGATGAGTGGGAAGTAAGCAAACTGCAAGACTTCTGCTCTTATTCTCATAGAAAAGCAAAAACTGGTACGATTCAAATTAATAGTTATATCTCTACAGATAACATGTTAGTGGGGCAGAAAGGTATGGTAGAAGCAACATCTTTACCTAAAGTAAATACTGTTACTTCTTATAAATCGGGTGATATATTAATTTCAAATATACGACCCTATTTTCAAAAAATTTGGCTAGCAGATCGGAGTGGAGGCTGCTCAAATGATGTACTTTGCTTCACAGGTAATAGAAAAGACACGAATATATTTCTTTATTATTTACTTAAACAAGAAGAGTTCTTCGCTTATGTTGTCGCAGGCTCACGTGGAACAAAAATGCCACGAGGCGATAAGAGGCAAATTATGAACTATTTTTTTGCAAAACCTGACACAAAAAATTTAGAAAACTTTCAGTTTGCGTGCCGTTTATTAATCCAGCAGATACAAGCAAACTTAAAAGAAATAACGTTATTGGCTAATGCTAGAGATACTCTACTACCACAATTATTCAAGCACTAAGCAATCCTAACTCCTAACTCCTTCCGTGTCTTCTTTCTACGAATCTGACTTTGAACGTGCGCTACTCTACTTCCTGCAAACGCAATTAGGCTATAGCACCCTGCATGGAGCTGATATCCCTCGATTGAATGACGACTATAGGCAAGTCGTCCTCGTAGATAGGCTGCGTACTACCATCGAGCGAATCAATCCAAGCCTGCCAGCTGCGGCCATCGAGGCGGCCTTTAGCAATCTCGTCGAGCTCCCGCAAGATCAGCTCATCCTGCAAAACAAACGCCTGCATCGCTTTCTTCAAGAAGGCATGGCGGTTTCCTATGTGCATGAGGGTGAGCAGAAGCATGAGCATGTGCGCCTGCTTGATGAGAATAAGCTTACGAATAATGACTTTCTCGCGGTGAATCAGTGGGTCGTGCGTGGTTATGACGCACAGGGGCATGAGGTGACACGCCGTCCTGATGTGCTCATCTTTGTCAATGGGCTTCCGCTCGTCGTCATCGAGCTAAAATCCCCCTCCGATGAGCGAATCGATCCTCTGGAAGCTTATCACCAGATACAGGGCTATAAGGAGGTGATACCTCAGTTATTCGCGTATAATGCTTTTTGCATATGCTCTGATATGGCTGTCACGAAGTCGGGCACGATTTCTGCCTCTGCTGATCGCTTCATGGAGTGGAAGAGCGCGCAGGGGGACGCGTCTAGGCTGCCGTCTCGCGCGTGGGAGGTGCATATGGAGGGGCTGCTGTCTCATGCGCGGCTGCTGGATGTGGTGAAGAACTTTATCTGCTTCTCTGAAGATGTGAAAATCCTGCCTGCTTATCACCAGTATTTTGCGGTGCGTCGTGCGCTAGAGTCTACCGTGCAGGCGCATGGGACTGATGGGCGTGCGGGGGTGTTCTGGCATACGCAGGGGAGCGGGAAGTCGCTGTCTATGGTGTTTTATGCGCGGCAGCTGATGCGTAGTGCTGCGCTTTCGAATCCGACGCTCGTGGTGGTGACGGATCGTAATGATCTGGATGGGCAGCTGTTCCGCCAGTTTGCGAAGTGTGGGGATTTCCTATGTGCTGATCCGATGCAAGCGGAGAGCCGCGAGCATCTGGGAGAGCTGCTGCGTGGTCGCAGGGCGGGGGGGATTATTTTCACGACTATTCAGAAGTTTGACTGGTCGTCTGAGCTGAGTGAGGATGAGCATTGTCTCTCGACGCGTCGTAATGTGATCGTGATGGCAGATGAGGCGCATCGCAGTCAGTATGGCTTCCGTGAGAGGGTGACGGAGGATGGCCACAGGGTGGTGGGCGCGGCGCGCCGCTTGCGCCTCGCTCTGCCTCATGCGACGCTGATCGGCTTTACTGGCACGCCTATATCGGAGAAGGACCGCTCGACGCGCTCGGTGTTCGGTGATTATGTGGATGTGTATGATATGACGCAGGCGGTGGAGGATGGCGCGACGCGTCCTGTGTATTATGAGAGTCGTGTGATGCAGCTGAGGCTAGATGAGCCTACGCTGCAGCGGCTGGATGCGCTTTATCATGAGGCTGCTGCTGAGGGGGAGATCTCGGAGCTGGATCTTCAAAGAAGTAAGCAGGAGCTGGGGAATCTCGAGGCTATTCTCGGGGCGGATGAGACGATAGAGTCGCTCTGTGCGGATATCGTCGCGCATTATGAGGATGGTCGCCAGTATGAGCAGTCGGGGAAGGCGATGATCGTGGCGTACTCGCGTGAGATCGCGATGAAGATGCGTGCTCGCTTACTCGCGCTGCGTCCTGACTGGGCTTCTCCTACGGATGATCCGCAGGGGGGCAAGCTGGCGGTGGTGATGAGCTCGGGGAAGAATGACTCGCCTGAGTGGAAGTCTATCATCGGTGGTGATGCGCAGCGTGCGGCTCTGGCGACGCGCTTCAAGGATGAGGATGTGTCGTCGCCCTGTCCGCTGAAGGTGGTGATCGTGGTGGATATGTGGCTGACGGGCTTTGACGTGCCGTCTCTGTCGACGATGTATGTGTATAAGCCTATGCAGGGGCATAATCTCATGCAGGCGATAGCGCGTGTGAATCGTGTGTACAGGGATAAGGAGGCGGGGCTCGTGGTGGATTATATAGGGATCGCGCGGGCGCTGAAGGAGGCGATGCATGATTATACGGCTCGTGATCAGCTGTCTTATGGTGAGATGAATGTGGAGCAGGTCGCGCTGAAGCGTGTGCGTGAGGCGCTGGAGAGCTGTGCGCATGCCTTCCATGGTTTTGATTATAGAGACTTCCTCTCGGCGGATGGGAGTGATGAGGGGGCGTATCTGCGTAGTCAGTTGATACGTGATGGGGTGGACTATATGCTGGAGCAGTCGCAGGAGGCTAGCCGTAAGATTCCCTTCCTTGAGGCGAGTCATGTGTTGGCTCGTTTTGGCGGGTTGTGTGCGAGTTTCTTAGAGGAGTCGGAGCGTGGCTGTATGGCTTATTTTATCGCGGTGCGTACTTGTCTGGTGCGTATGGAGCAGAAGGGTGGGAGCAGTGCGGCGGCTCTACAGCGACTGAATGTGACGATTTCTCAGATGCTCAGGCAGAGTATTAAGAGTGAGGGTGTGCAGAATCTCTTCGAGGGCTCAGGCGATGTGGTGAATCTCTTCGATCCTGCTTACTTGCAGAAGCTCGCTGGTATGAAGCATAAGAATATAGCGGTGCTGCTCCTTGAGGAACTGCTGAAGGATAAGCTGCGCGAGTACCAGCGCACGAATTACTTGCGTGCGGAGGAGATGTCTAAGCGCTTAAAGGATGCTATGAAGTCCTACTATCAGGGACATATCACGAGTGAGGAGATTCTCAACCAGCTTCTAGGACTGGCGCATGAGCAGATGGAGCAGAGCAAGGAGGGGGAGGATATAGGACTGTCCCAAGAGGAGCTAGGCTTCTATGATATTCTCACCCGCCCTCTCGACAAGCTGTCTGATGACGAACGCGAGGACATGATCCTGCTCACGCGTGAGCTCGTGGAGACGCTGCATAGGAATCGTACGATTGACTGGCACTTCAAGGAGGATGCGCAGGCGAAGATGCGCCGCGCGATCAAGCGTCTGCTTAATAGGTACGGCTACCCTCCTAATAAGAGAGCGGGTGCTCTAGCAGATGTGATGCGCCAGTGCGAGGGAGCACTGCTGATGCATGATTAAGGGAAAGCTGAGTCACGTTTTCATACACCTCAATTAGGCACACAAAAAATCCTCGAATCTCTAAAGATTCGAGGATTTTTATTTAGCGGACAGGGAGGGATTCGAACCCTCGGTACGGTCACCCGTACACTCACTTTCC